>JACRCK010000067.1 GCA_016219065.1 Deltaproteobacteria bacterium
CTGGCACCGGCCGGCGCCATACTGGCCAGCAATACCTCCCTGCTGCGGATCTCGGATATCGGCAAGGCGGTCAAAGACCGGAAACGGCTGGTCGTCGCCCATTGGTTCAACCCTCCCTATCTGATACCCGTGGTGGAAGTGGTCCGGGGTCCCGAAACGTCTCCGGAAACCTGGGAACAAACGATCGACTTGCTGAAAAAGGTGGGGAAGACGCCCATCAGGGTGTTAAAAGAAGTCCCGGGACATCTGGTGAACCGGATCCAGTTTGCCCTCCTGAGGGAAACATTGAGCCTGTTGCAGGACGGAGTGGCCGAAGTGGAAGAAATAGACCAAGCCGTATCGGGGAGTTTGGGCTTGCGACTGGCGGCTATTGGTCCTTTACGGGGCATGGACCTTTCCGGCCTGGAGATTTTTTGGTACGGGATGGAAAACATGCACCAATATCGCTACGAGTCGCCTGACCCACGCCGGATTATCGAGGAGAAGATCAAGGCCGGTCACGTGGGCCGGAAAGCCGGCAGGGGTTTCTACACCTATGAGCCCGGCAGCCTCCTGGGCCGGGAAGAGGTGGCGCGCGACCGAAAAATAATGGAATTGCTGGCCGTTCTGCATCCTCGGTCCGGGCCGGTCGATAGCTGACAGGATCCTGGGGTGGTACGGACGCCCGGGATTTAAGTTGTTTTCCGGGAATACTTTTCAGGAAGCGGGGACCTGCAGGAAACGGTTAAACCTTCAGCTGGTAAAAAGATACCACATGTCCATTCCTTTTGATATCTATGTTATCCAGGCGATTCACGGGATCGTCTACGGTATGCTGCTCTTCCTCGTGGCCGCCGGTCTCACGTTGGTCTTCGGCATGATGGGGGTCTTAAATCTTGCCCATGCCGGGTTTTATATGTTGGGGGCCTACCTGGCCTATTCGATTACAGCCTATACGGGCAGCTTCTGGCTCTCCATGATGCTCGCCCCTCTGGGAGCCGCCCTGGGCGGAGGCCTGGTGGAACGATTTCTCTTGCGCCAGGTCCATGGGTATGGTCATGTCTATGAGTTGCTCCTGACTTTCGGTGTTTTTCTCGTTACCGGTGAAATAGTCAAGTGGTTTTGGGGCAATTCCTCCCTGCCGGCCATAGAGATTCCCTCCGTCCTTTCCGGTTCCCTGACTATATTAGGGGCCACCTATCCTTTTTACCGTCTCTTCATTCTTCTTTGCGGCCTTCTGGTCCTCATCTTCATGGCCCTCCTGCTCCTGAAAACCCGAATCGGGATAACCATTCGCGCCGCTGTCTCCGATGGGGAGATGGTCGCGGCCTTGGGCACCAATGTCCCCCGGGTTTTTTTGGGTGTCTTTGTCATCGGGTCGGCCTTGGCCGGTTTTGGGGGTGTCATCGCCGGTCCCTTTTTGGGTACCAACCCGAGCATGGGTTTCGATATCCTCAATGACGCCTTTGTGGTTATTGTAATCGGCGGATTCGGAAGTCTTTTAGGGGCGCTGGTGGCTTCGCTGATGATCGGCGTGCTCCAGTCCTACGGGGTGTTGATTCTTCCCAAGTTCGCTCTGGTTTTCCAGTTTGTCCTCATGGCCCTGGTTCTGATCATCCGGCCCCACGGTCTTTTTGGAGATAAAGAGTGAAGGTAAAAATCCTTATCGCGGCCGGCGGCTTGGTCCTCTTGGGGCTTTTGCCTTTTGTACTCCCCGTGACCCACGTGAATATGGTCACCGAGATCGCCTTCTTTTCGCTCTTTGCCCTGAGCTTTTCCATGCTCTTCGGGTACGGGGGCCTTCTCTCCCTGGGCCATTCCGCCTATTTCGGCATCGGCGCTTATACGGTGGCCCTGTTGATCAAGTATGGCCTGGGCCTGTCCTTGCTCCTGACGCTCCTCGCCGGGGGCCTGGGCGGCGCTCTGGGAGGTCTGCTGGCCGGGTTCTTCTGCGTAAGGCTCAAGGGGGCCTATTTCGCCCTCCTGACCATGGCCTTTAACCAATTCTTCTTCGCCCTGGCCCTCAAGTGGCGGTCCCTTACCGGAGGCGACGACGGGCTTTCCATCAAGAAACTCGATCTTACCCTCCCGGGGATTGGCGTCATCGCCATGAACAACGTGACCCACGTCTATTATCTTATCCTGACCATTGTAATCGTCTCGCTGCTGCTGCTTTGGTATGTTACCGTGACCCCCTTCGGGAACAGCGCCCGGGCGACCAAGGAAAATGACGAGCGTTCCAGTTTTGTGGGCTACAATGTTTTTACGACCAAACTCACCCTCTACATAATTTGTTGCTTTTTTGCCGGCATCGCCGGGGGCCTGTTTTCCTTTTTTCAAGGGTTTGTCTCCACCAGTTGCATCGATACGGCCATGTCCATGCAGGTGGTTTTTATGACCTTCATCGGAGGCGCCGGGTCATTCGTAGGTCCCATCCTGGGCGCTGGGGTGTACCTTTATTTTACCGACTGGGTGAGCCGCCTTACCGACCGCTGGGAGTTTATCCTGGGAGTGCTCTTCATCCTCCTGGTCATTTACCTGCGAACAGGGCTCGTCAGTCTCCTGTCCCGTTCTATCCTGCGTGGTCGATTTGGCTGGAAGAGGAAGATATGATTCTGGACCTTAGCGGTGTCTACAAGGACTTCAAAGGATTGCAGGTCTTGAATGATGTGAACCTGACGATCCAAGAGGGGGAATGTCATGCGGTCATCGGCCCCAATGGGGCCGGCAAGAGCACCCTCTTTAACGTGATCACCGGAAAATACCGACCTTCCCGGGGCAGGATTCGGTTCGCGAGTAAAGATATTACGCATCTCGCTCCCCATGCCATCTTGAGACTGGGGCTGGCGCGATCGTTCCAGATCACCAATGTCTTCCCCGGTATGACTGTCTATGAGAACCTGCGGAACGCCGTCCTCTCCGCACAAAAGATCCGCTTCAGTTTCACACGGCTTAACCGCCTGGAGGCCGTGCGCGCAAAGACCCTGAAACTGGTCCACACCCTTACCCTGGATGCCATTCAAGACGTCCCGGCCAGGGAGCTCGCTTACGGCCAGCAAAGGGCACTGGAGGTGGGTATTGCGCTGGCGACCGAGCCCCGGCTTATTCTTCTCGACGAGCCGACCGCCGGAATGACGAAAGAACAGACCCGCGAAGCCGTTTCCCTGATCAAGCGGATTACCCAAGGCAAGACCGTGATGGTCGTAGAGCACGACATGGAAGTGGTCTTCTCCATGGCCGACAGGATTACCGTCCTCTCCTACGGGGAAGTGCTCGCCACAGGTAGCCCCGATGAGATCCGGTCCAACGAACGGGTTAAAAAAGCCTATCTGGGGAAGAAGGATGCTCGAACTGCATAAGATCAACACCTTTTATGACAAAAGCCATATCCTGCAGGATATTTCCCTTCAGGTCAAAAAGGGTGAGATTGTAGGACTTCTGGGCCGAAACGGGGTTGGCAAGTCAACGACCCTGAAGACCATCATGGGGATCGTACCCCCGCAATCCGGCATCATCCGCCTCGACAACCAAGAGATCCAGGGGTTCAAATCCTATAAAATCGCCAATCTCGGTGTGGGCTACGTGCCGGAAGACCGCCGGATATTCCCCACACTCACCGTGCGACAAAACCTGGCCATGGGTTTGAAGAGCGGCAAGAAAAAAAGCGCGGGTTGGACCGTCGACAAGATCTATGATTTGTTCCCGCGCCTGAAGGCGCGTGATTCCTTTAAGGGCGCAACCCTCTCCGGAGGTGAACAACAGATGCTCACCATCGGCCGGACCTTGATGGGGGATCCTTCCCTCATGCTCATCGATGAACCTACGGAGGGCTTGGCCCCCCAGGTGGTGGAAACGGTGCTGGCGGTCATCGCCGAGATCAACCGCTCCGGGGTGTCGGTATTGCTTGTGGAACAATCCCTGGAGGCCATCATGGAACTGGCAGGCACGGTACTCATCATGAACAAGGGGGAGATCGTCTTCGCCGGGACACCGCAAGATCTCCAGGGCCGTCCGGAGGTGGTGGGGAGGTATTTGGAAGTCTAGAAGCGGAGGTCCAGGCCGCTTGGCGGAGGATCCGCGGGGCAAACCAACGGTAGTTCCATAATGACGGTTAAAATAATCAGGAGGAGGTTAGGCATGAAAATCGGTAAACAGATAGCAGGCGGTGCATTGGTGGTCTGGTTGTTGTTGTCCCTGATGGGATTTCCGGTCGCGGTCTCGGCCCAGGCCCAGAAACAGCCTGTGGTGTTGGCGCTCATCGAACCCCTGTCCGGTCCCTTCAAGGACGTGGGGACCGAAGTGGCGGCCTTTGTCGAATATGGGGTGGAGCAGTTGAACGCCAAGGGCGGGGTCCTGGGGCAACCGGTCAAGCTGAAGCTGTACGACAACCAGATGAAACCCGATGTGGCGATCCGCATGGCCAAGAAAGCGGTCTTAGAGGACGGCGCCAAGATCATTATGAACAACACCAACAGCGCGGTGGGCCTGGCGCTTTCGAAGGTAGCCATGGAATTGGGGGTGATTCACCTTATTTTACACAACGAAGCGGACGAAATCATGGGGACGGAATTTCAACTCAATTCGTTCCGGGTTTGTCTCAGTACCTCCATGCACTCGGGCATCCTGGCCCACTATTTTGCCACAACCCCGCACAAGCGTTTTTATCTCCTGAACCAAGACTATGCCTTCGGCCATGCGGTGGCTGACTCCTTCAAAAAGATGTTCCAGAAGGTGAAAAGGGCCGATCAGGAAATCGTGGGAGAGGAATTCCACCCCATGGCTACCAAAGATTTCGGTCCCTATGTGACCAAGGCCCTGGCCTTGAAGCCGGATGTGGTTATTACCGGAAACTTCGGCCCGGACCTGGGCAATCTGATCAAGCAGTCAAAAAGTCTGGGGTTGAAAGCGATCTTCGGCGCCTATTTTCTGGACAGTGCCATGCATATCAGTCAGGCGGGGGAAGCGGCCCTGGGCAGTGTAACGGGGGACTGCTATCTGGCTACGGTGAAGACTAAAAAAAATCAGGAGTTTGTCAAAGGATGGCAGGCCTGGCTGAAGAAAAACCATCCGGAGATGTCTTCCGTTTACCTCGTGCCCAGTTCGATCGCTCTGGATGCCGACGCCATACTCTGGCTCGGCGAGGTCATCAACCTAGCCAAATCAATGGAAGCCGCTAAAATTATTAAGGCCTGGGAAGGCATGGAATATGATGGTTTAACGGGTAAAATGACCATGCGGGCCTGTGACCATCAGGTTCAACGTGCCGGCTTCGTTGGTGTCATGCAGGCCAACCACGCCTTCCGGAACATCCATAACCTGCCCTTCCTGTCGGGTGATCCGATCGTTATCCCGGCGGAAAAGATCACCATCCCGCCCAAAGACACCGGGAATCCCCGGTGTAAGTAAATGGCAGCAACTTTTTATTGCTTCCGAAGGCGGAAGAATAAACGGGTAAGTTCAAAGGCTGCTGGGTATCAACCGCCCGGGTGACCGGAGCGGGAAGCCGATTAATAAAATTAAGAAGCCATTCATTTAAAGCAGGCCCTGCCTCCCGAGGAGGCAGGGCTATGAGTTGGGCCGCGTTAGGAAGGAATTACCGGTTCATGCTAAAAAGCCAGTTTGACGGTCAGGAGCAAGCCGGTGCCTTGATCCGAATTCCGACCCCAGATACTATGCTGAACCCCCAGGTTCACCCGCAGCAGGTCGTTGATCGGCAGCACCAGACCGGCCGTGACGGCCAGGTTCTCCCCGGGGTCTCCTTCAGTTGCGAAATCCCGGGTATAGTTCAATTCCACTTCCGGCTGCAGCCAGGGAAAGATTTGGTAGCCCAGGGCCAGATTGGCCGAGAAAGTGCCCCGGGCCGGACCCCTTTTTTCCCCGAAGGGCAATGAGTAGCCTAGGTCGGCGTTCGCCGTCCAGGACCCCCAGTCCTTGGTCACGACCAGGACGTTTTCCCAACTCCAGAAATCCTGACTGGTACCCAGGGAATGGCCGTCGGCAGAATTTCCCGTGGGGATCGTCAGCCCGACTATATAAGCGGCCTCCAGATGGTATTCTGCCCAATTTAAAAATCGATAACGGGCCCCCAGGCCGAGATCACTCATACCCTGGCCCCGTGTGGGATTCAGTTGGTCCCCGTCAAAAAGCCAGAGATATTCCAGACCCAGACTCAGGTCGAAATCCTGGAAGACACCCACCGTCACCCCCCAGGGAAAGTTCGACCGAGTCAGCCCCAGGGAATGCTCTTCCCGCAGACCCCGGGACCGGGACTTTCCGTCCCGGTCCCAGGCATTTTTGGCCCAGGTGTAGCCATACCCGAATTCCACATCCAAAGACCCCGGTTCCACCGGCGAGGCATCCGCCGTATTCAATTTTCCGTGTTCCGGGGTCTGCTCCCCCAAATCCTGACCGGATTTCGACGGCTCTTGTTTGCTTTCCTCACCGAAACCGGCCGTGGCGGCCAGCAGGACCAGCAGTCCTCCCATTAGTATACGGCTGAGTTTTTTCATACTGTGGTCTCCTTTCCTTGAATGGAAATAAAAAAAGGGCGTTTCGAGTTTTCGGTTTTTGACCGATCTCGTCACGCCCTCACTTTCCGACGCCCGGCGTCAGACCGTAGGACTTCCGTCTTTATTTTCCGGTTAGGCGATTTCCGCTAAAATCGCGGTTAATTTTTTCCGCAAGGCCTCCAGTTGTTTGGACTTGAAGGCTTTGCGGGAAGCTTCCAGTTCCTGGATGGTTTCCAGCAACGTTTTTCTTAATAACCGTTGGTGACGGCAGGTTGAAAGGCACGGGTCGCTAACCGGCTCCTCAGCTCCGCCCCTTGCTCCTGTCAGCAGATCCCTATTGGCTTGCAGCAAGGCCTGGAGGTCGGCGATATGTTGCGCTAACAATTCGTAGGCCGTCATCGGTCCGTCACCGGCTTTCGTGGCCTATCCGTGAGATCCGGGCCGGGACACCCCGGACCGTCGCTTCCGGCTATAAAAATCCCAATGATTATCTCCATCCGAACCCGCTCTTCGCCCATAATAAGGGTAAACAAAAATAATTAGGGAAGCCTAAAATAAAGTCCAAAAAAATTTATAGGTCAGGAGCCCATCTGACCACTCCGCAGCGGCTTGGCCGGCAACCTATAAGGCTTCAATCTCGATCCCCTCAGCCTCCTCTTTCCGCAAAGAAAGATGATACCCTTTCACCTTGATGTCGATCGGATCGCCCCGCGGGGCGATGCGCTCCAATTCAATGACCGCCCCGGGGGTGACGCCCATCTCGAGAAGCCGTTTGCCGGTTTCCCCGCGGGCAATCAGCTTGAGCACCTTGCCTTTTTGACCGGGTTGCAAAGCATTCAGTTTTTTGGACGCCCTCGTTTTTCGACCTCCGGGTGCTCCGCGTCGCTTTACTTCTTCCAGCGTTCCGGAAACACATTTTTCACAGTTCTCCCGGGTGTTGTTTTGATCGCAATGATAGCCAAATCCGGCGATCCATTGGGAGCCGCCCCGGGGACATACTTCCACGAATTCGGCAAACTGAATGAACCGCTCCAGGATGACCTTGGGGATCGAATGCTCCATCCGGCAGGCCGCCTGGTCGGCCGCCGCTGCTTCCACCGCGAGAACTTTGATAAAGAAATCGCGCAGGACTTCATGGCGGCGGACGACGTCTTTGGCCGCTGTTTTTCCGTCGGCGGTCAGGGTAATCACATCATGGGGAGTATAATTGATCAGGGCCTTGTCGGCGAGGGCGCGGAGGGCCCCGGTCACCGAGGCGTTGCTGACCTGCAGGCACCGGGCGATGTCCTTAGGGCGCACCGCCTGTTTATCCGCGATGATCTGGAAAATGGCCTCCAGATAGTCTTCTAAGCTGGCGGTTAACGGTTCGGTTTCAGTCATGCTCGCCCCGGGTGTTTTTGCGATATAATTAGGAATGCCTAAGAAAATAAGCTAATCCAAAAATAATGTCAACTCTTTTTTTACCACCGGGTTCCGGACGATTCATCTTGACAGTTTTAAAAGGGTTCTGATAAATTTTAACCCTTACAAAGGGGAGTAGCTTTTAAGGTGGCTGTCGTCAATACGCCTGCTTGCCTGGAGGCCGGCAGCACCCGTTAGGGCCACAGCTAACAAGCCAGACCTTTGTCACGATCTATCCGTGGCGAAGGTTTTTTTTTGCCACTTCGCCCTTTGGGGTGCGTAAATAAACCCTATATGGGGTCTAGCCCCCGGGTCCCGGGCCAAGGATTTTCCAAAAGAAAAAAAGGCAATAGCGACCATGACCGACCAAAAAAACAAATCTAACCACTGGCACCAGCTCAAGGTGGAGGAGGTGCGGGAGAGGCTGGGATCAGCCGACAGCGGTCTTACCCGGGAGGACGCCCAACAGCGCCTGGAGCTTTTCGGGCCCAACGAACTGATCGAAAAAAAACGCAAATCGGTTCTGATGATGTTCCTGGATCAGTTCAAGGATTTTATGATTCTGGTGCTGATCGCCGCCGCCGTGGTGGCCGGAGTCATCGGAGAGCCCTCGGACACGATCGCCATCGCCGTGATCGTCCTGCTGAACGCCGTGCTCGGGTTTGTGCAGGAATACCGGGCGGAAAAGGCCATGGCGGCGCTGAAAAGGATGGCCGCCCCGTCGGCGACGGTCATTCGGGACGGGCGGGCCGAGACGGTCGCGGTGGATCAGTTGGTTCCGGGGGATTTGATTATTCTGGAAGCCGGCGGCGTGGTGCCGGCCGACATCCGACTGGCGGAAGCGGTCCAGCTTAAAATCGAAGAGGCTGCTCTGACCGGGGAGTCCGTGCCGGTGGAAAAAGAGACGGCAGCGCTCCGGGAGGAGGATCTCTCCCTCGGTGACCGGAAAAACATGGCCTATAAGGGGACGCTGGTCACCTCCGGTCGGGGACAGGGCCTGGTAACGGCCACCGGGATGCGAACGGAATTAGGCCGGATCGCCACGATGCTGCAGTCCCAGGAAGAAGGGAAAACCCCGCTTCAGAAGCGGCTTACCTCTTTCGGGCAGAAGCTGGCCTATGCCGTCCTAGCGATTTGCGCCATTGTTTTTAGTGTCGGTCTTTTGAGGGGCGAACCGCCGCTCTTGATGCTGCTCACGGCCATTTCCCTGGCGGTGGCGGCCATCCCGGAGGCCCTGCCGGCGGTTATTACCATCGCGCTGGCCCTGGGCGCCAGAAAACTGGTCCGGCAGAAGGCCTTGATCCGGAAACTGCCGGCGGTCGAAACGCTGGGCTCGGTTACCTATATCTGTTCAGACAAAACCGGGACTCTGACTTTGAATCGCATGACCGTGGAAGAGGTTTACACCGCTGGACGCCTGTTCCTCCCAAAGGAATTACCGGTATCTGCAGTGGAAAGCGCCGAGGTGCCGCTATCCGGGAGGAAACCCCTCGGCCTGCTGCTCACCGCCCTGGCTCTTTCCAATGACGCCCGGCAGGACGCTTCCGGTGAGATCATCGGCGATCCGACGGAAGGGGCCCTTTTCGCGTTGGCCCGGGATAAAGGTTTCCTGCGTGAAAAACTGGATAAAACTTTTCCACGTTTGGCGGAACTGCCCTTCGACTCGGACCGAAAGCTGATGACCACTTTCCATCCCTGGGATAACGGCCGGGTGGTATCCTTTACCAAAGGCGCCGTAGAGGAAGTCGTGGAGCGTTCCGAAGGGGTGTTCACCGGCCGGGACCGGGAGACCCTCGACCGAGCAGAGGTCCTGGAACTGGCCGACCGCATCGCCGGGGACGGACTGCGGGCCCTCGGTTACGGCCTGCGAATTTGGGAAGGCCTGCCGGATTCCCTGAATTCGGCTGAAGTGGAAACGGGGTTGACCCTGCTGGGGATCGTCGGGATGATGGATCCGCCCCGTCCGGAGGCGGCCGAGGCGGTGGCCCTCTGCCGGTCGGCCGGTATCCGGCCGGTGATGATCACCGGGGACCACCCGCTGACGGCCAGGGTGATCGCCAGGCGGATCGGGATCCTCGACGGTGACGAACAGGCCGTGATGACCGGCCGGGAACTCGATCGGCTTTCGCTGGAGGAATTCGAAAACCGGGTGGAAAAGATTCAGGTCTATGCCCGCGTCGCTCCGGAGCAAAAGCTGAAGATCGTCCAGGCCCTGCAGGATCAGGGGCAATTCGTGGCTATGACCGGGGACGGCGTCAACGATGCGCCGGCCCTGAAGCGGGCGGATATCGGGATCGCCATGGGCATCACCGGGACCGACGTGTCCAAAGAGGCGGCGCACATGATCCTGCTGGACGACGACTTCGCCACTATCGTCAAGGCTGTGCGGGAGGGTCGGCGCATCTTCGACAATATCCGCAAGTTCATCAAGTATACCATGACCAGCAATTCGGGAGAAATTTGGACGATTTTCCTGGCCCCCTTTTTCGGCCTGCCCATCCCCCTTTTGCCGATCCACATCCTCTGGATCAACCTGGTGACCGACGGCGTTCCCGGGCTGACCCTGGCCGCCGAACCGGGAGAGAAAAACATCATGCGCCGGGCCCCGCGGCCCCCGCAGGAAAGCATCTTCGCCCATGGCCTGGGGGTACATATCATCTGGGTGGGGCTCCTCATGGGCGCTGTTTCCATCTTCACTCAGGCCTGGTCCATCCACACCAGTCAGACCCATTGGCAGACCATGGTCTTTACCGTGCTCTGCCTGAACCAGATGGGGCACGTGCTGGCCATTCGCTCGGAAAAGGAGTCGTTTTTCCGACAGGGGGTTCTGTCCAATAAGTCGCTGCTCGGGGCCGTCTGGCTGACCTTCCTCCTGCAGATGGCCACCATCTATGTTCCCTTCCTGAACCCCGTTTTTAAGACCCAACCCCTCAGTGCCGCAGAGTTGTCCGTAACGATCCTGCTTTCAACGGTCGTCTTCCTGGCGGTGGAAATTGAAAAATGGATCAAAAAGAGGAAAGCTTAAAAGAATCAGGGGCAGGTCCTATCCTCCGGTCAGTGGAATATGGATATCGATGAGGTCCCGGTCTTCCAGGATCCGGTCGAAGGGGGCCACCCGGTGGTTGACGAACACATGGAGAAAAAGATCGGACCAGTTTTCCGGCGCCCCCATGCCCGGCAGCTGCCGCAACATCTCCTCCACGGTGGTCCCCGGTTCCAGTTCCAGGATTAAATTCCCGTGCTCGTCCAGAAGGGATTCCAGCGCTCCCGTATCCCCGATGGCAAAAGCGGTGTTGATCTTTACCTTGATCGGTTTGTTTTTTACTGAGCTGTTCATCGGCAATTACGGTAATTTCCTCTTTTTTTGAATCTGTAATACGCCTTTCCTTCCAAAGCAAGTGCTAAAAAAAACATTGCCTGGAACGATGGTCTATTATAGGAAAAAAGAACGAAGGGAAAAGGCGGAGGCCCTGATCGAAAATTTCCACCTCGAAGGGCAGGCCGGCCAAAGGCCGGCTAATATCTCGGGGGGGCAACAGCAACGGGTGGCCTTGGCCCGGGCCCTCATCCGGGGTCCCAAACTGCTTCTTTTGGATGAGCCCTTTTCAGCCCTCGACAATCCGCTGCGCCTGGAAATGCATCACTATCTGACCGGTGTGGCGCAACGATACAAGATTCCGGTCGTCCTGGTTACCCACGACCTGAACGAAGCCTATAAACTGGGGAATAAAATCATTATTTATTCCGAAGGCCGCGTATCCCAGGCCGGCGCTCCGGCAGAAGTCGGGGATAACCCCATTATCCTGGAAGCCGGCAAGTTCTATAGGGCTGCGATTCCCTAACGGCCGGACCTCAGGCGCAGATAGCCCCGCCGCAGGAAAAGCCCCGGCCGGCCGTGCAGGCGTAACAGTGATCGCCGATCTGGATGGGGGTGCCGATCGGCGGCGGCCCGTCCATTGCGGAGACATGGACTTTCCGGCCTCCGTAGGGCAGATCCAGGGCCAGATTGAAGTCGCAATCATACAGCAGTCCTTCCCAGGAAACGGATATCTGGTAACGGCACATGACCCCGCCCAAAGCGGCCGGATTGAAACAGGAAACCAGCTTCTGCTGGTAGCTTTCCAAATTTCCCGATTGATCCAGCCAGTTGCGATAGCGGCCCAGGGGAACGTTGGCGAAGACGTACAAGTGGTTGAAAGACAGCCCCCAACGGGTTTTCAATTCGCGGCGGAACCTTTTTTCCGCTTCCTCCTGCGCGGGCGGCAGAAAAGCCCCGCCGGGGTTGCTGACCAGATTCAGTTCCAGGTCGCCGCCCTCCCGGCCGTAACCCAGGGCGTTCAATCTCCGCAGGCTGTCCAGCGAGTTCTGGAAAACTCCGGAACCCCGCTGGCTGTCGGTCTGAGCCGGCTGCAGGGACGGGAAGGAGGCGATCACCACCACCCGCCTTTCTTTGAAAAATTCCAGCAGGGAAGTCTGGGGGCCGTCGGTCAAAGCAGTCAGGTTGGACCGGACCATGATTCTTTTTACCTGCGGGGCCAGGCCGTCGATTAGCCGGATTAAATGGGGATTCAACTCCGGAGCCCCCCCGGTGATATCCGCCGTTAAAAAATTTCCCCGTCGGGAGTAGGCGATGAGTTCCTCCACCGTCCCGGCACTCATGATTTCCCGGCGCTGCGGCCCGGCTTCCAAGTGACAGTGCCGGCAGGCCTGATTGCAGAGCAGCCCCATATTGATCTGCAACGTGGTGGTGTCACCCCGGACCAGGGTCAGGCCGGTTTCGGTCATCAATTCCCCGAAGCTCTTGATCCCGGCGGCAACGGGCGAACCGGCCAGAATCTCCTCGGGTTGTCTTATGGAATGGTCCACCGGGGGTTCCAATCTACATCGACATTTTTTCAGCCACGTTGCGCATCTGCACCCCGTGCACCAGAGAAGCGCCGCCCCGGATGGCCACAGCCACATGGACCGCTTCGGTCATCTCGCTCAGGTCGGAGCCCTTTTCCAGACAGGCCTGGGTGTAGGCGTCGATGCAGTAGGGACACTGGACCGCGTGGGCCACGGCCAGGGCAATCAGGGCCTTTTCCCGTTCGGTCAGGGCTCCCGCGGCAAAGACGGTTTGATAGTATTCAAAAAATTTCTGGGCCAGGACCGGGGCGTCCTGGCCGATTTCGGGGAATTTGGCCAAATCTTTCGGCTGGTAGTAAAGATCCATTGATCTATAAACCTCTCTTCAGGGCAAGGTATTTAAAGCGGGAACGGCTTTAGTTTAACGTATTTTGTTGCGGATGGGAATGGCCGGGAGCAAGATTTTTCGTATTTAAACGTCGGCCGGCGCTGGAAGCGGAGTAAAGAATCCTCCGGCCCGGGTGATTTCCTCCAGCACCGCCCGCATCAGATCAGGCACCTTATTCTTGACGGTAGCGGTCAATTCGTCCGACCAGGGGGAGAGATCCTCCGGTTCGACGCCGATAATCACCGTTTGGAAGGCATACCCCAAAATCTGGCACTGGAGCAGGGTTTCCAGGAAGCTGGCCTCATGCAGCGAATTTTTGGTAGGATTGTTCAGGCGGAGGTCTTTGCCCTCCAAGCGGTAAAGACTCCCGGGCGCCCCGCTGTTTTTGACCGCGTCCACTACGATCAACTCCTCACAATCGCTCATAATGCCGATCAACCGGCTGCCCAGAGTCCCGCCGTCCACGAGGCTGACGTTTTCGGAAAATTGATAGCGGGCATGCAATTCGTTGACGACGTGGATGCCCACTCCCTCATCCCGCAGGAGCAGGTTGCCGATGCCCAGTACTAATATTTTTGGGGAACCCTTTTCCATGGTTGCTTAACGGGACCTGCCTCCGGAGAGACAGGCCCCGTCCTTGATTTGGTTTTTTAACGTACTTTAAATTCGTACACTTCGTTGGTTTGCGGGTCGATGATATGAACCCCGCAGGCGATGCAGGGGTCGAAAGAATGGACGGTCCGCAGCACTTCCACCGGGCGTTTGGGGTCCGCCACCGGGGTGCCGATCAAGGCCTCTTCCACCGGCCCCAACTTTCCGGCGGCATCGCGGGGACCCAAATTCCAGGTGGAGGGGACCACCAGTTGGTAATTGTCAATCTTGCCGTTTTTGATGGAAATCCAATGGCTGAGACTTCCCCGGCAGGCGTCAACGAATCCCACGCCCTCGGCCTCTTTAGGCATTTTCCATTCCGCGCACAGATTGGTATCGCCCTTTTTAACATTGGTTTCCAGTTGGTTTAACCAGGTCTCGGTCTTCGCGGCGATTACCGCACATTCGATCCCCCGGGCGGCCGTCCGGCCCAGAGTGGAGAACAGGGCCTCCGGCCCGACATTCAGATGTTTCAGGACGGTGTCTACCAGGGCCTTGCACTCGGGCTGACCTTTGGCATAGGAGGCCAGAACGGTGGCCAGCGGTCCCGTTTCCATGGGCTTGTTGTTGTAACGAGGGGC
>JACRCK010000069.1 GCA_016219065.1 Deltaproteobacteria bacterium
AATCCCGATTTTGGGATGATTCCAAGTGCCATTTTCCGTGTCTTCCGTGCCTTCCGTGATTACCGTGTCAAAATCCCCTAGGCGGCAGCCGCCGGCCGCAGAAGCTGTCCGGACCTGTCGGAATTAAACTTACCTAAATAAAAAGGTTAAAGAAGCTTTTCGGGCCTTCCGATCTTACACTTTAGATCCAAAGCCGTACAAAAACTTCGAGGAGGTTCTTATGGCTCAACGTGCTTTGCTGGTGGGGATCAACCGGTACAAGATGGAGAATTCGGACCTGAGCGGCTGTGTAAATGATGTAACCAATATCCGGGACAGCTTGATCAAATTTTTCGGGTTCCAAACGGATGACATCCGGGTCATCACCGACCAGCGGGCCACGAAGGAAAACATCCTGGACCGCCTGAAGTGGCTGGTCAAGGGGGCCAAGGCCGGGGATAAGCTACTCTTTCACTTTTCCGGGCACGGCTCCCAGATCCGGGATCGGAACGGCGACGAATTGACGGACAAACTGGACGAGATCCTCTGTCCCCACGACATGGACTGGGACGGCACCTACCTCGTGGACGATGAGCTGCGGAAGATCTTTACCGGCCTGCCCAAAGGTTGCGCCCTCGAGGTGCTGCTGGATTCCTGCCATTCCGGCACCGCCACCCGGGAGCTGCTGGGACTGGCCCAGCTTCCGCCCGCGTTGTCCTTCAAGCCTCGCTTCCTGGTGCCTCCGGTGGACATCCAATGCCGGGTGGACGGCGACCTGCCGCTCCAGCATCTGTTCAGCGGCCGCCCTAACCCGAACACCAACACGCTGCCCCCGGTTCCCGAGTATTTGTCCCTATTCAGCGGCTGCGCCGACAACCAGACCTCGGCCGACGCCCTGATCGGAGGCAAATACAACGGGGCCTTTACTTATTACTTCTGCAAGCACCTGCGGGACGTGAAGGGGAAGCTCAGCCGGTCGGATCTGCTGAAGCGGGTTCGGGCCTCGCTGAAGCACGAGGACTTCGACCAGGTTCCCCAGTTGGAAACCTCCAAAGCCAAAAAAGGGAAGAATCTGCTGGAGTAAAGGGCAAAGGCCTTTTTTCGCCACCGACACCGCAGACAACTACGGACAAAGTCGAACCGGGGATTTAGACACGGGAAACACGGAAACGACGCACGGAAGGCACGGGAAAGAATTTTTTGTTTTTTCGGGCAAAGGCGCCCCGAAAAAGCAAAACCTATCGTCGCTGCGCGAACCCGGGATCAAGCGCTGCAGGCCGGCAGGGATTCATGCTGGGTCTTTTCCGTGTATTCCGTGATTACCGTGTCAAAAGGCCTGAGAGAGGATTTCGCTACAGGATGTATGGAAAGGCCCGGAAGACACGGAAAATGTATGAAATATAAAGAGACAACAGGAAAGGTTATTGAATGTGCTTTGAATGTCCACAGGAAATTAGGCTTTGGATTTCTTGAAAACGTCTATGCAAATGCGATGATGATTGAATTGAACAAGGCTGGTTTGGAGGCGGAGAAGGAAAAAAAGATCGAGATTTTTTATGAAGATGAGTTGATCGGAGATTATTTAGCTGATATCGTCGTGGGAAATAAGGTTATCCTGGAGTTGAAAGCGGTCCGGGAAATCCATTCGGCCCATGAGGCCCAATTGATCAATTATCTGAAAGCCACTGGAATGGAAGTCGGTCTTCTAATCAATTTTGGAGAAAGGATCCAGATCAAGAGGAAGGTCTTCTAAGGATGTTTTAAACCCCCTGGGGATTTAGACACGGGAAACACGGAAAAGACGACACGGGAAGCACGGGAAAGAATTTTTGTTTTTTCGGGAAAAGGCGCCCGAAAAAGCAAAAGAGTCCGGCGCTGCGCGAACACGGGTTAGCGCGCCGCAGGCCGGCAGGGATCCTAAAATCGGAATCCCGATTTTGGGATGATATTCTGGGCCTTTTCCGTGTATTCCGTGCCTTCCGTGGTTACCGTGTCAAAATCCCCTAGGGGCCATTCGACACGGGAAACACGGAAAAGACGACACGGGAGGCACGGGAAAGAATTTTTGTTTTTTCGGGAAAAGGCCTCCGAAAAAGCAAAAGAGTCCGGCGCTGCGCGAACACGGGTTAGCGCGCCGCAGGCCGACCGGCATCCTAAAATCGGAATCCCGATTTTGGGATGATTTTCTGGGCCTTTTCCGTGTCTTCCGTGTCATTCCGTGATTACCGTGTCAAAAGGCCTGGGGATTTACCGCTTGCTAACAGCGATTGCCACTTTGCGGTGAAGATTTCGCTTGAGAAAGGAGAAATGATGACGGTTCGGGAACGGATAAAGGCCACCCTGCAAGCCCAGCCCCGGAAGTGGCTGGTGACCGGGGCGGCGGGGTTTATCGGTTCGGCCCTGGTGGAGGAATTATTGCAGCTCAACCAGGAAGTGGTCGGTATGGATAATTTTATAACCGGCCGGCGGATCAACCTGGAGGATGTCCGGCGGCTGGTAGGACCCGAGCGGTGGGGCCGATTCCGTTTCGTCGAAGCGGACCTCCGCGATCTGGAGGCCTGTAAAAGCCTTTGTTCGGGAGTGGATTACGTGCTCCATCAGGCCGCCTTGGGCAGCGTTCCCCGCTCCCTGGACGACCCGATCGCCACCAACCAGGCCAACGTGGACGGATTTGTCCATATGCTCCTGGCCGCCCGCGACGGCGGGGTGAGGCGCTTCGTTTACGCGGCTTCCTCTTCCACCTACGGCGATGAACCCGCGCTGCCCAAGGTCGAAGACCGGATCGGCCGCCCCCTGTCCCCCTACGCCGTGACCAAATACGTCAACGAACTCTATGCCGATGTTTTTTCCCGGGTCTACGGGATGGAAACCATGGGCCTGCGCTATTTCAACGTCTTCGGCCGGCGGCAGGACCCGCAGGGGGCCTACGCGGCGGTCATTCCCCGGTGGATCGAAACCCTGCAGCGCGGGGAACAGCCGGTCATCAACGGCGACGGGACGACCAGCCGGGACTTCTGCTACGTGGACAACGCCGTCCAGGCCAACCTGCTGGCGGCCCTGGCGGAAAGGGCGGAGGCCCTGAACACGGTGTACAACGTGGCCTGCGGGAGGCGGACCAGTTTGAACGACCTTTTTCTGACGATTCGCCGCCGCCTGGGAGAATATTTTCCGGAGCTCAACCGGATCGAAGCCCGGTACGGCCCCTTCCGGAAAGGGGACGTGCTGCATTCACTGGCGGATATCGGCAAGGCCGAAAGACTGCTGGGGTATGCCCCGGAGTTTTCCAGCGACGAGGGATTGAAAATAACGGTGGATTGGTTTGTGCAGGCAGCGCGGGGTTAACGGGAGGAAGAAAGCCGAGAGACTCAGTCAAACGATCATGGCGATAATCTTGTTCCTTGACGTCACCCCCATTTTGCGCATAATATTCTTCAAATGATCCCGGGTGGTGAATTCGCTGATATACAATTGATCGGAAATCTCTTTATTGGTGCACCCACCGCAGATCAGTTTGAGGACCTCGCCCTCCCGGCGGGTCAGGCCGTAGCCCTCCCGGACCTTTTTTAAATCGACATGGGACTGGACCACCGGCTGGATGACCACGATAATGTGGTCCGGCTGCTTGGAGTTCCCGGCCGGTTTCAGGAAATGGGCCTTGGCGCAGAACAATCCGCCCGGGTTTTTCCGGATGAGGTTGAATCGGTCGGTTTTCGCCGGAGGGGAAGCTTTCAGCCCTTGGCAGAGGTCGATGATTTCCCCGGGAACGACCGGGTCTTCGGTGGCGGCCTGGGGGGGGGTGCCCGAAGACCGTTGGAGGAAGGCCTGGGCCTCCCGGTTGAAATAGAGGAGCCGGTCATTCCGGTCGAGAATTAAAACAGCCGGATTGGTTCGTCTGTTGAGAATCTGATCGATGGGCTCCAATCCTGATTTTCCTCAAGAGCAATTCCGAAATGTCCTGCAGGAGCAGGCATTATGTAGGATTTGTGGCCATCAAGACTAGACAAAAAGCCTTATTCGAAATCAGCAGAATTAATTACATTTATAAAAATAACGATTAGTTGTCAAGTAGAATTTGCCGACAGCCCCAATCCCGACTTCAAACCGGAAGCCGCCTTTTTCGCATTTAACTTTATTACCCCTGAAAATTGGAAAACCCTACATTCGAGGGATTGTTTTCCATAACTTTTTATACTAATAAGCATCCCATGGAGGGGGGAAAAGGATGGAAAAAAGGACCAGTCAAAGAAGCGAGTTTCCCCATATGATTTGTTTCGACTTGCTGGCGGGCAAGGGGAATCGATACGTAAATGTTCCCTGCCGGGGGATGGGGATCGACATCAGCGAAGGCGGGATCGGCTTGACTTTCGACCGCACACTCGAAAAAGACAAGGTAATCAGAGTGTTGCTCCCCGTATTGGGGGGGGGCGCGGAAGTCCCGGTTTTTTCGGTCATCCGCTGGTCCGAAGCCGTGGGGCCCCAGTTTCGGGTCGGATTGCAATTTTTGGGCTGACCGGGGAAGGAACACCCTCGATCCCTGGACCCCTGAAAATCTTGAACCCCTATTTGCCTTCTGAGGACACCTTATGAGAAAGATCTCGTTTCTATTCTATAGCCTGGGCCTGTGCCTGTTTTTAACTGCTAACCCGTTGGCGGCCGCCCCGGGGGAGCCGGGCGCCCCGGTTCAGGACTACCGGATCCAGGTCGGTGACGCCCTCGACATCAAGCTCTTCTATCACCCCGAATTGAACGAGTCGGTGATCGTCCGACCGGACGGGCGGATTTCCCTGCAACTGGTCCACGAGGTCCAGGCCGCCGGCCTGACCCCGGAGCAGCTCCGCCAGCACCTCCGGGACCAATATGCGGCCCAGATCAGCCAGCCGGAGATTGCCGTCATCGTCCGGTCCTTTACCGCCCAGAAGGTGTACGTAGATGGAGAGGTGACCAAGCCCGGCCTGGTTCCCCTGACCGGGGCGATGACGCTGCTCCAATCCCTGTCCTCGGCGGGCGGGATGAAAGATACGGCCCGGACCGGCGAGGTCATCGTCATCCGCCGGGGTCCGGAAAACCGTCCGGCCTCGATGGTGGTGAACGTGGAAAAGGCCATCGACGGCAGCGACCCTTCCCAGGACCTGGCCCTGCAGCCGGCCGACATCGTCTATGTGCCCAAGTCAGTTATCGCCAATATCAACATCTGGGTGGACCAGTATATCCGGAAGAATATCCCGATTCCCTTCGGGTTTTCGTATAATCTGGCGCCGTACTAAAAAGGGTTCGAGGGTTCGAGTGAAAAAAGGATAGTTTATTGTACCAGGGAGGGGGTTTATCCTCCTCCGCCCTGGCCCAGCCGGGCAACCCCGGGACGGGCCCGCGAAGCATGAAAACGCTTCAGGGGTAAAACCCCAGGTTAAGACCGACTCGGTCTGGCAGACCGGGTCGGTCTGAGCCCGGGTGAGCGTGAACGGCCCCTTTTGGAATGATTTTCACTTGAACCCTTGAACCCTTGAACCCTCGAACCCTGTTATCTCAAGGAGTCCCATGGAAGACACGAATTTCAGCCTGATTCGGGAGTCGAAGGGCGGTAGCCTGCGCGATTTCCTGGCCATCCTCTTCAAGCGCAAGGCCGCCATCCTGACCATCTTCCTGGCTACGGTCGTCACCGTGACCGTGGGGTCCTTCCTCATGGCCCCCACCTACGAGTCCCACTCCAGCCTCCTGGTCAAGTTTGGGCGGGAATTCATCTACCGCGCCGAGGTGGGGGACAAGGCCCCGATCATCGCCTTCAACCAGGAGGAGGCCATCAACTCGGAGATCAACATCCTCACCAGCCGGGACCTCGTCGAGCGGGTGATCAAGACCATAGGGCTGAAGAATATCTACCCGGATCTGGTGGAGAAGCCCCCTGCCCGGATGACGGCCATGGAAGCCGCAGTGATCGCTTTCCAGAAGAAGCTGACGGCCGAGGGGATCAAGAAGTCCAGCGTCATCGAGGTCTCCTTTCAGCATCAGGACCCGAAGGTGGCCGCCCGGGCCGTCAACCTGCTGGTGGACTTCTTCAAGGAGAAGCACCTGGAGGTGCACAGCGGGACCCAATCGACCTTCCTGGAAAGCCAGACCAACCGCTACGACCAGGAGCTGAAGAACTCGGAGAACCGCCTGGAGGCCTTCAAGCAAAAGAACCGGGTATTCTCCCTCGAGGAGCAGCGGACCCTGCTGCTGCGCCAGCGGACCGAGCTGGACACCACCCTCAAGGGCACGAAGAACCGGATCGACGAAGTGGACAAGAAGCTGGCCTCTCTGCGGGGGCAGATGAAGACCCTGCTGGCCGATAAAGACCGTTTTACCCAGACCGAGCGGGACAAGATCATCGTCGAGGCCCGGGCCAAGCTCCTCACCCTCCAGTTGAGCGAACAGGACCTCTCCTCCAAGTACACCGACCACAACCGGCTCCTGGTCAACGTCCGCAAAGAGATCCAGATCATCCGGGATTTCCTCAAAGAGCAGGAGGAGGCCATCGGCGGCAAGGTGAGAACCGGGAACCCGGTCTACCAGGAGGCGGAAAAGGTGGCCATCATGGCCGAAGCCGAGGAGGTCTCCCTGCGGACCAAGGCCGCGACCCTGCAGATGCAGATCGCCCAGTTGGACCAGGACATCAGAACCCTCGACCTGCAGGAAAAAGATCTCAAGGAGCTGAAGCGGGAGGTCACCACCAACGACAAGAATTTCCAGACCTACCTGGACAAGAAGGAGGAGGCCCGGATCTCCGACGAGATGAACCGCCAGAAGCTGGCCAACATCAACGTCATCCAGGCCGCCGTGGCCCCCTCCAAGCCCATCAAGCCCAAAAAGGCCCTGAACATCCTGCTGAGCATCATCCTGGGGGCCGTTTCCGGTCTGGGCTTCGCCTTCCTTTCGGAATACACCAGCCAGCGCTTCAGCTCCCCGGAAAGCGTGGAGCAGCGGTTGGGGTTGCCGGTGTTGGTGGCGATACCGATGAAAGACTGAGGACGGATAAAGCAGAGGGCGGAAGACAGAGGGCAGAGGACGGAGGACGGAGGACGGATAAAGCAGAAGACAGAGGGCAGAGGACGGAGGACAGAGGATGGATAAAGCACCAGATCCGCAGGCCATCCCGGGCTTTCGGCGCCAATTTGGCAGAGACCTGGCAGAAAAGACGGTACGAAGCCCATTTTATGAGCAAGCTGAGCGATTCGGACGCCGAACAGGCCGAAACGCAGCACTGGCTGGACACGGCCCTGAATTGTAAGTATATCCAACCGGAAGTTCATAGGGCCTCCTTGAAAAATGCCTGGAAATCGGCCGCATGCTCGGCACCATGATCAACAAACCCTCCTCCTTCTGCCGGATAAAAAACAGATGACAGATAGCAGACGACAGATGACGGATAAGAAATGGAAACTCGATCAGCTATTCCCCGTGCGTCCTCCGTTATCTGTTATCCGTCCTCCGTTCTTTTTCTGTCCTCTGTTCTCTGTTATCCGTCCTCCGTCCTCCGTTCTCCGTTCTTTTTCCGTTCTCTGTTATCCGTCCTCCGTCCTCCGTTCTCCGTTCTTTTTCCGTTCTCTGTTATCCGTCCTCCGTCCTCTGGTCTTTACTGTGAGCTATGAACTAACCCATGTATCTTGAGTTTTACAATCTTAAGACCGAACCCTTCCGGATCACCCCCGACCCGGAGTTCCTGTACTTGAGCTCCGGCCACCAGGAGGCCCTGGCGGCCATTTCCTACGCGGTGCAGCAGGGCAAGGGGTTCATGGCCCTGGTGGGTGAAGTGGGCCTGGGGAAGACCACCCTGCTGCAGGCCTTCCTCAAGCAGCGGGGGGAGAGCCGGGAAAAGATTATTTACCTCTTCAACAGCCGCTTTTCCTTCACCGGCCTGCTGCGGGCCCTGGGCCGGGAACTGGACCTGGAGACGGACAGCGAAGACACCCAGGTGCTCCTGGACAGCATTTACCAGGGATTGATTCAGGAATACGCCCAGGGAAACAGCGTCATCCTGCTGGTGGACGAAGCCCAGGGCATGCCGGAGGAGACCCTGGAGGGGCTCCGCCTGATCTCCAACCTGGAAACCCCCACCGACAAGCTGCTCCAGATCGTGCTGGTGGGCCAGCCCGAGCTGGAAGCCAAACTCGAGCGGTATGAGCTCCGGCAGCTCCGGCAACGGATCGCCGTTCGGGCCGCCCTGTCTCCCCTGAGCCCCGAGGAAAGCCTGGAATACCTCCATTTCCGGGTGGAGAAGGCCGGCGGGAAGGTCGAGGAGATCTTTACTCCCCGGGCCCTGGAAGAGATCGTCCGCCGGGCCCGGGGGATCCCGCGGGCCCTGAATATCCTGGCCGACAATGCCCTGGTAACCGGGTTCGGCTATCAGCAGAAGCCGGTCAATGTGAAGGTGGTCCGGGAAATCATCGCCGACCAGGAAGGGGGGCGGCCTGCGTTTTTCAGGCGTCTGGCGCCCGCGATGGTCCTGGTTTCCCTGCTGACGGCCCTGGCGGCCCTGGGGGTGTCGGTCTATTACCGCTCCCCGGTGCCCGTTTCGCGCGTCACCGTTCCCCTGAATCCGGCGGACACGGCCGGCCCCCGGAACGGGGCCGCGCTGGAAAGGGAAGATTTCCTCCCGGCTTTGCAGAAGCAGCCGGAGGAAAAAGAAGACCTGAGCCCGTCGGGGCCTCGGACGCCTCCCGGCCGGGAAACCCTGGGGCCGGCTGCGGATCGACCGACCTCCCTTCCGGTTGCCCGGGAAACGGGACCGCCATTGGTCGAAGATCCGCCGGTTCCGGCAAAGGAAGACGGCCGACTCCAGGAAAGCACCGGGCCCTTCCCCCAGACGCGGACCGTTCGACAGGGGCAAAACCTCTACCGGATGATCCTGGAAGTCTACGGGACCAGCAACCCTGAATTGTGGGCCCTGGTCCGCCAACACAACCCCAGGATCAAGGAAGACCTCAAGATTTTGGTGGGGCAGAAGATCGTTTTCCCGAAATGGGAATAGCACATTAGCTCGTAGTTGGTAGCTCATAGCAAAGAATAGCTCCTAGAGCCATCAGCTAACCATCTTTTACTACGAACTATGAGCTATGAACTATGAACTATCAGCTAAATCGGAGATTCTGTGGGTAAAATCTACCAGGCCCTCTTGGAGGCCGAGAAAAAACGGAAGAACCTGCAACTGGTGACCGGGGTGCCGGAAGCGGCGCCGGTCTCAAAACCGGAAGCCTCGCAGCCGGAAGAAATGCCGACCCTGTCCCTGCCCAGACCCCTTCCGGAAGCGGTCCCAACCGCGGCGCCGGTGGAAGGGCCCCAGCCCCTGGCCTTGGAACTAAAGGCGGAGAAAGAAATGGCTACGCTTTACCAGAACATCGAGGCCCTGATGGGCCAGTCCCGAAAGAAGATCGTCCAGTTCGTCGGGTGTCACCCCGGGGAGGGGACCTCCACCATCGCCCGGGATTTCGCCCGGTTCTCGGCGGCCCGGCTGGGGAAACGGGTCCTGTTCGTCGAGGGGGACCCGGACAATCGCATACCCCTCCTGGCCTGGGGCAATCCGGCGGGCTACAGCCTGGAGGAGGCGGTCCAGAACGGGGGGAAGATCGAAAGGGCCTTTTTCCAGGACCGGAGGTCCGGCCTGACCGTGAGCCTGGCGGCCCGGGAGGAGAGAACCCTCCTCCACTTTCTGGAGTCCGAGGTCTACGACCCCTTGTGGGAACGCCTGCGGGAGCAGTTCGAGCTGGTCGTCGTCGATTCCCCGCCCCTCTCGGCATCCGCGGCCGGCCTGACCTTCTGCCGCAGGGCCGACGGCGTGATCCTGGTCCTGGAAGCCGAGCGCACCCGGGGCCCGGTGGCGGAAAAGGCCAAGGAGCAGATCCAGCAGAACGGGGGGAACCTCCTGGGGGTGGTTTTCAATAAAAGGAAGTTTTATATACCGAAGAGTATTTATAAAAGACTGTAGAGGAAGGGGTCGAGGGGTCAAGGGGTCAAGTGAAAGACAAGAAAAACAGGGGTTCAGGGGGGAGAGTGAAAACAAGGGATGGGAGTAAATCGAGGGGGGAAAAGAGATGCTGAAAAGTTTTAAAGAGTTGACGGTTTGGCAGAAAGCCTACCAGTTGTGCCTGATGATCTATAGGGTTACCAAAGGTTATCCGCGGGAAGAAATTTATGGCCTTACCTCCCAGATGAGAAGGGCAGCCTTATCCATTCCTTGTAATATCGCCGAGGGCTATGGGAGGAGGACTACCCCCGACTACCTGAGGTCACTCTATATATCCTATGGGTCCGTTTGTGAACTGGAGACTCAGATACTTTTATCAATGGATTTGGACTATATCCGGGGCCAGGGAATAGCAATCCAGGACAATATCGGCGAGGTCGAAAGGATGCTCAAAGCGCTCATCAAATCCTTAGAAACCAAACGCTCATCCCGTGCAACTTTATAGTCAATGGTTACTACTATGTATGTTCACTCGACCCCTTGAACCCTTGAACCCTGTATTTAAGGATGACCCCTGTATTTAAGGATTTTCATGTTATCGCCGTTCACTCGACCCCTCGACCCCTCGACCCCTTGAACCCTTGAACCCTTGAACCCTTTTTTTATTCTATAAGCTAAAAAGACCATGGTCCCCTTTCGCCGCAAAATACTCCTCGACGCCCTCCAGCTCTTCGACCTGGCGGCCCTGGTCGGCTATTTTCTTTTTGCGGCCTGGGTCAACTCCCGGGAGATGAAGGGCGTTTCCTTCGAGCAGGTGCTGACCATGCGCATCCGGGTTTCCAACCTGCTGATCTTCCTGGGCCTTCTGCTGGTCTGGCACCTGATCTTTGTATTTTTCAAGCTCTATCATTCCAGGCGCCTCACCTCCATCCCGGAGGATGCGCTGCAGATCATCAAGGCCTTCGTCTTAGGGACATTGGTGCTCTTTTTGGGGGAGCTGGTTTTCGATATCCGGCTGATCAACGGCCTTTTCCTGGTTGTCTTCTCGGTTACCGGGGCCGCCGGGACCATGGCCTCCCGCGTGGCGCTGAAAAAGGCCCTGGAGAAGGTCCGGACAAGGGGCCGGAACCTGCGGAACATCCTCATCGTCGGCACCAACCCCCGGGCCCTGCGCCTGGTCAACCGTATTCAAAAGAAACCAGAATTCGGCTACAAACTGCTGGGCTTCGTGGACGAGGGAACCGGAATGAAGGGCTTCGAAAAATCGGGCCACCACCTGGTAGCCGATTTCAATACCCTGCCGGACCTGCTCCGGTCTGTGACGGTGGACGAGGTGGTGATCTGCCTGCCCATCAAGTCCTTTTACCAGCAGATCTCCCAGATCGTGGCCGACTGCGAGAGGCAGGGGATCCTGGTCCGCTTCCTGTCGGACATCTTCAACCTGAAGCTGGGTCGGATCAAGCCGGAGGAGTTCGACGAAGGGGCCTTCATCACCGTTTCCACCGGGCGGATGGAGGGGCTGCCCGTACTGGTTAAATATGGGCTGGACTTCGTCGTTTCCCTGGCGCTGCTGGTCCTGCTCTCCCCGCTTTTCCTGGTGGTGGCCCTGTTGATCAAATGCACTTCCCCGGGGCCGGTTTTTTTCGTTCAGGACCGGGTGGGGCTCCACAAAAGGGTCTTCCGGCTCTACAAATTCCGGACCATGGTGAATGATGCGGAGGAGAAGATCGCGGCCTTGGAAGGGCTGAACGAGGTGGACGGCCCGGCCTTCAAGATCAAGAACGATCCCCGGGTCACCGGCTTCGGAAAATACCTGCGGAAGGCCAGCCTCGACGAACTGCCCCAGTTGATCAACGTGCTGAAGGGGGAGATGAGCCTGGTGGGCCCCCGGCCCCTGCCCATCCGGGACTACAACGGTTTCGACCGGGACTGGCACCGCCGCCGCTTCAGCGTCAAACCGGGCATGACCTGCCTCTGGCAGGTCAACGGCCGCAGCAACGTCTCCTTTTCTGAATGGATGAAAATGGACATGGAATATATTGATCAATGGTCCTTCTGGCTGGATCTCAAGATTTTAATATTGACAATACCCGCAGCTCTAAAAGGCTCCGGTGCCGCCTAACTTTCTCTTAACGAAGAGGGAGCAACTTATCTCTGATTCCTGCAAGCTCCGTCGGGATGTTGATTTCAATAGGAAAATCTGGAAAAATGGGTGAAATGATGTTAGGGAGAGGGATTTAATCCAGGATGCCGGCATGACGGTGGAAGAATTTTTTGAGTAAATAAGATAACAGACAAATATTCGAAAAGGACGAAGCACCAAGAAAGAGGAACTGATCGCTGACCTCTGTGGCTCCGATCTCTGAATTCCGTCCTCCGTCATCCGGTCTTATGCTGTCCTCTGTCCCCTGTCATCCGTTTTTATGCCGTCCTCCGTCTTCTGTCATCTGTCATCCGGTCTTTGTCCGGTCTTTATCCGGTCTTTCGTCGTCTTGTCTTTATCCGTCATCTGTCCTCCGTCATCCGTCATCAGGTTGTTCTCCGTCCTCAAGTCCAGGAGAACGAGGCATATTTTGTAAATAAGCTTTAGCGTTTGGGATGCCGTTTATGGTAAAATTAAGATCACATTTTCATGGAGGGAGACCGATGATCACCAGGGAAGAATGGATTGATATCCGCCCGGAGATAATGTTGGGAAAACCGGTTATTAAAGGGACCCGCATCCCTGTAGAATTGATTATCCGCAAGCTTGGGGAAGGGGCGACGATGGGGGATCTTATTGAGGGTTACCCTAATCTTTCTCAAGAGGCTATCCAGGCCGCCTTGATCTATGCCGCCGATTTAATTGGCAATGAAAAAGTGATTTATTTGAAAACGGGAACCTCTGATTGAAGGATGAAACACTGCGATTGCTGGCGGATGAGAGCTGCGATTTTGCCATCGTCCGGGCTCTCCGTTCTGCGGGATACCAAGTGACGGCTGTTGCCGAAACGAGACCTTCTGCCGCCGATTCCGAGGTGCTGGAAGCTGCTGCTCATGAAAGACAGCTACTCCTGACGGAAGACAAAGACTTTGGAGAGTGGGTATTTGCCCATGGCAGGCAAACTTCGGGGGTATTGTTGATAAGATATCCAGCGGGCTCCAGGTCCCTGATGATAGAAGCCGTATTGGAACTGATAAGCAATCATCAAAAGGAATTGTTAAACGCTTTCGCTGTCTTAGAGCCGGGCCGGGTCAGGATCCGCAGCTTATAATCTTTAATAGCGTTGAGACGGTTTGCCATGTTGTGTTTGATGACCTCTGTCTTCCGTCCTCTGTCATCTGTCCTCCGGTCTTATGCCGTCCTCCGATCTTTCCCGGGCTATTTGAGGCTCTGACACCCTTCGCGAGGCCTGGGCTAAAAGGAGGTATGCTTCTCATTTCATTATGAAGGTAACCGATTGTGACGGAGAGAATAGTGAGACAGACACTTGGCTGGATTTTGCCAAAGATTGTGGCTACTTAAAGGAAAACGATTATCCCCGTTTGAAAGAAAAGTGTAATGAAATAGGGAAGATGCTGGGATCGATGCTAAAAAACCCCCACCCCTTTATTCTGAAGCTCTGACCTCTCTATTTTTTTCTGCGGTTCTGATCTCTGTGGCTCTGAGGTTCTGCCCTCTGAGGCTCTGATCTCCGAGGTTCTGAGGCTCTGAGGTTCTGTCTTTCGTCGTCTTACTCGTCAAGAACTTTCAACACCAACGTCCCGCATTAGACGAAGAACTGAGGTTAAGGCCCTCATCCGAATCAAAAAAGTTGATCCCGGATCAACCGAATGATAATATGAATAACCTTAAGGGGTCGGGATGAAATTGTAATCGGTGGAGTCTGATATGGAAATTACTCTGGAAACGATCTATAAAAAGATGTTATCGATTGAGCAGGACCTCAGTAAAATAAAAAAAATACTCTCGGAAGAACCTGAATTAAGGGAGGATTTTGTTAGGAAAATGGATGTAATCGACTCTGAACAATCGATAATGGTGAAGGATTTTGGCAAACATTACGGTTTACGGTAATGTATCAACTGGCTGTTAAGACAGGTCTCGATAAAAAATTAAAAAAATTAAGGAAGAAGGATAAAGAACTATTAGGGTTGA
>JACRCK010000070.1 GCA_016219065.1 Deltaproteobacteria bacterium
CCATAGTGGGCTATTTCACTGTACTTCCCTTCAGCATCCTTCCTAAAAATGTCAGAATAGAGAATGCGAATCATGACATCTGACTCGCCATCCCAAATAACACCTCTCAATTGCTGGGATGGCACGAAATTGTCGATCTTCCCACTGAGCGAATATACACGTGATACTTAGGCTGCCTTCTTGCCATCCTTTGTTGTGTAGCCAGCGACATGGAATCCAGCATCAATGATTTCGGGCAGTGACTTCATGTAAGCGATTAGAAGAGACGGAATTTGTTCGACGTGTGTGGATGGTTCTAATTTCTCCAGTAAGAAAGCATCAATGTAGCCGCTGAGCGGAACACCTTTGACCGTGGCCGCCCCGAAGGTTGAAATGCCAGCCGCTTCCCCTGCAAGGAATGTTTTATAGGCAGTATCGCTCTGGCTAACCGCTGGATCAATGACCTGCTTACCATCGACCATCCTGATACCATTGATGGTTAGTCTGCTATCGCTAGCCATGACTATACCCTCTTGCGTTGTCAGAGTAACTATGAATGACATGCTCCGATCTCCTTTTCAGCCCAATGCGGTGTCGACCCGTGGCACGCAGCTTATGGGGGCGCAGGCCCATGAAAGCCAGTGACAACGGGTTCTATGGCCTGGTTGGCGACGCCAGAGGCGAAGCCGGCCGGGACAGGGCCCCGACTGGGGTCAACGCCGCATTTTTATCCGGCAGTGGCTCTATCCCCAAAAACCCCTTACCCAGGTTTCATCACCCATGAACTACGGCGATATCATCTCCACTAATAAAAAAACCCCACTTCTCTAAAAAAGAAATGGGGTAATATTCTTCCATCGACACTCCTTTGGTTAAAGGTTGCCATTTATTAAAATTCAATATTCGATCTTCATGAATTCCTATCCTGAAATTTCCAGATTGTCAAATTAATTTAATAAGCGGAAGATTTCACCCTTCGTGGCTTTTTCCAACACCCACGAAGCGACCAATTCGTTGAGGTTTTATGCTATTTTATGGGTCTATTTTTAGAAATCGTTTGCAACTATGAGGAACTGCTTGAGCTGGAGAAACGTTACGGTCCTCGCTACCAACCGGCAGCCCCTGATCCGGGAAATGGCGGAACCCGGGAGGACCTTCTATCCGGTTTAAAACTTGATTTTTCGCTTGCTCCCGATACGGGAACATTGGCATATTACTTCTAATTCAGATTTATCGGCACCCAGCAGGAATATGACCGGATCGACACAGCCACAGTTTGAAGGAGGATCAGGATATGAGAGTAAGGCCGATAAAGACGGAAGCCGACTACGAAGCCATGCTTAGAGAGGTTGAGCGTCTCTTTGACGCCAAACCCGGCACGGACGAGTCAGACCGCCTTGAGGTTTTGACAACGCTGATTGAAGCCTACGAGGAGAGGCACCATTCCATTCCCCTTCCCGACCCGGTTGAGGCTATCTTGTATCATATGGAAAGCCGAGGGCTTACCCGTTGCGATTTGGAGCCCTTTATCGGCAGCCGTGCCCGCGTGTCAGAGATTCTGAATCGGAAACGGCCGCTCACTATGGAGATGATTCGGAATCTCCACAAAGGGTTGGGCCTTTCCGCTGAAGTGCTCATTCAACCTTACAGAACCTTGGGGGAGGCGGCATAACTAAGGGATCCACTTGGGTTTGGGCGTTCTCTTCGGCTTCCAGGAAACCAGGAATGAGATCAGCGTCCTTTTCTTTTTAACGACACTGCCGGGAGACGCTACTATAGGCAAAAATCGGCTAAAACGAGAAAAGATTAGAAAACGGTTATTAAAAATCCGGCATTCAGTAAACAGCCATGCCCGGGGTGGGCACTGCGAAGCATGAAAATTTTACCCCAGTCTGGTCGTTCGTCGGCGTCCCCGCCGACCGCTCGGCCTTCCGGGTCGGAATGGGGCACTAAATCTTACCGGGGGCACCAAGCAGTCATTGCCCTTACCTGGCCGGCGGGCGAGACGCCCGCCCTACGTTTTTAAATTCGATGTTGGACGTTGAATGTTGAATGTTGGATGTTCGTCTTTATTTTATAGGAGAAACCCTCTCATGTGGAAGCCTTCTGTATGCACCAAAGACTGCCCGGATACCTGCGGACTGCTGGCCAAGGTGGAGGAGGGCCGGATAACCCGGGTGAAAGGCGATCCCGATCACCCTTTTACCAGGGGCTTCATCTGCAGGAAGGCCGGCTATTTCCCCCAACATGTCCATAACGAAGAGCGGATACTCACCCCTTTGCTGCGCTGCGGGCCCAAGGGGGAGGGCCGGTTTCAGCCCATCACCTGGGAGGAGGCCCTGGACCGGGTGGCGGCCAGGATCAAGGAGGTCTGTGCCGAACACGGCCCGGAAGCCATCCTGCCCTATCTCTACGCCGGGCACATGGGCTTGGTTCAGCGCCATGCCGGCCACGCCTTTTTCCACATGCTGGGGGCCAGCCGCCTCCTGGCCACCATCTGCGGGCCTGCGGCCACGGCCGGCTTCGAGGCCACCCTGGGCTCCGGACCCAGTACGGACCTCGAATCCGTTGTGGATTCTGATTTCATCATCATCTGGGGCAGCAACACCCTCACCACCAATGTGCATGCCTGGCCCTTTTTCGGCAAGGCCCGGGAAAAAGGCGCCCGGCTGGCGGTGATCGACCCGTACCGCACCCGCACGGCCAAGAAGGCGGACCTGCACCTCAGGCCCAGGCCCGGGACCGACGCGGCCCTGGCCCTGGGCCTGATGCAGGTGCTGATCCAGGAAGGGCTCATCGACCGGCAGTTTCTGGCCGACCACACGGTGGGCTTCGCCGAACTGGCCCGACGGGCGGCCGAATATCCGCCGGAAAAGGCCGCGGCGATCTGCGGTGTCCCGACCCACGAAATTCAGGGCCTGGCCGTGGCCTACGGCCAGGCCCGGGCGCCCTTCATCCGCACCGGCTGGGGTCCGGCCAGGCAACTGCGCGGAGCCATGGCCCTGCGCACCATCGCCTGCCTGCCCGCCCTGGTGGGGGCCTTCCAAAAGCCCGGAGGCGGCATCACCCGATCCTTGGGGGGCGGTCCGGCGAACCTTACCCGCCTGACCCGCCCGGATCTTTGCCCGAAAGGTACCCGGGCGGTAAACATGGTCCAACTGGGAGACGCCCTGACCAGGCTGGAGGCCCCGCCCATCAAGCTGCTCTACAACTACATGAGCAACCCGGCCGCAGTGGCCCCCCAATCGGCCCTGGTGCTCGAAGGGCTGAAGCGGGAGGACCTTTTCCTGGTCGTGCACGAACTGTTTATGACCGATACCGCCCTGTTTGCCGACATCATCCTTCCCGGGGCCAGTTCCTTTGAAGTGAACTGGAACTGATCACCCCTCCCCACCATCTGTTTCTCAATTCGGCCTTCAATGAGATCCCGGAGATCAGGGAGCTGGCCGGCCCGGCCAGGGTGCTGATCCACCCCCGGGACGCCGGGGACCGCGGCATCCGTCCGGGGGACCTGGTGCGGGTCTTCAATGACCGGGGCGAGTTCTGCCTGTATGCGCAAGTAACCTCGGACACCCAACCCGGATTGCTGGTGGCGGAAGGCCTGCACTGGCCGAGGTTCTCACCCGGCGGCAAGGGCGCCAACCAGCTCACCAGCCAGCGGCTCACCGACCAGGGCGAGACCTGCGCCTTCCACTGCAGTTTGGTAGAAGTGGAAAGCCGGGCGGATCATCAGGAAAGACGGAACGGTTGCCAAACTGGCTATTGAGAAAGAGCGGGGTCATTTTGCCAAGGAAGGCACGCCCTGTGGCCTTGGCGTCGCGGTTTGCCCGATCATCCCCCTCTCAGGAACATAGCCAACGAAGCGAAGCTGGAAAACTGCTGGAGTTGGAAAAGCGGCATGGCCCCCGTTATCGGCCGGCCGGCTTGATCCGGGAAATGGGGGAAGACGGGAAGACCTCCTATCCGGTTTAAAACTGTTTTCGTCTTGCCCTGAAACGGGGGAACTGCAAGAATCCAATCTGAACCGCAGGGCTTGGCCCGCATCCGGGATTGTCCTTGACCGGACGCGGGTCAAGCCCGATGCCTTTGCAGGATCGCCGGGCCAGGTCACAATGGAGGCCTTTGCCGGTGTGTCCCGGGGCGGCGACCGGCGACCACCGCCAGTCCCCCTGTCGCCCGTACCCGCCTTTTGGGGAGGGCGTTAGGGACCAACGAAGGCGTGACCCTTGCCCGCCCAAAATGTCAGGGGCATGACCGAGCCAATAAACCTGTTCTATTTTACGATCCCTTGGAGTAAAATATACCGAAACTGAAAGGGATGATCCATGCCAACCATTCTCATGATCCTCGGGTGGCGTCTTTTCTTTTATGCCAACGAAGGGCGGGAACCAATCCACGTCCACTGCCAAAAGGGGGACATGGAATGCAAATACTGGCTGAAAAGCGACACATTCGAAATCGAGGAGGCCTTCGCCTTCAACATGTCTGCAAGGGATCATCGGGAAATCAGGAAGATCATCTTTGAACATTTCGAATATATCGAAGAACAATGGGCAGAATTTCAGAGGAGACAACAGCCATGAAATCCTATCATCGGCTTGAGAATCTTAACTTCCGGGGTAACTGGCTGCTACTCACCATAGACGGTGAGGAAAAAAAATTTCCCCTACAGGAGATTTCTCCCACGCTGGCCGGGGCTTCTGATAGGGAACGAAACAACTTTGAAGTATCCCCATCCGGCTATGGAATCCACTGGCCTTCGCTGGATGAAGACCTGTCGATCGATGGCCTGCTGGGCATCGTCCATAGCCCGGGTTTCCAGAAGAAAAGTGCCTGATCCCATCACATGATGAAAAACAGTATAACGGCAATCTCGCCCGAATAACGCTCATCCCGACACCCCTTTGGTACCCAAACTGCTGGTGGCGGAAGGCCTGCACTGGCCGAGGTTCGCACCCGGCGGCCAGGGCGCCAACCAGCTCACCAGCCAGCGGCTCACCGACCAGGGCGAGACCTGCGACTTCCACTGCAGTTTGGTGGAAGTGGAAAGCCGGGCGGATCATCAGGAAAAACGGAGCGGTTGCCAAGCTGGCTGTTGAGAAGGAGCGGGGTCATTTTGCCAAGGAAGGCACGGCCTGTGGCCTTAGCGTCGCGGTTTGCCTTTACTCCCTTTTCCCCCGAATGAGACAATGGGATAATAATAATCTTAAAAAATTAGCTTTACTTACAACACTCCGAAAACAAGGTTTTTTCTTCATTTTTTTTACTCCCTTGCCGAATAGATTGTTGAATTGAAAATTGTTAAATTGTAAGTGGAACAAGCCAGGGGAGGAAAAACATGAGCCTAAAATTAAAACTTCTCTCGATCCCGTTAATCAGTGTGATCGGTTTGATTTTTTTCGGGGCCATTACCTGGAACACCCTGAATGCCGTAAAGATCAACGGCTCATATTACCAACGGATCGTC
>JACRCK010000083.1 GCA_016219065.1 Deltaproteobacteria bacterium
AATAGGCTGATTTTTTCCCGATTTAACAAATATCGTCGGTTGATCCTGAATCGAGCAGGATAATTTATTCTTGATAATCAATTTGCGTTCCCTGCTCTAAAACCAGACCTTTGAAATTGTCCATTTCCGGATGGACACTAAATAGTTTAGATTCTTACAGCCATTGTTCTGAGAATTTGTCTCTAACAATGGCTGTAAGAATCTAAATAAAAAAACTACATTCTCTTGGGTTCTTGTTCAGTGGTTTTTTTCCAACCAAAAAAAATTCAAATTTTTTTGGTTAGCCCTAAATAAGCACCAGGGGAGGTTTCAGCCTTCTCGGGGGAACCAAAGTCTTCCCGGCCCATCCTCGTCAGTTCCGTCAAAGTAAAAAAAATTGATTGACAAATCAATCAAAACTTGATAGGTGACGGTCGATGAAGAAAGGTAACGGACAACTGCGTCTGGAAAAACAAACGGTTATCTTTGAGGCCGCCCTGAAGGTTTTCCGGCAGAAAGGGTTTCACAAAGCCCGCATTGCCGACATAGCGGCCCAGGCCGGGATTTCTTACGGTCTGGTTTATCATTATTATCGCAATAAGGAAGGGCTGTTCAACGCCATTCTGAACCTCTGGTGGGAGGACTTGTACCGCTTGATGGAGGAGACCCAGCGCGGGAAAGAGGACCTCTATCAAAGGTTGCGCAAAATAATCCTGTATTTCCTGGACACCTACCAGAATAATCCGGACCTGATCCATATCTTCATCAACGAGATTTCCCGTTCTTCCAGCAACCTCAAGCCCCGGTTGGAATACTTCAAAAAATTCATGGTCATCACCGAAGGGATCATGGCCGACGGTCAGGAGGCCGGCTGCTTACGCCAAGATATCGAGGCCCATTATCTGACCTATATTTTTTTAGGCGCCATGGAGACCTTTATCTCGGTCATGGTCTACGGCAACCAAAAAATAAAAAACGATCAACAGAAAGAGCGAATTACCACCAGTCTGCTGGAGGTCTTTCTGCATGGAGCTCAAAAGAGCGGTCAAGAAGGAGCTAAACTCTAAAGTTAAACTCGAAATTCAAAATTCGAAACCCCGGGCTTCAAAACCTCCGCGATCCATTTTGGGAAGAACATCATGTGGGATAATCCTTTTGGGGAGGGGGGAAGTTGTATTGGTCATTTGAGTTTTGAACCTTCGAATTTGTTTCGAATTTCGTGCTTCGGATTTTGAATTTATTGGTGCCGTTATTTCAGTGTGTAATGTAAATTACTTAATTTTTTAGATAATTTACCCTGCGCGGAGTCTAGATGGATTTTTCCTTCACCGCAGAACAGCTTTTGTTCAAAGAACAGGTGCTCAAGTTTGCCCGCAAGGAAATCGTTCCCCGTTGCCGGGAACACGATTTGAAAGGCGAATTCGACTACGCATCCTTCCGTAAGCTGGGCGAGTTCGGCATTCTGGGTCTCCACTTCCCGGAGGAGTTCGGTGGCAGCGGAGCGGACGTGGTGACCTCGGTCCTGGCCGCCGAGGCCTTGGGCGAAGCCGGTGTAGACGGAGGACTGACCCTTTCCTACGGCGCCCACACCTACCTGTGCGCCGATACCATCTTCCGCCACGGCACCGCGGCCCAGCGGAAAAAATATGTCCCCCGTTTGGCCGCCGGGGATTGGATCGGCTGCATGGGGCTGACCGAGCCGGGGGCCGGTTCCGATGTCTCGGCCCTGGCCACCCGGGCGGTCAAGGAGGGGGATGGCTACATCCTGAACGGCTCCAAGATGTTCATCACCAACGGCCCCATTGCCGACGTGGCCGTGGTCTACGCCCGGACCTCCAGCGCCGGAGAACGGCATGAAGGCCTTTCGGCCTTCATCGTGGAAAAAGGCACTCCGGGTTTTTCGGCCGGCAATAAATTAAACAAGATGGGAGTCCGCAGTTCCTATACCTCGGCCCTGTTTTTTGAGGATTGCGCCGTTCCGGCGGAGAACCTCCTAGGCCAGGAGGGGCTGGGTTTCCTGATGGCCATGGAGACCGTGGAATGGGACCGGAGCACCCTAATGGCCCCTTTTATCGGGGCCATGCACTTTATCCTCGAGAAATCCTGCCGTTACGCCCGGGAACGGGTCCAGTTCGGTCGTCCCATCGCCGAGTTCCAGGCCGTGAAACATAAACTCGCCGATATCCGGATTTTCCTGGAAGCGGTCCGGCCCCTGATTTACCGGATTGCCTGGTGTAAAGACCAGGGGCGGCCCCTGAACCACTTGGAGGCGGCGGTGGCCAAGTTGTTTGTTGGAGACTGGAGCCTGGTTCCAACCAACAATGCCGTCCTCATTCACGGGGGGTACGGTTATTGCCATGAATATGACGTGGAGCGGATCTTTCGGGACAGCCGCCTGGCGCCCATCGGCGGCGGGACTTCCGAGGTTCAAAAAATGATTATTTCCCGATTGATGTAAATCGAGGACCAGCGGATGAATTTCGACCTGGATGCCGGACAAGAGCAGGTTCGGAAAAATATACGGAGCCTGATGGACGGGGAGCCCGAGCCGTTCGCGCTGCCGGAGGATTTCTCCCTGGAAGACTTGTATCAGGTCTATCGTGACCTGCTGGGGGGACTGAGGGGCAGCGGTTATCTCGAACTCGGAACAAGTTCGGACCCGATTGGGGGAGCTCCTTACGCCGATTACAGTACGATCGTACTGGCCGGTGAGGAATTGGCCCGCCGGGTCCCGGCGCTTTATTTAGGCCTGGAGACCAGCATTCGCCTGGCCGGGGGGGTGCTGGCCCGCTACGGCACCGAGGCCCAAAAGGCACGCTATCTGGCGCCGTTGCTCCAGGGAGACCTGCTGGGAACGGTAGCCCTCCGGGAAGCGCTCGGTAACTTCCCCGCTGCGGGGATCGCCACCCAAGCCGAACAAGACGGCCGGGGCTATTTCCTGACCGGCACCAAGAAAGGGGTCGTCCTCGGGGGACTGGCCGACTGGCTGGTGGTCCCGGCCATGACGGGGGGCCGTCTGGGGCTCTTCCTGATACCATCCGGCAGCGATGGGCTGGCCGTGTCGAATCCGGGCCGGATCCTGGGCTATGAACAGGCCGCCCTGGCCGAAGTGAAGCTGTTGGCCTGTCCGGTTCGGGAGGAAGAAGTCCTGGGTTTCTTCGAACCGGAGGAGATTTTGTCCGATCTGCGGATTCGGGAAAACCTGGCCATTGCCGTATCCTCCCTGGGCGTGATGCACCAGGCCCTTTTCAGCGCCAGGGCCTGCGCGGCCCGGACCGGGGAAGGGGGCAAGCCGCCCCTGGCCCAGCAGGAGATCCGCTACCGCCTGGCCGATATGTTCACCCTGCTGCAGACCTCCCAGTTTTTGGCTTATCGCGCGGCCTGGATGCTGGAGGCCGCCGTTCCGGAAGCCGCCACCGTAGCCGCCGCCGCCAAAGTCTTTATCACCGAGGCCGCGGAGGAAGTAACCCGCGGGGCCATGCAGATTACGGCCCTGGACGGGTATCTGGGTGAAGCCGGGATCGAGGCCCGGTTCCGGGAGGCCCGCTTCGGTCCGGTGGCGGGCGAGACTTCGGAAGTGCTGCGGATGCGGATTGCCGATGAGTGTCTGAAGAAGTTCGCTTAAAATCAAACCCAATGCAAAATGCAAAATGCAAAATTAAAGACCGTGGCAACAATGTAGGGTGGATCAAGCGCAGCGGATCCACCAACGGGGGTACTCCGTAACCCGGGTTTCGGTCATTTGAATTTTGAAGATTTGAATTTGTTTCGAATTTCGAATTTCGAGTTTAAGCTCAGAAGGCCTTATATCAGGATCGATTAAACGATGGATGTAATTGAAACCAGGATCGATAAACAGTCTGCGGAGTACCGGGAGAACTACGCCCACAACGAGGCCCTGGTGGCCCGGCTGAACGAAGCCCTGCGCCAGGCCCACGGGGACCGCTCGGAAAAGGCCCTGGCCCGGCAGCGGGAACAGGGGAAGCTTTCGGTACAGGAACGGCTGGACTTGCTGCTGGACCCCCAGACCCCCTTTCTGGAAATCGCCCCCCTGGCGGCCTATGATCTTTATGACAAAAAGGTCCACGCCGCCGGGATCGTGGCCGGGATCGGGGTGGTCGAGGGCCGGGAGGTACTGGTTCACGCCAACGATCCCTTGATCAAAGGCGGGACCATCTATCCCCTGGGCGTCAAAAAGGGCCTGCGCATTCAGACGATCTGCCTGGAGAACCGGTTGCCGGTAATCAACCTGGTGGATTCCGGCGGGGCTTATCTGCCGCTCCAATCGGAGATTTTTCCTGACCTCGACGACGGCGGCAGGATTTTTTACAACCAGGCGCTTATTTCCAAGATGGGCATTCCCCAGATCTGCGGGGTCATGGGCCTGTGCACGGCCGGAGCGGCTTACATTCCGGCCATGAGCGACGAGGTGGTCCACGTCAAAGGGACCGGGGCCATTTTCCTGGGCGGTCCGCCGCTGGTGCTGGCGGCCACCGGCGAGGAAGTAACGGCCGACGAATTGGGCGGGGCGAATGTCCACTGCCGCCAGTCCGGGGTCTCCGACTATTTCGCCGAGGATGATGCGCACTGTATTGAAATCATCCGCCAGATCGTTAAAAACCTGCCCCCGGTCAGCAAGCCGGAAATTGGACAAAGGGTTGCAAGGCCGCCTTTGTACGATCCCCAGGAGCTTTACGGGATCGTGCCGCAGCGGATCAATACCCCTTACGAGGTGCGGGAAGTCATCGCCCGGCTGGTGGATGGCAGCGAGTTCCTGGAGTTCAAGGCCCTGTTCGGTCCGACCCTGGTCTGCGGCTGGGCCCATATCCACGGTTTTCCCGTGGGCCTCCTCGGCAACAACGGGGTTCTCTTTTCCGACAGCGCCCTGAAGGCCACCCAGTTTATTCAGCTTTGCGATAAACGGGGCATTCCCCTCCTGTTTCTCCAGAACATCGCCGGCTATATCATCGGCAAGGAATACGAACGGATCGGCATCACCAAGGACGGCCACAAGATGGTCAACGCCGTGGCCACGGCCACGGTCCCCAAATTTACGGTGATCATCGGGGCCTCCTTCGGAGCCGGAAATTACGGCATGTGCGGCCGGGCCTACGGCCCTCGGTTTTTGTGGATGTGGCCGGGCGCCCAGATCGGGGTCATGGGCGGCGAACAGGCGGCCGATGTGTTGATTACCGTCAAAAACGAGCAATTGGCCCGCGAGGGGCAGCCCCCCCTGCCGGAGGAGATGGTCGCTCAGATCCGGGGGCCGATCATCGCCTCGGCCTTGAAGGAAGGGAACGCCTACTACTCCACGGCCAACCTCTGGGACGACGGAATTCTGGACCCGGCCAAGACCCGGGACGTGCTGGGATTGGCCATCTCGGCGGCCCTGAATGGACCGCTGCGCAGCGATCGGTATGGGTATGGCACTTTTCGGATGTAAAGAGCAGTGTTTTTTTAGCCGCGGACACACGCGGACGACCTATTTATTGCCCGAAGGGCCTGCCGAGAGCAGGGCGGCAGGTCGCCGCCCTGCTTTCTGCGTATGTCGGCGGCGAATTGCTTTTTTATGTTTAAAAAAGTCTTAATCGCCAATCGGGGAGAAATCGCCGTCCGCGTCATCCGTACCTGCCGGGAGATGGGGATCGTGGCCGTGGCGGTCTATTCCGAGGCGGATAAAACAGCCCTACACGTGCTCGAGGCCGACGAGGCCGTTTACCTGGGGCCGGCGGAGCCACTGCAGAGCTATCTGAACATCGGTCGCCTGCTGGAAGCCGCCCGGAAAACGGGGGCCGAGGCCGTCCACCCCGGATACGGGTTCCTGGCCGAAAACCCGGAACTGGCCGAAGGCTGCCGGCAGGCCGGGGTCGTTTTCATCGGGCCCCCGGCCCAGGCTATTCGGGACCTGGGCAGCAAAACGAAGGCCCGGACGATCATGGCCCAGGCCGGAGTGCCGGTCATCCCCGGTCTGTACCAGACCTCCGAGGACCTCCAGGTCTTTTCCCAAGAAGCCGAGCGCCTGGGCTATCCGGTGCTCATCAAGGCCGCCGCCGGGGGCGGAGGGAAGGGGATGCGGATCATCTCCGCTCCGGGGGAACTCGCGGAGGCCTTTCAATCCTGTAAAGGCGAAGCGGAAAAGGCCTTTGGGGACGGGGCGCTTTACCTGGAAAAACATCTGAAAAGCCCGCGGCACGTGGAGTTTCAGATCCTGGCCGATTCTTTCGGCAACGTAGTCCACCTCTTCGAGCGGGAATGTTCCATCCAGCGGCGGCACCAGAAAATCATCGAGGAAACGCCCTCGCCGGCCCTGACGCCGGCCCTACGCCGGGAAATGGGTCAGGCCGCGGTAGCCGCGGCTCGGGCCTCGGGGTATGTCAATGCCGGAACCGTGGAGTTTTTGCTGGACCGGGAGGGAAATTTTTATTTTCTGGAAGTCAATACCCGGCTGCAGGTGGAGCATCCGATTACCGAAGTCACGACCGGCCTCGATCTGGTCCGCCAGCAACTGGAAATCGCCGCCGGACAGGCTCTACCTTTCCGGCAGGAAGAGATCCGGCCCCGGGGCCACGCCTTCGAATGCCGGATCTACGCGGAAGACCCGGAGGACCGGTTCTTCCCTTCTCCCGGCCGGATCCTCTACTTCCAGGAACCCTCCGGCCCCGGAATCCGTCTGGACAGCGGCATTCGGGCCGGATTTGACGTGCCGGTGGATTACGATCCCATTCTGGGCAAGCTGATCGTCCTGGCCGAAAACCGGGAGGCGGCCCGGCGGCGGATGATCCGGGCCCTGGAAAATACCGTCATCCTGGGGATCAACACCACGATCCCCTTTCTGCTGGACGTTTTCAAAACCGAGGAATTCCGGGCCGGGAAGACCCGGACCGATTTCATCGACCGTCATTTTGAAAGCTGGCAGCCGGACCGGGGAAAAGCCGATCTGGCCCGGATAGCCTTTGCCGCCGCCAAGCGTTGCCCGCTGCCGCTAGCCGACGGAGAAAGAGCCGCCGCCTTGGACCGGCCGAGCCCCTGGCAAACCCTGGGGGAATGGAGATTATAACATGGCCGGACGCTGTGAATTGTTGATCGGGGACGAGGTCAAAGCGCTGGAATGGCTGGCGGGGGAAGATCCGGATCAGGCCCTGGTCCGGATCGGTGAGGCGGAATATCGGGTCCGTTTTCAGTCCGTCGACGGCCAGCGGATCCTGCTGCAGGTAAACGGCCGGACGGTCCAGGCTTTCCTGGCCGATGCTGCCGGCGGGAAATACGTGTTCATCGCAGGCGCCGTCTACCGGGTCGAGGAGGCGGGGCAAAACCGGAAACGAAAAAGCCGGGCCCACCTGGAGGAGGTCTCGGGCGAGGTGACCCCGCCCATGCCCGCCGTGGTGGTCCGCCTCCTGGTCCGGGAGGGGGAGACGGTCGTCCAGGGACAGGGCCTGGTGGTGGTCTCAGCCATGAAAATGGACACGACGCTGAAGGCCCCGGTGGACGGTACGGTGCGGAAAATCAATACGGCCCTGCAGGCCAAGGTCATGCCGGGGGACCGCTTGGTGGAGATCGAAGAGAGGAAACAGGGATGAGCGCCGACCTGCTCTATGAAGTCAAAGACCGCACGGCCTTCCTGATCATCAACCGGGAAGACCGCCGCAACGCGATCAGCCAGGAGATGATTGCCGGTCTCCTCGCCGCCTTGGACCAGGCCGAACAAGACGAGACGGTCCGGGCCGTCTGTTTGACGGCCCAGGGGGAGCGGGCCTTCTGTTCGGGAGCCGACCTGGGCCTGACCCTGGCCCGGGAAGGGGGAGACCGCCTGGCCGGCGCCCGGAATTACGCGGTCCTGCTGAAAAAGATGGCCCGGTTCGGGAAGCCGACCGTAGCCCGGGTGAACGGGGCCTGTCTGGCCGGCGGCCTGGGGCTGATGCTCTCCTGTGACATCGCCATCGCCCGCCAGGATGCCTCCTTCTGGACGCCGGAGGTGAACGTGGGCATCTTTCCCATGATGGTGGGGGCCCTCTTGATCCGTCAGGTGGGTTGGAAAAAGATGATGGATATGGTCCTGACCGGGCGGAAAGTTTCGGCCCCGGAAGCGGAACGGATCGGGTTGATTTCCCGGGCCGTGGCCCCCGAACGCCTGGATGAGGAAATCCGGGAGGTTTTAAAGGGGCTGACCTCCAAAAGCCCCATCGGGCTGCGCCTTGGGAAGGAGGCCTTCCGGACCATGGCCGATCTGCCCTTCGAAGACGCCCTGGACTATCTCTGCGAAGCCCTGGGCCGGGCTGTGGCCACGGAAGACGCCCGGGAAGGGATGACGGCCTTTATCGAAAAAAGGGAACCGA
>JACRCK010000072.1 GCA_016219065.1 Deltaproteobacteria bacterium
GTCTCCATGCTCTTGGCGTCCTCTACGGTGATGACGCCCTCTTTGCCGTCCTTGTCCATGGCCTCGGCAATGATGTTGCCGATCGTGGCATCGTTGTTGGCCGAAATGGTGCCGACCTGGGCGATTTCCTTATGGTCTTTGGTGGGTTTGCTGATCTTCTTCAGCTCTTCCACGACCTTTTCCACGGCCTTTTCGATGCCGCGCTTGATGGCCATGGAGTTGCTGCCGGCAGCCACCAGCCGGACACCTTCCCGGTAAATGGCCTGGGCCAGCAGGGTAGCGGTGGTGGTGCCATCGCCGGCCACATCGCTGGTCTTAGAGGCCACTTCTTTGACCATCTGGGCCCCCATGTTTTCAAACTTGTCTTCCAGTTCGATCTCTTTGGCTACGGTGACGCCGTCCTTGGTGATGGTCGGCGAGCCGAAAGATTTCTCTAAAATAACGTTGCGGCCCTTGGGGCCCAAGGTCACCTTGACCGCGTCGGCCAGGGTATTCACGCCCTTGGACATGGCCTCACGGGCTTGCAAATCATAACGGATTTCTTTAGCTGACATGTCTTCCCTCCTTTATCCTTCAATTAAGCCTAAGATATCATCTTCGCGCATCATGAGTAATTCTTCGCCTTCGATCTTGATTTCGGTCCCGGCATACTTGCCGAACAAAATCTTGTCGCCCACCTTGACATCCATGGGTAGCTTGGTCCCGTTTTCCAGAACCTTGCCGGTTCCAACGGCGATGACTTTTCCTTCTTGAGGTTTTTCCTTGGCACTGTCCGGGATGATAATCCCACCCTTGGTTACCTCTTCCTCAGCAATGCGCTGAACGATGACTCGATCATTTAACGGCCTGATCTTCATACTTTCACACTCCTTCCTTTTTTTGTTAGTAATTACTAAGTTTGTCAATAGTTAAACGCATGGATATTTCGAATTATTTCGCAGCTCTACTAGGATGGATTAGCACTCGCTTCGATGTAGTGCTAATATAAGCTAAAATTTCCAAGTTTCAAGTCTTAATATGAAAAAAATTGAAAAATTTTTCCGCTCCACTCGGAAAATAATTTCAACTAATTGTTTTAATTATATGTTTTAATTTTTAAAAATATTATTTATAATAAAAAAATATTAAGGATAGGTTGCCTCGACATGACTACCCCCAGACAACGATTGGAAGAAATCGAGGAAAGCACCCTGGCTCCTTACGCCGCCAAAAGCAGCCGGAGCCTGGGCCGGACCCTTCACGGCCCCGAGCCGGATTCCTTTCGAACCGCTTTTCAGCGGGATCGCGACCGGATTCTCTACAGCAAGGCCTTTAAGGATCTCCAGTACAAAACCCAGGTTTTTCTGATCAGCGAAGGAGATTTTTACCGGACGCGATTGACCCACACCTTGGAGGTGGCCCAGCATGCCCGGACCCTAGCCCGGGCCCTGCGACTGAACGAGGACCTGTGCGAGGCCATTGCCTACGCCCACGATATCGGCCACACCCCTTTCGGCCACGTGGGCGAGGAAATACTGAACGAGTTGTTGATCGACGACGGCGGCTTCGAACATAACCTGCAAAGTCTCCGGATCGTCGATTTCCTTGAAAAGCGGTATCCGGCCTATGACGGCCTCAACCTTTGTTACGAAACCCGTGAAGGGATCGCCCGCCATGCCACCACTTATGACCACCCGGACGTTCCCGAGGAATTCCAGCCCCAGGAGCAACCCAGTCTGGAGGCCCAGGTAGTCAACATCGCCGATCCCCTGGCCTACTGTGCCCATGATCTGGAAGACGCCCTGAACGCCGGCTATCTCTCCATGAAAACCGTCCAAAAAATGGAAAATCCCTTGGTGCAACGGGTCCTGGACCGGTGCCGTGATAAATACCAGGGCTTGGAAGAAGGTGACACCATCATCCAGGCCCGCCTCCTGGTCAGGACACTGATCGAAGAAACCAATATCATGGTCATCAACCAGACCGGCGCCAACCTAGCTGCCGCCGGCCTCCCGACGGCGGAAGAGATCCGCCAGGAATCCCAGCCGGTCGTGACCGCCCCGGAGACCGACTGGCTGCACTTTTTGGCCCTGAAACGGCACCTTTTCGAAAACGTCTACCAGAGTCCCCAGGTCTGCATCATGAACGAAAAGGGCAAGCACATCTTGCGCCGGATGTTTTTCCATCTGGAGAAACGACCGGAAATGCTCCCCCGGACCTATAAGTTCCGCTTCGATCAGGCAGTCTCCCGGCGGGAAAAACGGCGGGTTCTGGCCGATTACCTATCCGCCATGACGGATCGCTACGCCATGGACCTCTACCAGATGATGTTTGAACCTTATGAGAAAGTCATGTTCGGGTTTCGGGATTTGTAATTCCACCCGGTTCCGTTATTTTCTGCCCACCTGGATCCTGCGCGTGGAATATGAAGGACCGGCGATCCCTGGCCGGGCTGCCGGCAGACCCGGGACTTGATTGAAAAAGCTTAGCGGGAAGTCCCCGATTGAATGGTCAGCAATTGCCCGGCCTGCAGCACGGCTTTCGGAGGCAGCTCATTGAGGCGGAGGATGTCATCCGGGTCCACTTTGAATTTCCGGCCTAGGGAATATATATTCTCCCCCGGTTGCACCTTATAGACGAAAGTCTTGGCGGTCGGCTTTTTAGCCGCCGGCGCCGGGATTTTAGGCGGGGCCGGAGGCTCGGTTTTTTTGGCCGCTACCGGTTCCGGTTTTTTGGGTGGGGGGGGAGTCGGCTCCGGTTTCTTGGCCGCCACGGGTTCCACTTTCCGGGCCATGGTGGTTTCCACTTTCTTGGCCATAGATGCCAGTTGGGTCTGAAAGCCCTTTATTTGTTCGACCGTGGTTTTATTCTCGATTTTTAATTCTTCCAGTTCCTTTTTCAACCTTTCCAATTCAGGCGTCATTTTTTGCACCTCCCCCTTCAAGGCCGAAAGCTCGACGGCCAGGGGTGAGGTTTTGGGCTGGGACGGCTCCATCCGCCAAACCAGCCAGAAGGCGTAGCCCAGCCCCACCAGGGCCACGATCAGGATGGGGCCGATCACCCAGCGGGTGATCGGTTTTTTTTCGGTATGCGGGCGGGTTTTCCAGTCCTGAACCGTATGGTTTTCCAGTTCTTCCAGGTCGGCGCCCACCTCGATCCGGGGTTCGGGTCTCTCTCCCTCGGGATCTTTACTTTCCATTCAATCTCCCCCACTGATTTCTCGTGGCCAAATCGGCCGGCCACTCGCAAAGCATGAAAATATGGTCAAGTCGACGTCTTTCGTAGGGGGGGGTTTTATAACCCCCCGCCCCTAGCCGCCTGGGTAATCCGGAGGCGGTTGGGGATAAACCCCAACCCTACAAAAAAAAAGCTGTATTAATCTTCTTCGCCGAACGCCGAACGGTATTTTCGTATTAAACTTCAAAATCAACCTGAATCTTAAATATCTTTTCGGCCGGCAGACTGATCAAATGCTTAATCCCGGTTCGGGCCCGGATCTCCTCCAGCGTTTTATCGATGACCTCCTCGGACTCGGCAATACAGGTGAACCAGATATTGTAATTCGCCTCCCGCTCATAGTTGTGGGTCACTCCCGGATATTCATTGACCACGGTAATGAACTCATCCAGTCGGCTCTTCGGGACTTTGGCGGCACAAAGGGTGCTGGTAAACCCCAGCTTACGGGAATTGAAATTGGCCCCGATTCGGCGGATGATCCCTTCTTTTTTTAAACGACTGACCCGGGTCAGGACCTCTTTTTCGGACAGGCCGAGTTTATGCCCCATTTCCCGGAAGGGACGGACCCGGAGGGGAAAGTGGGACTGAATCTCGTTTAAAATGGCCCGGTCGATCCGATCCATGCGGGTCCCCGGTTTGGAAGCTTCACTCATGATTGCGCGATCCCCGCCGGCCGGCTTTTCGGCTGATACCGGCATAAGGGTTCCTCGGCCAGATAATCGCCGGTGGCTTCGAAAGCCCGGGCCCGGCAGCCGCCACAGACCCGAAAATATTCGCACCGGCCGCATTTGCCTGCATAACGGGACTTATCCCGCAGCGCCAAAAACACCGGGGAAGTTTCCCAGATGGTTTTGAACGAATCTTTTCTCAAGTTGCCGGCTTCGATCTCCAGATACCCGCAGGGCTGAACCGATCCGCGGTGGGAAATGAAACAAAAGCCCGTTCCCCCCAGACAGCCCCGGGTGACGGCGTCCAGCCCATGGGTCTTGAAGGTAATCTCCAGGCCCTCTTCCCGGGCCACTTCCCGGAGAATTCGATAATAATGAGGGGCGCAGGTGGCCTTGATGGGGATGTCGCTTTTTTCCTTCTTTTTGATCAGGCCGGTCAAGGTTTCTTCATATTCGTCGGCGGAAATGGTCTGTTCGGTCAGGGACCTCCCCCGGCCGGTGGGAACCAGCATGAAAATGTGGTGGGCCGCGGCGCCGAACTTGCGGACCTGTTCCTGAAGTTGAGACAGCTCTTTTAGGTTGTGCCGGGTGATGGTAGTGTTGATCTGGAATTCCAACCCGGCCTCCCGGGCGGCCTCGACCCCGTTGACCACCCCGGCAAAGGCCCCGGCGACCTGGCGGAAATGATCGTGGCTTTCCGCCGTGGCCCCGTCCAGGCTGATGCTGATCCGCTGGATGCCCACTTCTTTCAATCTCCGGGCCGTGGCCGTATCGAGCAGGGTGCCATTCACGGCCATGACCATACGTAGCCCGATGGCATGCCCCTCCCGGGCCAGGTCGAAGATATCCGCGCGGAGCAGGGGCTCGCCCCCGGTCAGGATGATCACCGGTTGGCCGACTTCCCGGATCTCATGCAAGATCCGCAGGCCTTCCTCCGTGGTCAGCTCGTTCTCATAGGGTCCGCATTCGGCGGAGGCCCGGCAGTGCAGACAGGAGAGATTGCATTGCCGGGTAACCTCCCAGGCTACCAGGCGCACCGGAATATTTTTGGCCTCTTCCTGCCCCGGAGGCCCGCTGGACGGCCGCTCCATTTAGCGCTTCCCCAGGAAGGCCGCCGCCGGCCTGGCGAAATAGGTCAGTATCAGGTCGGCCCCGGCCCGGCGGATGGCCGTCAGGATTTCCATCATCACCCTTTCCTCGTCCAGCCAGCCCTGCTGGGCGGCCGCTTTGACCATGGCGTACTCACCGCTGACGTTATAGGCCGCCACCGGCAGATCGAATTCCTCCCGGACCCGGCTGATGACGTCCAAATACGGCAGGGCCGGTTTGACCATGATGATGTCCGCCCCTTCCTCCACGTCCAGGCTGGCCTCCCGGATCGCTTCCCGGGCGTTGGGGGGGTCCATCTGGTAGGAACGGCGATCCCCGAATTGGGGGGCCGATTCGGCCGCTTCGCGGAACGGACCGTAAAAGGCCGAGGCATACTTGGCGGAATAGGCCATGATCGGCAGGTTTTCATAACCGTTTTCATCCAGGGCCTGCCGGATTTCGGCCACCCGGCCGTCCATCATGTCACTAGGAGCCACCATGTCGGCCCCGGCCTTGGCCTGAGAAAGGGCCGTCCGGGCCAGCAGTTCCAAGGTGGAGTCGTTGTCCACATCTCCATCGATGATCAATCCGCAATGGCCGTGGCTCATGTATTCGCACAGGCAGACGTCACCGATGACGATCAGGTCCGGGACCTTTTCCTTGAGGGCCCGTATCGCCCGCTGGACGATGCCCTCGGAGGCGTA
>JACRCK010000073.1 GCA_016219065.1 Deltaproteobacteria bacterium
AAGGGAATCTGGGCCGGGGCTGATTGGATTGGAGAGTGAAAGGCGTGCCGGAATCTTCAAAAACGGATCTGGATAAAAACAACCATCAGGATTGGCTGATCCTGTCCATTATTTTCTGGGTAATTTTTATACTGCTGGTAAGCATCGGGTACCTGTCCGATCCCCATTACATCCCGCCGCTAGGATTCTAGTTTCAAAATTGGTTCCGAGAAGTTATCTCGCCCCGTCAAAATAACGATATTTTAAATTCGAAATTCGAAGCACTAAATTCGAAACAAAGGGCAATGTTCAAAATTCAAATGACCGAAACAACAACTCCGGCTAGATCTAAAGGGTTTCGGAGTCACAATACCTCCGGCAAAGCCGAAGGCTTGAAATATACTGCCCCTCATTTGAATTTGTTTCGAATTTCGGGCTTCGAATTTCGAATTTAAAGATGTCTTATTTGACGGGGCGAGGTAAATTCTCGGAATTGACTTTGAATCTAAAATCCTAGCGGCGGAGTATAATGGGGATCGGACAGGTACCCGATACTCACCAGCAGTATAAAAATTACCCAGAAAATAATGGACAGGATCAGCCAATCCTGATGGTTGTTTTTATCCAAATCCGTTTTTAAGGTTTCCGGCATGCCTTTCACTCTCCAATCCAACCAGCCCCGGCCCAGATTCTCTTTTCCAACCCGATCTTAAGGTCATTGCATTATAATCCAAAATAAGGTAAAGACAACAGTTTAAATCCTTACCGGCGCAGCAAACGGCAAGGTCAGCATAAAGCCCAAGGAGACGACTTATCATGACCCGTAAAAAATACATCTATGATTTTACCGAAGGCGACGGCAAGAACAAAAAACTGCTCGGCGGAAAAGGCGCCAATCTGTGCGAAATGACCCAGATCGGCCTGCCCGTTCCCCCGGGTTTCGTCATTACCACCGAAGCCTGTCTCAAGTATTTCGACGAAGGGCAAAAGCTCCCTAAGGGCTTGATGGAGGAAGTGCGGCACCATCTGGAGGCCCTGGAGAAAAAGACCGGCAAGGGCTTCGGATCCGGCACCAACCCCCTGCTGGTTTCCGTACGGTCCGGTTCGGCCCTCTCCATGCCGGGCATGATGGACACTATCCTGAACCTGGGGCTCAATGACGAGACGGCCCAGGCCCTGGCCCGCCAGACCAATAACGAACGATTCGTCTATGACGCCTACCGCCGCTTTCTGCAGCTTTACGGGAAGATCGCCCTGGGCGTGGAAGACAGCCATTTTGATGCCGTCATGCATCTTTGCAAGAAGAAAGCCGGCGTCCAACTGGATACGGAACTACAGGTCGAGCACTTGAAAGTGTTGGCTGAAGATTTCAAGGACGTGATCCAGCGTAAAACCGGCCAGGAATTTTCCGCCGACGTCTACCAGCAGTTGGAACTGGCCATCGAGGCCGTCTTTGGCTCCTGGATGGGCAAGCGGGCCATCGATTACCGGCGCGAATTCAACATCACCCCGGAGCTGGCCAACGGGACGGCGGTCAATATCGTTTCCATGGTTTTCGGCAACATGGGCGAGACCAGCGCCACCGGTGTCGGGTTTACCCGGGACCCCGGGACCGGCGAGAATCGTATTTACGGAGAATACCTGATCAATGCCCAGGGCGAAGATGTCGTGGCCGGGATCCGCACCCCCAAACCCATCCATGAACTCCGGAAGGACATGCCCAAAGTTTACCGGGAACTGGTCAACCTGCGCTTGACCCTGGAGGACCATTACCGGGAAGTCCAGGATTTCGAGTTTACCATCGAAAACGGAGAATTATATTGTCTGCAGACCCGTAACGGAAAGATGAACGCCTGGGCCCTGGTGCGGACCTCGATGGAGATGCAGAACCAGGGGTTGATCACCGAGGAGCAGGCCCTGCTGCGCATCAAGCCGGAAGACCTGGAGCAGCTCCTCCATCCCCAGATCGATCCCAATGTCAAACTCCAAGCCCTGGCCGTCGGCATTCCCGCCTCCCCCGGCGCCGCCACCGGCAAGATCGTGTTGGATGCTGATCGGGCCGAAGTGCAGGGACGGGAGGGGGAAAAGATCCTGCTGGTCCGGGAGGAAACCAAACCGGAAGATATCCACGGTTTTTTTGCCGCCCAGGGAATACTGACCAGCCGGGGCGGGAAAACCTCCCATGCCGCCGTGGTGGCCCGGGGCATCGGCAAACCCTGCGTGGCCGGCTGCGAGGCCTTAAAAATCAACCTGGCCAAAAGAACGATCACCATCGGCGATACCCTCTTCCGAGAAGGGGATACCCTGACCATCGACGGGTCCAACGGTACCATTTATCCCGGAGACGTCCCGCTGGTGGAGCCGGAATTCATGTCGGATCTGCTCAAGGTCCTGGATGAGGCCGATCATATGAGCCGTCTTAAGGTCATGGCCAATACCGACACCCCGGACGGCGCCCGCAAGGCCCGGAAATACGGGGCCCAGGGCATCGGCCTCTGCCGCACCGAACGGATGTTCAACGCGACGGACCGGCTGCCGATCATGCAGCGCCTGATCATGGCCGAAAACCCGGAAGACCGCCGAACCGCCATCGAGGAATTGCTCCCTTTTCAGAAAGAGGATTTCAAGGAAATCTTTCGGGCCATGGAAGGACTGCCGGTGACTATCCGCCTGCTGGACCCGCCCATTCATGAATTTCTGCCCCGGGCCGAAGAAGTGGTTCAGGAGATCGACCAGTTGAAGGAATTCTCTCGGGACCTGCAGGGCATCATGGCCCTGCCGGAAACCATCAAACTCCTGGATCCCGACCTGCACAAGTATATCAGCCTGATCGAACTCATGAATAAGGGCATTGTCGAGATCCAGGAAAAAGGCATGATCGAGCAACTCCTGGGTCAAAAAATCAAACTGTTGGGGAAAATCCGGGCCCTCTCGGAAATCAACCCCATGCTGGGACACCGCGGGATCCGCCTGGGCATCTCCTATCCGGAAATTTACGAGATGCAGATCCGGGCCATCCTCGAAGCGGCGGTCGAGGTGACCGCCGAAGGGCTAGCGGTGCTGCCGGAGATTATGATCCCCCAGGTCTGCGCCCTCAATGAATTAAAATGGGCCAAGGTCCTGGTCGATGAGGTCCACCGGAAAGTAGCGGCCCAATACCAGCAAGCGGTCCCCTACAAGTTCGGGACCATGATCGAAGTGGTTCGGGCCTGCATGCGGGCCGGGCGTCTGGCCGAAATCGCCGACTTCTTTTCCTTCGGGACCAACGACCTGACCCAATCCACTTTTTCCTTCTCCCGGGAGGATGCCGAAAACCGCTTCCTGCCCCTGTACGAAAGACACAAGATCCTGGAGCATAATCCCTTTGAAGAATTGGACGAAAAGAGCGTCGGCCGCTTGATGGAGATGACCATTGAATGGGGAAGAAAAACCAAGACCGATCTTAAAATCGGCATCTGCGGGGAGCACGGCGGCCAGCCCCAGGCCATCTACTTTTGCAATAAAATCGGGGTGAACTACGTTTCCTGTTCACCGCTCCGGATCCCCATTGCCCGTTTGGCGGCCGCCCACGCCGTCTTAGCCGATAAGCCGGTGGATAAGGCCCTCTAAGATCAGAGATCAGAGGGCAGAGGGCAGAGAACAGAGGTCAGAGGTCAGACCGGAGGGTTAATCGGTAGGGCGCGATCGCCGAGCGCGCCGCCCCTCTAATAGACGAACGTCCAACATCGAACGTTCAACATCGAACATCGAATGGAAAAAGACAGAGAGCAAAGACAGGGGATCAGGGATCAGCGTTGTAGGATGGGTAGAGTGAAACGAAACCCAACACACCAAGTTCCGTCATTCCCGTTGAGTTTCGAGTTGCTCCACCCAACCTGCATTTTTATAGACAAAAGAGAAAGTGGGAGGGAACGAGCGGATGCTTCTTCCCTTTATCCTTGTTTGAGCGTGGCGATGAACTGCTTCAAAGCTTCCTGCCAGTCGAGGGGTTCGTATCCGGTACCCATGGTCAGATAGCTGGTATCCAGCACCGAATAGGCTGGCCGCCTGGCTGGCCTCTTTATTTCGGCGGCGGAGGCGGGCCGCACTTCCAGATCCGAACCCACGGCCTTTAAAATAGCCTGAGTGAAATCAAACCAACTGATCCCGCCTTTGGTTTGGTCGGTCAGGTGGTATAAACCGTACAATCCGGTTTCCAGCAACGCGGAAAGACCTCGGGAAAAGTTGACCGTCCAGGTGGGTGACATGATCTGATCGGCCACCACCGACAGGGACTGCCCTTCTTGGACCTTCTGCAGGATGGTGGCGACGAAATTGGGACCGGATTTGCCGTAGAGGGAGCTAGTCCGGACGATATAAAAATTTCGCAGCAGCGTTTGAATCAGACACTCCCCGGCCCACTTGGAGGCCCCGTAGGCATTGACCGGGCCGGGGACATCCCAGGGCAGGTAGGGCTTGTGCGCGCGGCCGTCGAACACGTAGTCGGTACTGATCTGGCACAGGGCCGCCCCGGTCTCCCGACAGGCCAGGGCCAGGTAATGGACCCCCAGGGCATTGACCCTGAAGGCCTCTTCCCGGCTGGTTTCGGCGCCGTCCACGTTGGTATAACCCGCACAGTTGACGACCACTTCCGGCCGGCAAGACCTGAGCCGCTCGGTCACGGCGGCCCGATCGGTGATGTCCAGATCATTGATCGAGCAAGGAACCACCTCGTGTCGCTCCATCAGGATGGGGATCAAATCAGCGGTCAAGAGACCGGGGACTCCGGTTACCAGCAGCCGCATTACTTACTCCAGAAGCCCTGGCTTTCCCGGGCCAACCGGGCCTTCAGGGGCTGCCACCAGTCCGGATGCTCCTGGTACCAGCGGACGGTCCGGGCCAGCCCGTTGGAAAAACAGGTCTGCGGTTCCCAGCCGAGCTCGCTTTTGATCTTGCGGTTGCTGAGGGCGTAGCGCAGGTCGTGACCGGGGCGGTCGGTTACGTTACGGAGCCATTCTTCCCCTTTTCCCAGTAGGGTCAGCACTTCCCGGGCCAGGTCGATATTCCTTTTTTCCGACTCCCCGCCCACGTTGAAGGCTTCCCCGATTTTACCGAGTGAAAGGACCCGGTCGATGGCCCGGCAGGCGTCTTCCACGAACAGCCAGTCTCGGACGTTTTCCCCTTGTCCATATACCGGTACCTGCTGTCCTTCCAGAAGATTGGTGATCATCATAGGGATGAACTTCTCCGTGAATTGGTAGGGACCGGAATTGTTGGAGGGGCGCACGGTCAGGGTCGGAAAACGAAAGGTTTCGAAATAAGACCGGACCAGGAGATCTCCGCTGGCCTTGCTGGCCGAATAGGGCGAGTTGGGACGAAAAGGGGTCTCTTCGGTGAAAATCCCCTCCAGACCCAAGGTGCCGTAGACCTCGTCGGTCGAGACATGGAGAAAGCGGAAGGCCGGCGATTGCCCGAACTGGTTCAGCCAGGCATCCTTGAAGACCTCGAGCAGGGTGTGCGTGCCCAGAACGTTGGTCCGGATGAATTCCTTGGATCCGTGAATGGAGCGGTCCACATGAGATTCGGCCGCGAAATGGACCACGGCCTGAAAGGGAAACCGGTAAATCAGGTCCTTAAGCAGCGCCTCGTCGAGGATATCGCCTTCCTGAAAATGGTACCAGGGATCGAAGGCCAGATCCCGGAGGTTTTCCGGATTGGCCGAGTAGGTCAATTTATCCAGATTGACGATCTCCACCTCCGGATGGGCCTGGTGATAATAACGGATGAAATTGGACCCGATAAACCCCAGACCGCCGGTAACTAAGATGGTTTTCCCCATAGCTATTTTTTCCTAATTTAAGGTTAAATCCGAAATTCGAAGCACGAAATCCGAAACAAGCACGAAGGTCAAAAATTCAAATGACCAAAACAAAGAACGTTTCGAAATTTTAATTTTGATCATTTGAATTTGTTTCGAATTTCGGATTTCGGATTTCGAATTTATACTTCAACGACTCCATTGTCCCCAATCAGCAGCCGTAAAGCCTTGGACTGCTTCTGGCCCAAGATCACCCGGGATTCCCGGCCGATCAAACTGTCCTCCAGCCGGGGGATGTTTTCGATCAGGCAATGGTTCAAGATAACGGAATGCTCCACCACCGAATGGAAGACCCGGGTATGGGGACCGATGGTAGTATAAGGGCCGATGAAAGAATCGATGATCTCGGCTTCTTCCCCGATGACCACGGGTCCCCGGATCGTGCTGTTGACCACCTTGACCCCGGTGCCCAGACTGACCCGGCCGATGATCTGGCTCTGGGCATCGCACTGGCCGCAGACGTTACGTTTGACATAATCGTCCAGCACGATGGTATTGGCCGCTAGAAAATCGTCCTTTTTCCCGGTATCCAGCCACCAGCCTTCCAGTTTATGTCCCTTCACCTGGCCCTTCATGTTCATCAGTTCCTGAATGGCGTCGGTAATCTCCAGTTCTCCCCGGGCCGAGGGCTTGATGCGGTCGATGGCCTCATGAATGCGGGGTGAAAAAAAATAGATCCCCACCAGGGCCAGATTGGAGGGCGGATTCTTCGGCTTTTCGATCAGCTTGGTGATCCGTCCCTTTTTATCCAGCACCGCCACCCCGAAGGAACTGGGGTTATCCACCTCTTTGAGGAATAGAAAGGCATCCAGCTTCTCTTCCAGGAATCGCTCCCGGTACCCCTTGATCCCCTCGGCCAGCAGGTTGTCCCCCAGGTACATGACAAAGGGTGAGTCGCCCAGAAAGGGCTTGGCCGTCTTCACCGCGTGGGCCAGCCCCAGGGGTTGATCCTGAAGGATATAGGTCACCTTCAGTTTCCAGCGTTTTCCTTCTTTTAAAAAGGCTCGAACGTCCTCCTGGGTCTCCGGAGCTACGATCACCCCCACCTCTTTGATCCCGGCGTCTTCCAGATGCTGAAATACGTAACCCAATATAGGCTCGTTGGCCACGGGAACCAGTTGCTTAGCCATCGTATGGGTGATGGGCCTTAGGCGGGTTCCTTTCCCTCCGGAGAGTACTAAAGCCTTCATAGGCTTCCTTTCTTACAGTGGAAAATTATTTTCTCGTTCAACTATCTAAGCGAAATTCCGTCCAAAAGTCAAGGATTCCAACCCAATTTCATTATTTTTTTAGGGCCCACTATCCAACTTGACAGACGAAGTGGGATCATTTAAAACTGTTAACTTGAAATTTAAACCAAGTTGACAGAGGGAAGAAACAGTGCATTGGCAGGAAATAGAACTATACGCGAAAAAAACAGTGGCCGGCGGATCCTTGACCCGCCAAGAGATCAACCGGCTGGCGAAAAACGATACACCGGAAGAGATCATGGCGCTGATTTTCTGGGCCGACAAGATCCGCCGGCAATTCAAAGGAGACGAAATCGACCTGTGCTCCATCATCAACGCCAAATCCGGACGCTGCACCGAGGATTGCCGCTTCTGTGCCCAGTCGGCTCACCACCCGACCCGAATAGCGAGATATCCCCTGCTGCCGGAAAAGGAATTGCTGGCGGCCGCCGCAGGGGCCGCCGCCTCGGGGGCCGGGCGGTTCAGCCTGGTCACCAGCGGGCGCTCGCTCCTTAAACCCGGCGAATTGGAACGGATCTGCCGGGTCATTGCCCGGTTACGGGAACAAAAGGCCCTTAGCCCCTGCGCTTCCCTGGGTTTGTTGACCCCGGACCAGGCCCGAGCCCTCCAGGAAGCCGGACTGGTCCGTTATCACCACAACCTGGAGACCGGACCGGCATTTTACGGCTCCATTTGCAGCACCCATACCTTCGCCGACCGGGTCAAAACCTTGGAAATCGCCCGGGCCCAGGGGTTCAGCCTCTGTTCCGGAGGAATCTTCGGCTTGGGCGAAACGCTTAAAGATCGCCTTGACCTGGCCCTGACCTTAAAAAAACTGCAGGTGGATTCGGTGCCCCTCAACTTCCTGAATCCCATTCCCAAAACCCCGCTGGAACACCAGCCCCCTTTGTCTCCCCTGGAAATATTGAAATCCATCGCCCTTTTCCGCTTTATCCTTCCGCAGGCCGATATCCGCTCCTGCGGCGGCCGGGAAAAGGCCCTGCGGACCCTGCAGCCCCTGATGTACCTGGCCGGGTGCAACGGAACCATGATCGGCAATTACCTGACCACGGACGGGCGGGCGCCGGGGGAAGATATACAGGAGATTATCGATTTGGGGCTGATTCCAAAAACGCAAAGGGCAACGGACAAAGAACACAGAGGGATGAAGGAAACGAAAAAGGCGGTAGGGCGCGATCGCCGAGCGGGCCGCCTCTAGCAACCTAAGGACAGAGGGAAGCGGGAAGATGGGAGATGGAAGATGGGAGCAAAACACAGAAATCGAAAACAGGTAGGGCGCGATCGCCGAGCGCGCCGCCTCGTCTAGCCCTGAGAAAAGAGAGACGATGGAAGAGGGAAGATGGAAGCGAAAAACAAAATCAAAAATCAAAAATCAAAAAACATCAGGACGCGATCGCCGAGGATGAATAGAACTCAATCCCTGAACGCTAAAAACTTATCCCGCTGGGATCATCACTACCTGTGGCATCCTTTTACCCCCCAGCAATATTGGGAGCAGGAAAAACCGTTGATCATCGAGCGCGGCCGGGGCTGTTACCTGTACGACGACGCCGGAAACCGCTATATCGATGGCGTTTCTTCCCTCTGGGTTACGGTTCACGGGCATACCCACCCGGCCCTGAACCGGGCCATCCGCCGCCAGTTGAACCGGATAGCCCACTCCACGCTGCTGGGCCTTTCCCACGAACCGGCGATTGTCCTGGCCCGGGACCTGGTCCGGGTGGCCCCTCCCGGACTGCAGCGCGTTTTTTATTCGGACTCCGGGTCCACGGCTGTGGAAATCGCCCTCAAGATGGCCTACCAGTACTGGGCCAACCAGGGACAACCCCGGAAGCATTCCTTTATCCGGATGGAGAACGCCTATCACGGGGATACGGTCGGAGCCGTCAGCGTGGGGGGGATCACGCTTTTCCATCAAGTCTATAAGCCCCTGCTGTTTAAAACCTATCCGGCCCCTTCCCCGTATTGTTACCGCTGCCCCCTGGGGAAAAAACCCGACCATTGCCGCCAGGCCTGCCTGGACCGTCTGGAACAGCTCATGGTCCGGCGCAGCGCATCGACGGCCGCCTTTATCCTGGAACCCCTGGTCCAGGGGGCGGCGGGGATGATCACCTTTCCGCCCGGATATCTCAAGCGGGCCCGAGAGTTGTGCCAACGGCACCAAATCCTGATGATCGCCGATGAGGTGGCCGTCGGCTTCGGCCGCACGGGCGCCCTCTTCGCCTGTGAACAGGAAGAAGTGACCCCCGATCTGCTGTGCGTCGGCAAGGGAATTACCGGGGGCTACCTGCCCCTGGCCGCCACCCTGACCACGGAAGGGGTGTATCAGGCCTTCCTGGGCCGGGTGGAGGAAATGAAAACTTTTTATCACGGCCATACCTATACCGGAAACCCCCTGGCCTGTGCCGCCGCCGTGGAAAACCTCCGGTTGCTGGCGGATAAAGATTTTTTCCGGAAACTGCGAAAAAAAATCGTGCGACTGGAACGCCTTCTGGTACCTTTCCGGGACCTGGCCCACGTGGGGGAAGTACGGCAGAAAGGGTTCATGGTGGGCCTTGAACTGGTCCGGGATCGGGATAAAAAAACGCCCTACCCCCCGGACCTCCGTCTGGGGCATCGGGTGATCTTGGAAGCCCGGAAATACGGGATCATCATCCGACCACTGGGAGACGTGATCGTCCTTATGCCCCCCCTGACGATACCGGAAAAGGCCTTGAAGTCCCTGGTGGATGGGACTTTCCGGGCCGTCCGGGACGTCACCGAAGCCCAGCCAAAATAATTTGAATTTTTAGGCTTAAATCCGAAATTCGAAAGTAAGCCTTTAAAATTATGGCCATGACCCCCTCCCCTTTTCGGAACGTCTTTCAAGCCGAACTGGACCGTTTAAAAAAAGCGGGCCGCTACCGGTCTTTGCGGACCTTGGACAGCGGCACTGCTCCGGTTATTTCCGTGGACGGTCATTCCCGGCTGTTGTTCGCTTCCAACGACTATCTGGGACTGGCCGCCCATCCCCGGATGATTCGGGAAACCGCCCAGGCCCTGGAAAGATATGGAACCGGTATGGGAGCCTCCCGCCTGGTGGCAGGGCACCACCGGCTCCATGAACAAGTAGAAAATAAAGTGGCCGCCCTTAAAAAAACCGAAGGTGCCCTGCTGTTTTCCTCGGGGTACCTGACCCATATCGGGGTCATTCCCAGTCTGGTCGGCCCCGGGGATCTCATCTTCAGCGACAACCTTAATCACGCCAGCCTGGTGGACGCCTGTCGTTTGTCCCGGGCCGAAATCGTGATTTATCCCCACCGGCAGGGGGATTTTATTTCCGACCGCCTGCGGCGCATCCCACCCCGGCCGGACACCCGGATTCTGATCGTTACCGACGGCGTCTTCAGTATGGACGGCGACCTGGCGCCGTTGCCGGACCTGCAGGCCCTGGCCAAAACATACGAGGCCCTGGTCCTGGTCGATGACGCCCATGCCACCGGCGTTCTGGGACCGCACGGGGAGGGCTCCACCGGTCACTGGAGAATCGATTCCAAAAATCTGCTCACCATGGGGACTTTCAGTAAGGCTTTGGGCGCCCTGGGCGGGTTTGTCGCCGGTTCGGAAATCACGATGGATTACCTGCGCAACCAGGCCCGCACCCTTTTTTATTCCACAGCCCTGCCGCCGGCGGTCTGCGCCTCGGTCGGCTGCGCCCTGGAACTCCTGCGGGAAGAACCCGGGCTGCTCGAAGGTCTGCGCCGCAACTGCGCTTATTTCCAAAACGGCTTGCAGGCCCTGGGGATGCCGGTTCCGCCGGAGGGCATCCCCATATTTCCGATCATCGTCGGTTCGGAAGAGCGGGCCCTGGGACTGGCTCAGGCCCTGTGGGAGCGGGACATTTATATCCCGGCCATCCGGCCCCCGACCGTCCCGCCCCACCAGTGCCGCCTGCGGATCAGCCTGATGGCCACCCATACCCGAGAACAGTTGGATATCCTCTTGACGGTTTTGCAGGGATTATTATAGTCAATGGAATCCTTAAATTCGAAATCCGGAACAAAAAACGATGTTTTGAATTTTGAATTTCGGTCATTTGGATTTGTTTCGAATTTCGAATTTCGAATTTCGGATTTAGCTTAGAATTTTTCAGCTTGAGGTATCATGATCAACACCCTTAGAAACACCCCGGGTCTCTTCATCACCGGCACCGACACCGATGTTGGGAAAACCATCATCGCCGCCGGTCTGGTCATCGCCCTGAGGAAACAGGGCCTGGACTGCGGCTATTTTAAGCCGGTGGCCAGCGGTGCCGTCAAAACCGGGGCCGGATTGATGTCCCCGGATCTCCGGCTGATCCTGAACACTACCGGACTGATGGACCCCCCGCCGCTGATGAACCCCATCTGCCTGGTTCCACCCCTGGCCCCGCTGCCGGCCGCGGAAATGACCGGAGTCAAGTGGGGCTGGCCGGAAATCGCCCGGCCCTATGCTTTGCTTCAAAGCTATCACGATTTTCTGGTCGTGGAGGGCGTCGGCGGCGTGCTGGTGCCCCTGAAGAAAAAATTCCTGGTGATCGATCTGATCAAAAGGTTGGACCTGCCCGTGCTGGTGGTGGCCCGCCCCAATCTGGGGACCATCAACCACACCCTGCTGACCCTGACTGTTCTGAAACAACATAATGTCGAAGTCCTGGGGTTCCTCTTCAACGGCCAGAAAGACCGACCCGGCTTGGCCGAGAAAACCGCCCCGGACATCATCCGGTCCTTTTCCGGTGTCCCCTACTGGGGATCGATCCCCTGGGATAATAAAGTCTCGGAAGAACAGTTCCGTTTGGGCTCTATCCCCGCCCGATCTGGTAAATTGTTAGCCGATAATTTCAGAAACTTTTTGGGTCAAATTCGAAATCCGAAATCGACTCGGCTGAGCCTTTTCGACGAGCTCAAGGCCCTGAGTGTGTCGAAGGGCTCGTCGCAGGCCGAAATTCGAAACAAATTCAAATGACCGAAATTCCAATCACCGAAACCTCTCCCCCTCCCACGCCTAAGGCATGGCTCCGGGGGCCGGGGGTGGGTGAAACCCCGAGATCTTTGACCATGCCGGCTTCACCACCTTCTATTGCACGTCTATGAAGATATACCTCACATTTTTGGAAGGAACCGCAATCTGTGCCCGCCAGGGCCTGAAAAAGATCGAGCTGGAATTCGAAGGAAGCACTCTAGGTGAACTGCTGGCCGCTCTTCCCGCCATGTTGGGCATGGAGGTGGGGAAGGATTTGAGCGAGCCGGCCCTGCAGTTGGTCATCAACGGCCGTATCCTCACCGCGCCTTTTGACCCGGAGCAGCCGTTACATCCGGGTGACCGGCTATCCTTCCTGACTGCCCTGGACGGAGGATGAACCGGTAGAATAATCTTGACAATCTTTTGTTGCTTTTTGGATACTTAAGGAAACTCAAATCTAAAAAGAGGATGCCATGGCTTCCCCCGCCGAGAAAAATCGGAAATTTACCTACCAGGACTACCTGGGATGGGACGATAATGAACGTTGGGAACTTATTGACGGCGAGGTCTATAACATGACTCCCGCCCCATCCAGAGCTCACCAAGAAATACTCGGGGCTTTGTTTAATACCTTTTATAACTACTTATCCGATCGATCCTGTAAAGTCTACGTGGCCCCCTTTGATGTCAGGCTCCCCGAAAGTGATCAAACCGAAATGGACGTCATCAACGTGGTCCAACCCGATCTGACCGTTGTCTGCGATCCTTCCAAATTGGACGAAAAAGGCTGCCAAGGCAGCCCGGACCTGATTGTAGAAATCATTTCTCCCTCCACCGCAGCTCACGACTACATTAAAAAGCTTGCTCTCTATGAACGCCGGCAGGTCCCAGAATACTGGGTTGTCCATCCTGTCGACAAAACGGTGATGGTTTTCCTGTTAACGGATAATCGGGAATATGGAAAGCCGCGTATTTACGCCGGCGAGGATCCAGTTCCGGTAACACTGTTCCCGGACCTGGTCATCGAATTGAAAAAGATTTTCGCGGAATGATTTTTTGCCGCAGGCTGAAGGGGACCCAAAATGGACATTAATCAACTCCCGCCGGATTTGCAGGAAACCGTCCGCTTCCACGGGCACCTCTGCCCGGGCCTGCTCATCGGCTACCGGGCCGCGCAGGCGGCCCTGGAAAAACTGGGGGCGACCCGCTCGGAAGACGAGGAACTGGTGGCCGTGGTGGAAAACCAGAGCTGCAGCGTCGACGCCGTACAGGTCCTCTCCGGCTGCACCTTCGGCAAAGGCAATCTCTTTTTCCTGGATTATGGAAAACAGGTTTTTACGATCGGATCGCGCAAATCCGGGAAAGCGGTCAGGGTCGCCCTGCGGGGAGACCTGATCAAGCCGACCGGTCCCGACGGCCGGACCGACCGGGGAAAATTCATCGCGCAGCTTTTGAACGATCCCCTGGAGGCACTCTACAGGGTTTCGGAACCCCAATTCGAATTCCCCGCCGAGGCGCAGATTTTTCCCACCCTCGTCTGCAGCCGCTGCGGCGAAGGAGTCATGGAAACCCGCACCGTCACCCGCGACGGCCGCCTCTACTGCCTACCCTGCAGCCGTTGACGATGCGGATCGGGTGATCCAGTCAGAGCTACTGACCCCTCAAAGGGGGCGAAAAAATACGAATATTTTATTGGGCTGAACTTTTAGGATAATTAATCTATCCGGCAATCTCTTATTAACGGTCTCATATTAGAATAGACCTGAGAGGTCTGGATTCCGGCCTTCGCCGGAATGACGGAAATAGCATAAAACCTATACGAATTGGTCATTTCGATGGAGTCGGAAAGAGCCACGGAAGGTGAAATCTTCCACTGGACAAATTTCCCTTTCTCCCCCTTTAGTAAAGGGGGGCGGGGGGGATTTAAAAAGATTCCCAACCCATTTAGTGAACTTTTTTTCTAAAACATTCAAGTTTACTTTCCCCCGCGACAACATCCCGCATCGAAACTTTCACGGCCTCGCGCCCCTGCACGTCGTAACAACTGCACGTTGCCGCTCCCGCATCCCTGGGCGGCCTGCCGCTGCCGGTAAATCCCTGGTCCCGGCAGAACTCGGAGCACAACACATCATCGGACTTTGTTCCTATGTTCCCCACCAACCACTGCTGCGAAACGACAAGCAGCACCAGCAGCGCCGTTGCACCCGCCGAAGCCATCACGTGCTTGACGTTCAGGGCCGCCTGCTCTTCTTGCTTTTTGCCGAAAACATACGCAGCGGACATGAAGGCCACCGACAGCGTCACGGAGGTAAAAACCAGCATAACCGTCAGCATGTTGCCGGCAGACGGGGGCCAAGGACTGTCCCCAAAAACAAAAATCCAGAGAATACCAGCCGCCGCTCCGGACAGTAGCAAGGAAATAATGGTGGAGGCGAGCAAGGCGGGTACACCGAACAGCAAGACGTACAAATACCTTCTTTTCATCGCGGTCTTCTGATTTAGGGTTAGATTCGGCATCGTAAGTAACCACCGGTTGTATGGCCTAACGAAAAAATCCCCCTCTTGAGGCCCGAGGTCCGAAGGAGTTGCTTTTTTCATTGGGAGTGTCTTTTTTAATGGCGCGCCGATTTGTTTCCGCTGTTGTCGAGGACTTACCCTTTTGTCTTACCGTGACTACTGCTTTACCCGCTTCCAGGTGTGCCAGATATGTCCGGATCCCGCTTTGGTGCCGAACTTCTTGGGCACCGTCGAGCCCGCAGGATCGAAGCAAATCTTGTACTGGTCGGGCCCCTCGAACTCATAGATCGCGATCGTGGTGGTGCCGGCGTTCGGACCGGCGGTACGAACCCAGTGCATTTCCTTAGGATGCTTCGTTATGTCCAGTTTCGCGATCGTCGCCACGATGGTGTCCTTATGCTGGTGCGGAGTGATCACCTCGACCTTTTCACCAACAAAGGTGATCCGACTTCGTTTGACATGGGTGTCCTGCACTTTTTTTCCGTCCATCTCCGCTGAGATCATCACCCAGGTCCCCTGAAACTTCTTCAGTTCCGCATCGGCACTCTGTCCTTGGGCCTGTGCGGCAGCAATCGTCCAGACCGACCACACCAGCGAAATAACGGTTACCATTACGAAATTTCTTGAACGCATAACTCTCTCCTTTTCTTTGAATTGGTTCAGCGAGGTTATTTCTCGGCCTTATCCAAATCCTGTTTCGTGTCCCGGTGAAAGTCCCAGGTCAAATAGTCCAGGCTCATGGGTAAAGCCAGTTCTAAAGTCGATATCAGTTGCACGCCTACCCGCACCTTGCTTGGCCGACATTCCAGTAAATGGCCGCCCCGTTGCCGGTCGGCCGACAAAAAATGGAGATGCAATCCCGGCACATTCAGCGAACCCATAAAGGCCGGTGTGAAGAAGCCCACCAGACTGCCCTCAATATCCGTAAACGTGAAGACCGATTGCTCTTTCGCGACTTCCACCAGCGGTCGGTAATTTTCTTGCTTCGGCACCGAACGGACGCGCAGCGCTGCAAATCGTCCCTCCACCCGAAGCGCATAAAAGATGTTGGGCGACGGCAGCAATCCTTCCAGCCATTGCTGAAAAACCGGATACGACAGTTCGGTGTCCAACGCATCATGGCTAAAGGGCTGATAAAACGTAACACAGACAAACGGGGTCAAGGCCTGTTCGTCCACTTCCTGGACACGCCCCTCGGCGGTGATGCGATAGATTTGCCCGTCGAGCATGACCATCTCGCCGTCCAAATTATCAAAGGTGCCCAGCCCAAAGTCCCCATGTTGTTTGACCTGGGTGAAGGGGATCTTTTCCTCGTAAATGCCCTCCACCAGGGCATTGACCGGAGCGCACAGATAGACCCGACCCGGGTTCAAAAGTGCAGGCTTTTTTTTAGGTTTCATAAGGCTGTTAAGCGTCGTCTGCACCCTCTTGTCGGCCATCCGCTTTGAACCCTTCATGGAAAGCGACCATGCCCTGCGGAGGTTGCCCGTCGAAAGGTAGAGCAAAGAAGAACTCTGGTGGCGCTCCCTCATACCCAAGGTCAGACGGGTTTGTGAACCCGAATTTCCTGTAGTAATCCGGATGCCCTACGAGACAACATCCTTGAGCTTTCATGGCTTTCAGACGGGACAACCCCTCCTGTATCAGCGCTTTACCGATACCCTGCCGCTGATATGCCGGCAGCACCGAAACCGGTCCAAGTCCATACCAGTTCGAGGTGCCATCGGAAATGGTCAGGGGAGAAAAAGCAATATGTCCTATCACTCGGCCATCCATTGCTGCAACCAGCGATACCGTAAGCGCTTTGGCGGCCCGCAGCGCCTCGATGATGAACTGCTCCGTGTGGTTGCTAAGTTCCAAGGTCTTGAACGCTGCGATAGTCACCTCGGTTATCGCGCAAACATCGTTAGGCGTCTCGTTCCTGATAACATTCTTTGAATTCATAGTTTCCCATTCCTCTTTCTTGCAGGCCAACGGCAAGTTCACCGGGAGCGAAACAAATCCGGTGAAACGACCGGTTGGGCAATACAGTAAGCCGGCCTAGTGCTGTTTCCCCAGTATGTCTTTATTCTTGGATATCCCTCTCTTTCCTGTCATCTGCTCAATTTCGATTTTCATGAGGGTCGTCTTTTTCATTGATCTTTCTACATATCTGATTCCATCCGTTTCATACTGGCGGCATTGACTTATATCTAGAAACTTCTTCAAGAAAGCAATTAATACTTCCGATTTCTCCTTGCCGACTACTTCCATAGCTTTTCCAAATATTACTACACTATTGAAATTTGTATCGAAGCCGTCAAATCCGATATCATTGTCGGAAATTATTGGAACAACCCTTACATCCGTCACAATGTTAAATGACACGTTTTTGCAGTTCGCTATATTATCGAGTTTATGGCCTACTAATGCACAATGAAAATAGATACTACCATTATAAAAAATATAGTTCACAGCAACTGCATATGGGTAGCCATCAGATCCCATTGTGGCCAAAGTTCCATACTCGGCCTTTGTTAAAATCTTGTTGCATTCTTCAATAGTTAACTGCTTTTCCTTTCTTCGGATTTCCCTGAACATGAATTCTCCTCATTTGATGTTGGGGCTTTCCCTTCATTCTTTCCGCGTTGTTCGACGCGTGAATGGCCACTCCAGTGGGCGTCCCCGCGCAGCACCAATTCCAAAGAGTACGCCCACCCCGAGTGCGCCGGACACGACAAGCCCAAGACGCCAGTGCATCTGCGCCCCGGCGATCACGAGACCGATTGCTCCGCCAATGGTCCACAAGGTGGCAAGACCCCACGCCGCCACCTTGTCCACTTTGCTGAATGTTCCTCTTCTTATCACCACACCATTCCATCCCCAACGCTCCGAATCTCGGGCGGCAAAGCCTTGCCGGGCGGTTTACTCATTTCTGAATCTGGTCTGACTCTGATCTCAGCCCTTGGCCTCGTGGGGTCTTGACTGCCAGGGCCAGGGCGAGAACTCCAAGCACGCCGAGCAGCGCCGCCCCCATGGTCGAGAGGATGCCGGAAAAGGCGGCAATGGCAAGCAGAAAAACACCGGCAACGACGCGAACGGCCCTGCTGCGAACGAGACAGGCAGCCACAAAGGCCACAACCCCGGTGCCGACGAGGAGGGCAGCGAGAAGCGAAAGCTGGAAGGCAATGCCAGAGTCACCCATGGCTATTCCTCTCTTTCATTTCGCGGCCCCAATGCGGCGTTGACCCGGGAGGCAAGCGTTTTTTATTGCCGATCCGGTGTAGTGCTTGGTTCGGCATTCTCTTTGTATTTCAATGGGTTTTCGGTTCTGTCCCGTTCTAAATATTCCAGATAGTCAGCGCAGATTCTCCGGACGAGCTTTTCCAGTGGTGCTGTGCCGGCGAAGAGTTCGATGTGTATCTTCTCCTTCTCCACTCTCTCGGCTTCTACCTGGCTTTCATACTCTTCTTCGTCAAAGGGACCAAACCTCTCTTCCAAGTCCTGCTTTACTTGTTCGAACGGGATTCCCTCAACCTCACCGGTTTCCATTTCCTTGATTCTCTTATCAAGAACAGACGCCACCGGGTCTTCTTTTCTCTCGTAGCCAGGTTCCGGAATGCTCTCAAAATCAACAATCGGCAGGCCAAATGCCGCTGCCATCATCACCCAGGAGTGGCGCAATTCTTCCATGTTTTCTCCAAACGGCGCTATGGAGTCCTGGGTGACTGCTCCCACATGCCCATTATTGTCGTAATACGCTTCGTGAATGGCATAAGTGTAGCTTACCCTTTCCGTATCGGGGTCGACGTATCTTTTCCGAACCACTCTAAAGTTCCACATGCTTCACCCTCAGCACGCCGTCTGCGCGCAAATGCACTCGTTATCCTTCATGCCTAACTGCAAATTCACAAGCGCCGGCAGTTTGGCGCCCCATAAGTTAACGGCATTGGGTCCGACCCAATGCCGGAGATATAAATAATAAAGAATTGACCCAGTCTGGTGCGGGGAAAGCCGCCAGGCTTTACCCGCCAATGGCGTTGTTATGCAGTAGTTTCATTTCGGGTGGCTGGATACTCGCTTCTTTGCCGGAATGATCTCGATTAGCGACCTGAGGGCCTTGTTGACGGCATCGGAAGTGGGGAAATACTTCCTTACGTCCGGCTCCAACATGACCGCGCCGTCTTCAAGTTTGAAGTACTGAACGGAGTCGGTACCATCTTCTTTGTGAATGATGACCTTATGGCCCGCCCTATATGCCTCGTAGTACTTGCCACGCACACCGCCCTTCATATCGGTGAAGTCGTATTCCTCTCTCATGTCATTTACCTTTGGCGGCGCTATAGTCTTAGCCTTCTTCATAGTGTCTCCTTTCAGACGCCGTTGCCGGAGTTGACCAAATAATCCAATATGGTCAACCCGAATCGCTTCCTGGCTTCGAAGAGACAGACTAGCCAGCTCTGACGGTCTTTGGCAAATTTCAGTAAAAATTCCCTCTTGTGGCACCGGTGGGTGATGTGCCGGATCTGACCGGGGGTGAAATATCGATTGGCTCTGGGCATGGGTTGCCGGGTTAGAAACCTCTTTTTGGGGGGAGAAAGTGCACTTTAAGACTTTAATTGCCATCCGGATTCATCATAATTCACGAAAATTCAATTAATTTGTTTGGTCCGACCCCGATTCAAAAAACAGGCTCTTTCTGTTAAGTTAACGGCGGTGGGTCCGATCCCGATTCGAAAACGCAATTACTTCCCAACAAAGTAATTTGCCAGATCCAAATCCACCTGAGAAAACTCGAATTTAGATCGTATTTCTGGCGGAGATTTACCTTGCGCAATCCAGATTGCAACCTGTGCGGCCTTGGTTACGTCCTTATTTGGATATTTATCATGGTACGATGAGATTCTTCCGAGTACAGCCGTCATGTCTTGTGGAGGCAGACTTATCACAAAGGACTCTCCGGGGCTTGGGTTATCTTTATCAAAGTCAGCGCAGTAAGACAAAAAATTAACCGCAATTTTTTTCTTTGGAGGTAGTTTGATAAATGATTTTTTCCCAGAGCGGTAAAACTTGCCAGATCTCCCTAATACACCTAGCACATACATATTTTGTCCGCGCCCTTGATTTAGCAATTGAATAGCGTCCTTTAAAAAAACATCTAAATTAATCTCCTTATTTGTGTTATTTACTAAATACCCGTCAACAACTGTTCCAGACGAGCCTCCTGTGCCCTCTATGCTATCTACAGATATATTACCCGATTGAATTTCGTTTACTAGATTTTTCGTCAATACATCTGCATCAGCGCAAGTGACGAAAAGTATTGTAAACATTGTCAATATTGTGGCCAAATATCTATAATTAGATGATAGCATTTTTTGACCCCCATAATGAATAAAGTTTTTTCAACGTTTCAGCCCAAAGCGGCATTGACCAGCGGCCTACGGGCCGGGCTGGAGTGGTGGTTCCGGTTTTACAACCAGGAACGCCCCCACCAAACGTTTGATATCCTAACTCCGGATGAGGTATATATGGGCTTAACTGCTCCAGTGATTCAGGCCGCCTGAGGCCTCTACTAAAAACGAGACTCAGAGCTTAGACCCATGCTCAGGCTGTCCAAGTACTGGGGTCCACCACCCCTTAACACTTAAAATGCCTGTCTGATTCAACATAATTCATGAAAATTCAACCGGTTTGTCTGGTCCGACCCCGATTCCTTGCCTTGCCCTTATTTAAAAAGACTGATGATGCCAATAATAAAACCCGCGACGGTAGCAGTTCCGAGAACAATATTAAGCCAGAAAATTTTAGTACCAAGAGAGTTGCTTGCCGTTGTAGCGTCATCAATCGACTTTGTGGTTTTATCGATTGATTCTATCAGGGAGGTTACATTGAGTTCCAAGAGTCTCATGACAATTCTATCCCGATGCAGAACCCCGGCCTCTTCATAGCCAAGAGCATTAAGGAGTTTTGTTTTGTCCGTCTCGGTAGAATATTTTGGTAGATTGTTATTTTCTTGGTCCATAAATTATCTCCCTTATAACGTAAAGCTCAGCCGCGCCGTCATGGCGCAGGCAAATTAGGGTCGGACCAGACCAACACTTTAAATAGCACGATAAATGTTCCATTCCAGCCAATATTTTGGCTTAAACAGCTCTTTTCGAGGTCAAAAAGGGCGTTGTAAGGCTGTTGAAGGTCCCGAAGCTGTTGCTGTTCACCATCTTCGATGATCGAACGACCGATGGCCCTGACCCCTAAAGCCTCCCAAATTTCTTTTACGAAGGCCTCTCCTCCCACCGCCAGGCTTTCCGTCCACCAGTCATCCCGGAAGGGATTCGTCTTTGCCAATCCTTCATCAATCCAGTCCAATATGGACAATCCAAATCGCTTTCTGGCTTCGAAAAGCCAGCCCAGCCAGCGCTGACGGTCTTTGGGAAATTTCAGCAAAAATTCTCGCTTGTGGTAGCGGTGGGTGATGTGCCAGATCTGGCCGGGGGTGAAATAGCGATTGGCTCTGGGCATGGGTTTGTCTGCTTAGAAGTCTCTTTTTGAGGGTAAAAAAAGCGCTTTAAGACTTCAAATGCCTTCCGGATTCAACATAATTCACGAAAATTCAATTGGTTTGTTTGGTCCGACCCCGTTTTCTGCTTGTAGCGCCGCATTGGCGACGCCGCAGGCGGCGCCAACGCCCGCCATCACCGGCCCGAACCACACCGCCAAAGAGCTTGCAAAAAGGACCGACCAAGTGTGCCCGGCGTGGTTCGGGTCCTGGTGCATGGCCACGTTAGGATTCTTATGGTCTCGTCCCTGTAAGAGAGTCCAACAACTCAGGCGGCTCGTTCTTTAAGCTCGCTTGGATGAATCGAAAGGTACTCCCTCACTTCAAGATTCATCCGGTCGATCTCCGCGAGATAGCCTCCAGCCGATAATCGATAATTCTGCGGATTGGTTTCCACCTGTCGAAGTCTTTCCACTTGCTGCTGGAAATACCTGATACGTTCTTTGGTTGCCTCAAGTTCCTGATCGTTTTGGATCATCGCTAATCACCTCTACTATGCCACGGCGTACGTTGCCGCGTTTGATCTGCCAGTGCTGAAGTGCTTCAGACTCTCCGCCAATTGCAGCGAGCCTCCTGATCCAGAAGACACTGACCCCCAGAACATCTTGCGCTGCTTGATGGTCAAAAATGATGACTGCCTCACCACGCACAGGGCTGGAGTCAAACGAATCCTCCATCAGCATGAAGATAGTGTCGGTCCAGCAAGGGCGGGTGGGAGTGAATCCCAACCCTACGTCAACAAGTTCGAAATTCGATATTCAGCGTTCGATATTCGACGTTCGTTTTTATTTTCGGATTAAACCGCTATGCCCGGGGCGAGCACCCGCAAAGCATGAAAATCGCGGGCGTGGGGTGCGGGCGACCGGCCGGTCGCCCCTACACCAGAGGTCCTGGCCTTTATCCCGAGAAAAGGCGGCTCCCATGCCGCCGGACTGACTTTATAACCCCCGCCCTAGCCAACATGGTTGAACCAAAGGCGGGAGGAGATTAACGGCTCGACTGGGCCTTTCGACCGGCTGAAGGCCCTGAGCACGCCGAAGGGCTCGCCGAAGTCCCCTCCCCAACAACGAACTGCGACATTTTGGCTTTGTATTGGTATTAAACTATTACGCCGAACGCCCAACGCCGAACGGTATTTCGTATTAAGTCCCCCGCTACAACTGCTCGAACCAACCCGATCATCTCCCTTACCGCCTGGTCCATTCCCATGTAGATCGCCCTGGCCATGATGCTGTGGCCGATGCTGTATTCCTCAATTACCATCCCTGCGAAGCGCTTGATAATGAATCCAAGCTTATCGTGAAGCCAGGCTTTCAGTCGGCCCTGGGGGAACGTCTTGCCGGGCGGGTTGATTTTCGGGCCAGGTCAATCAGCGAACTGAGCGCATTGTTTACCGCTTCTTCATTTGGAAATACTTTGGCGACTTCCGGTCTGAGGACGATGATATTCGAGGACTCCTTCAAACGTTTTGAATATTTTCCCCGCACTAATCCTCCCGGAAAATCTGACCGCCGGTATTCCGGCCGCAGTTCATCCTGGAGATCCTTTTTATCCTTCTTCATTGTTTTTCCCTGCCCTCTCCAGAGGCGGGCGGGGATTAACGGCTCGACTGAACCTTTCGACCGGCTCAAGGCCCTGAGCACGCCGAAGGGCTCGCCGTAGTCCCCGCCCCTACATCAGAGCCTTTAAGCTTCTACGCCGAACGGTATTTTCGTATTGATTCGATTTTCGATGTTGGACGTTCGATGTTGGATGTTCGTCTATTTTAGAACTAAACCCCCCATGCTCAGGTGGCATCCGCGAAGCATGGAAATCCCCCCCAACCCCCCTTTTGAAAAGGGGGGAGCCCAAGCTCCATCGGTTACAACTGCTCGATCAACCCAATCATCTCCCGCACCGCCTGATCCAATCCCACGTAGATGGCCCTCGCCATGATGCTGTGGCCGATGCTGTATTCCTCGATCTCTGCTACCCCGGCAAAGCGCTTGGTATTGACGTAGTTCAACCCGTGGCCGGCGCTGACCTTGAGTCCCAGGCCGGCGGCCTGTTCGGCCCCTTCCCGGATCCGCTCGAAGAGCTTGACGGCTTCCTTTTCGCTCCGGGCGTTGGCGTAGTGGCCGGTGTGGAGCTCCACGATGTCGGCGCCCACATCCCGGGAGGCCTGGATCTGAGCGGGATCGGCGTCGATGAAGAGGCTCACGGCGATGCGGGCCCGATGAAAGCGGCTGATGACCTGGGCGAGGTTCTTTTGCTGTTTGACGATTTCCAGCCCCCCCTCGGTGGTCAGTTCCTGCCGCTTTTCCGGCACCAGCGTGACGAAATCCGGTTTGACCTTCAGGGCGATGCGGATGATCTCCTCGGCCGCGCCCATCTCCAGGTTCAGCTTGGTCTGGACCGTTTCCTTTAGTAGCCGGAGGTCCCGGTCTTGGATGTGCCGGCGGTCTTCGCGTAAATGCACGATGATGCCTTCGGCCCCGGCCAGTTCGGCCATGCCGGCGGCCAGCACCGGGTCGGGTTCGCAACCCCGGCGGGCCTGCCGCAGGGTGGCCACGTGATCCACGTTGACGGCCAAACGCGCTTTGGTCATATAAGAATCCCTCCTTTGTTCTTTGCCCATTCGTTCCACGATCTCCCCGGTGCGCAGCTCCATGAGCCGTTCTTCTTCCGGGGACCGTTCATGATCATAGCCCTGGAGGTGCAGCCAGCCGTGGGCGATCAGGGCGGCCACCCGATCAACCAGGGGCAGCCCCGCCTCCCGGGCCTCCCGGGCCGCTGTTTCCGTGGAAACCACGATGTCGCCCCAGAGGTGCGGATTCACTTCCCCGTAAGGGCCCTCCTGCATGGAAAAGGCCAGGACGTTGGTCGGCCCGGTGCGGTTCAAAAAGCGGCGGTTGTAGCGGCTGATTTCCCGGTCTTCCACCAGCAGCAGACTGACTTCACCGGCCTGCGGCTCCAAGGCCCGGCAGAAGGAGGTCGTCATCCTTTCCACCTGGGCGGGACTGATCCGTTTCTGCCGGTTGTCGATCCGTATCTCCATCAGTTTTCTTTCTCCCGGTAGGGGGTTTGGCGGCCGAGCCCGGGTACTCGATCCGGTGGTGAAAGATGCCGTTCAGTATTTTATTGAAACTGACGGCAATCCGGTTCAGGTCTTTCAGCGTGATTTCACATTCATCCAACTGCCCGTCGGAAAAGGTGTCATTGATGATCCGGTGCACCAGCCCCTGGATCCGGGCCGGCGTGGGATCGACCAGGGTCCGGGAGGCGGCCTCGATGGCGTCGGCCAGCATCACCAGACCGGCTTCCTTGGTCTGCGGCTTGGGGCCCGGATAGCGGAAGTCCTCCATGGAAACCGCGGCCGGATCGCCCCCTTTCAGCTCCAGGGCTTTCTGATAAAAAAAAGAGATCAGCCGGGTCCCGTGATGTTGCTGGATAATGTCGATGATCGGCTCCTCCAGCTTGGCCTGCCGGGCCATCTCCACCCCGTCCTTGACATGGGAGATGAGGATCAGGCTGCTCATGGAGGGGGCCAGTTTTTCGTGCTTGTTCTCCCCGCCGGGCTGGTTTTCAATAAAATACTGGGGCTTCTGCGTCTTGCCGATGTCGTGATAATAGGCGCTGACCCGAGCCAGCAGGGGTTTGGCCCCGATCGCTTCGGCCGCGGCCTCCACCATATTGCCGACAATGATGCTGTGGTGGTAGGGTCCCGGGGCCTGGACCGTCAATTCGCGCAGCAGGGGCTGATCCATGCTGGCCCGTTCCAGCAGGCCCATTTCGGTGGTGTAGCCGAAGAGCTTTTCCACCAGGGGGCTGAAGCCGGTCACCACGACGCCGGTCAAAACCCCGCCCGAAACGCCGAACACCATATCGGCCAGATTGTCCCAGTAAAAAAAATGATTCTCCATCATCCGCAGGGCGGCCAGGCTGGCCAGGTTGATCCCCCCCAGGACCAGGCCCAGTCGCAACAGGTCCCAGCGTTTGTGGGAGATGCGCTGACTCTGGGAAGTCCAGAGCCCGGCGACGGCAAAATACAGGGCCAATCCCGGACCGCCCTCCAGGAACAGGGCCACCAGAGAGGCCTGCACCAGGGTAAAGAGAATGCTGACCTGCGCCCCCAGGGCCAGACTGATCATCATGGGCGCGGCGGCCAGTGGAATGGCCAGCAGGGCGCTGCGGGGGTTGACGGCGGGAACGCCGCTGACCAGAATCTGGGTCACCAGGTCCGCGGTGCGGATGCTCAGAAAGGAAAGGGCCAGCAGGGCGGTCAAAAAGGCCAGGTCCCGCCAGTTGTCGACCGCCATCCGGCAGCCGGAGATGATCATCCGGTAGGCCATGAAAAAAAATACGCCCAGCAGGCAGGCCAGCCCGATGGAGGTCACCAGGACCTCCAGCCCCTGTTTCCGGAGTTGCCCCTGGAGTTTTACCAGGGCGGCTTCGTCGATCCTTTGCCCTTCCCGGACAATGACCTCCCCCTTCTTGATCTGGGAAAAAACGGGCCGGGTCTGCTGGACGGCCCTTTCCCGCCGCAGCTCCGTGCCCTTCTTGTTCAAGGTCAGGTTCGGCGCAATCAATTTTTGGGCCAGAGAAATCGCCACCCGCCGGGCGTCACCCCGGATACCGGTCAGCAGGTAGGCCGATCGTTTTTCCAGGCGGTCCCGGGCTTCGTCCAGATCCGGAAACCGTTCGATCTCCCTGATCCGCAACTCCATTCCGGAGGGCAGCTTGCGGATCACGATCCCTTTCCCCTGCGCATTCATCAGGGCCAGTTTATTGCCCACCACCCCCTCGGCCAGTACGGATTGCACGATCCGATTCAAGCCTTCCTCCAGGGTCGGGGAAAAACGATTTTGAGCCAGCACGTTGAACTCGAAGGGCGTCAGTTCGATCCCCCAGACTTTTTCCAACCGCGACCGGCTGTCGGGCGCAAAAGCCGCTGCGCCGTCCCGTCCAGATTTCATATTGTCCCGCGCCGTTTGAAAAGCCTGACTGATCCGCCGCTGTAAGGCCGGGCCGGCCTCCTCGTCAAAATCGTAGACGTCCGCTACCGCCTGGGCCGCCTCCTTTTTTTTCTGTTCTGTGCCCTCCCGGTCCTCCACCAGGACGTCCTGTCTGGCTTTCAGATCAAAAGGCGCCAGTTCCCCGAGGTGATACGACCGGGGCGGGATGATCAGGCTGGGGGCATCGACCACCATGATCAGCAGGCAGAGCAGCACCAGCAGGGACGACTTCCCCCGCAGCAGCCCCCCAAATTTTTCCCCCAACTGCCGGAGGCGTTCTTTCCAGGGCCGGGCTTCGCTTTCCTCTTTCCGGGTTATCCGGAAAGGCTTATGCTTCCGTTCGCGTTCGGAGCGTTCCACGGGGCGGGCTTAACCTGGGGGGAACCGGGACCCGGGTCCCCGCTGTTCCAGTTCTTCGTAGGCCTGAATGATCTCCTGGACCAGCGGGTGCCGGATGACGTCTTTCTTGGAAAAATACACGAAGCCGATGCCCTTGATCCCTTCCAGGATGCGCCGGGCCTCCACCAATCCGGACACCTTTCCTTCCGGCAGGTCGATCTGGGTCACGTCGCCCGTAATCACCGCCTTGGAACTGAAACCCAAACGGGTCAGGAACATCTTCATCTGTTCCGAGGTGGTATTCTGGGCTTCGTCCAGAACGACGAAGGAATCATTGAGGGTCCGCCCCCGCATGAAGGCCAGCGGCGCCACTTCGATCACCCCCCGTTGGACCAGCTTGCTGGCCTTCTCGAAATTCATCATGTCGTGCAGGGCGTCATAGAGGGGCCGGAGATAGGGGTTGACCTTCTCGTAGAGGTCACCCGGAAGAAAGCCGAGTTTTTCACCCGCTTCCACGGCCGGGCGGGCCAGCACGATGCGGATCACCTCGTTTTTCATCAGGGCCGCCACGGCCATGGACATGGCCAGATAAGTCTTGCCGGTTCCGGCCGGGCCGATGCCGAAAACGATGTCGTGGCGACGGATGGCCTCGATATATTCTTTCTGACTTTGCGTTTTCGGAGTAATGATCCTTTTCTGCGAGGTAATGTAAACGGCGTCCAGAAACACTTCCTGGAGGCTGCCTCGGGGATTTTCCTGGAGGAAGCGAATGGCGAATTCAATGTCGTTGGCGTAGAGGGGGTACCCCTTCTTGAGCATCTCGTACAGCTCGAGGAAGAGCTTTTCCCCCACCAGGAGATCCGCCGGTTCTCCCCGCAACTGGACGGTATTGCCCCGGGTGGAAATCTTCAAACCGAGACGCTGTTCGATGATTTTTACGTTTTGGTTGTGTTCGCCGAACAGGGTTTGGGCCAGTTGGTTATCCTCAAACCCGAGGCGGCGGCTCAGGTCCCCGGCGGCGGTTTCTGGTTCTAACGGTTCCGTGTCTTTTCCCCTTCCCCGCGGATGTATTCGGCCTGCATCATAACATTTTTTGGAAATTCCAGATATTTATTTATGACGCGGCTCCCTATCCGTGGGGAGAAAGGGGACCAGAGAATTTTCTTGACTATCGCCCCCCCCTTTGGTACCAAACAGGAGGACGGCAACTCGTGGGGGCCGGGACTCCCGGAGCAAAATGAACAATCCGATTGCCAGAGCCGAGGGTTATTTATGAACCTATTGGATATCGCTATTCTGATTGTCGTGATACTGATCACGGTTCGGGGTTTTTTTCGCGGGATCATCCAGGAGGCGGCTACCCTGGTCGGGGTGATCGTCAGTTTTTTTATGGCCTGCTATTACTACGGTAATCTGGCCCGCACCCTGCAGCGCTTCCTGCCGGGAAGTCCCGCCCTGTTCAGTATCCTGGCCTTTATCATTCTTTTCGGATTAAGCCTGTTCCTGTTTCACGTCTTCGGGCTGCTCCTCAAAAAGGTGGTCCACTTCAGCCTGCTGGGTTGGGCCGATCGCGTGCTGGGCGGCTTTTTCGGGTTACTCAAAGCCGGGGTGCTCGTATTTATACTGGTCACCCTGCTGACCCTGGTCCTGCCCAAGACCAACAGTCTGCTCAATAACTCCCGCCTGTTCCCCTGGGCCATTTCCCTAACCGACCACCTGACCCTGCTCATCCCCACTAAAATTAAAGATGATTTTTACCAAAAGAAACAGGACTTCCTCGACTTCTGGTCGACCCGGGAGAAAAAGATAAAAGGCCTGCAGCGTTACCCCGACCGTGAAACCAAACGCTAAGGGCGCGGTCTCCTTCGACGATCTCCGGCAACTCCTGATCCGCCTGCGCAGCCCCGGGGGTTGCCCCTGGGACCGCCAGCAGACCCCGGAAAGCCTGAAAACCTATCTGCTGGAAGAGACCTACGAACTGGCCGAGGCCCTGGACCGGCAGTCCCCCGCGGAGATCCAGGAGGAACTGGGGGACCTGTTGTTCATCCTGCTCTTTATCAGCCGAGTCTATGAAGAACGGGGGGCTTTCGATCTGGACCGGGTCCTTACGACCATCCATCAAAAAATGGTCCGCCGCCATCCCCATGTCTTCGGGGAGGCCGATTGGAAAAAAGCCGAAGAAGTCGTCAAGGGGTGGCAGACCATCAAGGCCGAAGAAAACCCGGAGAAAAATCCCTTTGACTCCATCCCCGCCGCCCTGCCCAGCCTGCTCAAGGCCCATCGCCTCTCCCAGCGGGCCGCCGGCCTGGGGTTCGAATGGCCGGACTTGGCGGCGGTGGTCAAAAAAGCGCATGAAGAAATGGCCGAACTGGAAGAGGCGCTCCGGGAAAGCGATCCGGAGGCCGCCCGGGAGGAACTGGGCGATCTCTTGTTTGTGCTGGTCAATCTGGGCCGGTTATTGGGAACCACGGCGGAAAATATTCTCCGGCAGACGAACCTGAAATTTCAAAAACGGTTTTTGCGGCTCCTGGCGGACCCGGATTTCCAGGGCGCCGGCACCGCGGCCCGGACGGCCGAGGAGTGGACCGCCCGGTGGAACCGGACCAAAACGGATCCGGACTAATCCGGCCCCGGCCTTTCCCCGTCTTTTTTTTCCAGATCGATCTTCCGCAGGCGATAAACCACCTCTTCCAGGATCTTGCGGTTGGACCCGATCAGGTCGGCCAGGAGGCCGATCAGCAGGACCTGAAAACCCACAATCAAAAAGACCGCCGCCAGGATCACCGATTGGACGTGGCCGCTCCCCTGTCCGGTCAGAAATAAATAGAGATACCGGAGGGCCAGCAAGCCTCCCCCGGCCGTCAACAGGGCCCCGCTGATGGTGAAGACCCGTAAAGGCCGGTAGGTGGTATAGGCCCGGATGATAGTCGCGGTCGAATGGCCGAGATAATGTTTCAGGCTGCGCATCAGGCGGGACTTACGGGTGGGCGGATTGACACCTACGGCCACGGTCCCCACCGTTATCTTGCGGGCTCCGGCCTGGATCATCGTCTCCAGCGTATAGGAATAATCGCTCAAGACCAGGGTCCGCAGTGCCGCCTCGCGGCTTAAGGCCCGAAAACCGCTGGTGGCGTCGGGAACGACCAACCCCGCCGCCTGCCCCACCACCCAGCTTCCCAATTGCTGCAGGCGCCGCTTGTAAAAGGGGAAGCTCGCGAGTTTCCCCACGCCGCGGTCGCCGACGATCAGGTCCGCCTTCCCCTCCAAAATAGGCTGCACCAGCCGAGACAAGTCCGCGCCTCGATACTGGTTATCCCCGTCGGTATTGACGATGATATCGGCCCCGCGGCGGAGGGCTTCCTCCAGGCCGGCCCAGTAGGCCTTGGCCAAGCCCTTATGCCCTTTCAGGGTCAACACCCGGTGGACCCCCAGGGACCTGGCCACTTCCGCGGTCCGGTCGCTGCTCCCGTCGTCGATGACCAGGAATTCAATCACCTGGATTCCGGGGATCTCCCGGGGCAGGTCCCGCAAGGTCTGGGGGAGTGTTTCCTCCTCATTGTAACAGGGAATTTGAATGATGAGCTTCATGGATCGCTTTTTTCCGGTCCTGGGAACGGGGTTGAACCGCTGGCTATAGTAAAACCTTCTGTATTAAAATGTCAAGGAAGCTTAAAAAGATACACCGGGCCCTGGCGGTAGACCAGCGTTAGACCCGGGCAAGCGGCCAGGGTTCGGGGGGCAAGCGCCCCTTCCCCCTCCCGGGTGTAGACATGGGTCAGGCCCTGGCTCCGCACCAGGTCCCAGAAGGCCGGGTCGCAGCCTGCCATTTGGAGGGTTGGCTTCACCCTTTGATTGATTTGGTCGATCAGTTCCGGGCCGCCGAACCCATATAAAAGGGGAGGCAGGGACGACCAGCGGCCGGTTAAGGGGGTGATCCAGAAGCCGCCGTCCAACCCTCTGTAAATCCCCCATTGCCAGGGGGCCGCCCTGATCAGGAAACGGGCCCGGGCCGAGGTGTTGTCAGCTAGCCAGCGGATGGCCTGCCGATCGTCCGGTCCGGCCAGGATCGTCTCGGGTTTGATGATGAACCGGGTTTCCTGGAGTCCCCAGATCACCAGGGCCAAGAGCAGGGTCAGGGCTATTTTATCGGCATAGGGCGCAAGTCTCCTGCGTTTCAGCCGGACGAAGGCTTCCCAGGCAAAGTGAGCGGCCAGCAGGCAGACCGGCAAAAACAGGACGATGGCCAGGTGGTCCGGCCGAAAGGGTGAAATACGGAACCCCCAGGGGATGACGCCCAGCCCCAGGAGTAAACCCCACCCCGCCAGGGGACGGAGCCGGGGCTCCCGCCAGGCCCAGACCAGTCCCGGCAAGGCCAGCAGGATCAGGAAGTAGTTTCGCAGGGGACCCAGGAGATAGACCAAATAAGGCCCGTACCCGCTGAAATAAGTCTGGTCCAGGGGCCGGACCGGAGAGTTGAACTGAACCGCAAAATAGGGTTTGGCCGGACCCCACAACCAGAGCAGCCAGGGCAGGAGGATTACCGCGCCGGCTAAAAAGCCGGCCAGGGGTCTCAGGATCGTTTCCCGCCCTTTTATTTTTCCCCACACCGCCGTCCAGGCCCCTGCACCCAGGAGCGCTAGGGCAAAAATTCCCAGCAGGCCCGCGGCAAAATAATGGGCCAGACCGGTTCCCGCCGTCAGCAGCGCCTGTTGAACGAAAGGAAAGACGGACCGGCCGGGCCGTCGGGCCCCCAAGGCCGCCCCCATGGCCAGCGGCAGCAGCACCAGCCCGCAGAGCAGGGAATAGCGGCCCCCGGTGGCATAGTAGGCCGGCATCTGTGAAACGACCCCGGAAAGCAGCGCGGCCAGACCGGCCCGGGCCGGTTCCGGCCAGACCTTCCGCCCTAAATAGTACAGCGACAAGGAAATCAAGGCGTTTAAAAGCTGCCCCATCCAGAGGGCGGCCTGTTCCAGCGCCGCCCCGGAAAGAGCGGCGAACAGGGCCGTCAACACGTGGAACCCGAAGTGATAAAAAAAAGGAACCGGCAGATAAGGGTTCAGGTCGGCGGGCAGCCCCCCCACCTCCAGGATCTTGCGGACGATGAGGACGTGGTGCGGGGCGTCCACCCAGGGTGGAAAAGCCAGACCTCGAACCTGATAAAAACGCCAGCCGATCAAAGCGAGCAGGAGGAAAAGAAAAAGCCAGCGCCCGGGGCCGAAAAGCCGGGTTCTCCGGTGGAGCATTTTACCGGTCAGACCGAACAAGGCCAACCCGGCATAGAGGCCTAGGAGACCGCCGCCGGTAACCGGCCGCTGCACCAGCCAGAAAAACAGGGCGGCCAGGGCGGTGAGGGCGATACTCAAGCCGACGGCTTCGGCCAGCCATTCCGGAAAATCCCGGTCCGGTGCCGGCCGCCAGGCCAGGAAGGCCCCGCCCGGGAGCAAGAGGATGACCAGGGCGGCTAAACCAGATTTTAAGAAAAGCAGGACCGGAAAATCCACGCAAGTCCCCGTGAGGTCCGGCTAGTGCTGAGCGGCTTTTTGGATGAAGGTCAGAATGTCCTGGTTCACGGCAGCGGGATCCTCCATGAGGAACAGGTGGCCCAGCCCCGCATAAAACTTCAGCTCCGCTCCGGGAATCCGTTCCCGCAACCGCTCGGCATTTACGGGAGGCAGCAGCCGGTCCGCGCCCCCGTGCAGGATCAAAGTCGGGCAGCGGATCTGCCGGATTTCGGCGCAGCGGTTGAAGCCCTGCAGGGCCCGGCTATGGCGTTCGAAGGTAGTGGGCGGCGGCCGCTGCTCCAGACTGCGCCGGACGTATTCATCGATCAGCGCCCGCTCGGCCAGCGTGGCGGAGGAAAAAAAGATCGGCAGGGAGCGGCGGACGTTTTCTTCCGCGCTGAGTTCGGGTTGGGTTGCGAACCCTTTCAGGATTTCCGGATCGGTGGTCAGGCCCCGGTCGGAATCGCAGGCCGTGCCGGCCAGCAGCAGGGTCTGAACCAGGTCGGGGCGACGTACGGTCACTTCCTGGGCGATCATTCCCCCCAGGGAAAGACCCAGCAGGTGCACGGGGCCGGCGTTCAGGAATTCGAGGAGGCTCACGGTGTCTTCGGCCAGGTCCGCAATCGTGTAGGGCCCGTCCACGCGGTCGCTGTTGCCGGTATCCCGGTTGTCGAAGGTGACCACCCGAAAATGGCGGCTTAAGAACGGTACCTGGGAATACCACATGGAGGCGGCATTGGCATAGCCCCGGATGAGGACCAGGGTCTGGCCCTGCCCGTGGCTATAGTAGGCCAGCCGGATCCCCTGCCGGGTGATGTGCAGTCCGGGTGCGGATTCTTCTGTCGAAAAAGGCAGCACCTGCCGCTCTCTCTCCAATCAGGCCATGACTACCCGAACAGGCCCCGCTCCATGGCGATGCGGGTGAAGGTCTCCACGATGTTGTCCGGAGGCTGATAACGGTCCGGTTCCGCCTTCTGGAGCAGATCGATCGCTACGCCGGCGCAGGTGGGTACGCAGAGACCGCAGCCGATGCAGCGGTCCGGATCGATCTCCGCCTGCCCGTCCTTCATCCGGATGGCCTCCATCTGGCAGCGGTCCAGGCAGGCCTCACAGCCGAGGCAATCGTCGGTCCGGACCTGGGCGTAATAATTGGAATGGACGATTTCAGCGGGTTTGGGATGGCGCCGCAGATTCTTCAGAATCTGGCAGCAGTCTCCGCAACAGAGACAGATGTTGATTATTTTCTTGGCGTTGGTGGGCTGCAGCACCAGCCCTTCTTCTTCGGCCTGCTTTAAAATTCCGAGGGCCTCCTCCTGGGTGATGACCCGGCCGATCCCGTTTTTTTCATAATAATGGGCCCCGCCCGAGAAAACCAGGCAGGTATCCACGGATTTGCCACAGCCCCCTCCGACCAGGGTGTGCTCTTTCCGGCAGATGCAGGGGGCGACCAGGATCTTGTTCTGGGCTTCGATCAGGCGCCGGGCTTCCTCATAGGGCAGGATCGCCCCCTCCCCGTTCAAACTGGAGCCGATGGGGATCGTGCGCAACTGCTGGGTCTTCAGGTGGGACATGGACTGGAATAAAACCGGGCTGTACTCGTCCATGTAACGGACCAGTTCTTCATCCAGATCGTTGACGTGGTATTCCCAGATGCCGATGACGTACTGGGCCGCCATGTACAGCGGACCTTCCGGCCGATCGGCCCGCAGGATCAGGCCCTTGCGGGACATGGCTTCCAGTTTTTCGGCCAGTTCCTCCACCGGCAACCCACTCCGGGCCGCGATCCCTTCGGGCGTTTCCGGCATCATCTGCAGTTTGACGGCCAGCTCCGCTTCTTCCGGAGAAAAGAATTTCTTCAGGATCCGCAGTTCCACCCCCGATTCCGTCCGGGGAAATCCGGCGGGCAACCGGTCCAGATGACGGGCCAGCTTTTCATAGATCTCTTCGGCCATCTCGCACTCCTTTAAACCAAAAATGGGAAAACGACGATCATGGCAACACCACTACCTTCTTTGGCAAGGTCCGTCAAGAGGATTTTGAGGGCCGTGGTTCAGCAAGGCCTCCGGAAAAGGTGTTGGGTTCTCCAGGGTAAATTGCTATAATTAAATACTAAAAAAAACGGAGTGCTGGAGTGCTGGAGTAATGCTTTTCAAGCCAATACTCCAATACTCCATTACTCCAATACTCCATTCCTCTATCACTGCTTATTCGAAAAGGAGATTGCCATGGAACAGCAAGCCTTGGATCCGCGCTTACCCCTCATGCAGCAGGCCGATCTTCAGGACAAAATCGTCCTGCTCCGCGTCGATCACAATGTCGTCAAAAAAGGGGCGGTTCGCGACCCCTACCGGATCGAGCAGACCTTCGGGACCCTTTATAATATCGTCGAGCGCGGCGGCCGCCCCATCCTGATGACCCATCAGGGCCGCCCCAAAGACAAGAAGAGCGGTGCGATCACCTGTTCCCCGGAAAGCGCCGTGGATCCGGTCGTCCGTTACCTGGAACAAAAACTCCACACCCGTTTTTATATCCCCTCTTTCGCCAGCGCCGGGGACCGGGGGATCCCCCATATCGACACCTCGGTCAATCTGGCCATCAAGGATCTGCGGCGCCGGTGCATCGGCGGGATTTATCTGCCCAACTCCCGCTGGTTTCAGGGGGAAGAGGGTCAGGGCGCGGAACGGGAAACCTTTGCCCGGGAACTGGCCGGCCTGGCGGACGTATTTATCAATGACGCCTTCGGCTCCTGGCAGCCCCACGCCTCCACCTTCGATATCACCCGCTACCTCCCCTCCTATGCCGGTTTTCTCATGCAGAAGGAACTGGGCAACCTGGAACGGGTGCTTAACCCGGAGCGGCCTTTCTTGGCCGTGGTGGCCGGCGCCAAATACGATACCAAAATCGGCCCCTTGACCAAAATCTACGAGCAAGTGGATCACCTCATCCTGGGCGGGGTCATCTACAACGCATATCTGGCCGCCAAGCTGGGCCTGACCATTGCCGGGGTGAGCGAAAAAGACGTGGCCGCGGCCAAGTCCCTGGTGGCCCTGGATGCCCGGGAGAAAAAGATCGTGGAACTGCCGCTGGTGGTGGAATCCGACACCATGGAGGGCCGTTTGGAGGGCCGCTTCCGGACCCTCGACCTGCGCACCCTGCCGGCCGGGCGGCCACTGGGTTTCCTGCTGGACGTCGCCGCCGATTCCTTCGAAGATCCCCGGGTGCAGGAAGTCCTTTCCCAGGCCCGGACGATTTTCGTCAATGCCGTCATGGGGTTCACACCCCATTTCACCGAAGGCTCCAAGGCCCTGGACCAGGCCATCGATAAGAACCAGGCGGCCCACAAGATGTACGGCGGCGGGGACACCCTGCAGGAATTCAAGGACCTCAATCCGGGTCTCTATCTGAACGTGATCGACAACGCCCAGTATTATTTCTTTACCGGGGGCGGTACGGTCTTAACCGCCATCGAAGCCGGCACCCCCTACGGTCTCAAGCCCATCCAGGCCCTGATCGAAAACGGGGGCCGGGAACCAAAATAAAGGTGAGGAGTATTGGAGTAAAGGAGTGCTGGAGTAATGGGTTTCGATACAATACTCCAATACTCCACTACTCCATTACTCCACCTTGCACGTTCGCTGAGGTTTTACCTCTAGAAAAGGAGATCGCTCATGAAAGTCCTGGTCGTTTACGCCCATCCCTATCCGGAATCTTTTAACCACGCCGTGCTGGATAAATTCATCCAGGGGCTGCAGTCCAAGGGACACGAAGTGGAAATCCTGGATCTCTATGCCCTGGGCTTCAATCCCGTGCTCTCGGCCGCCGACCTGGCTGCGCTGCAACAGGGGCAAGTCCCGGCCGATATCGCGGCCCATCAGGAACGGGTGACCCGGGCCGAAGGGCTGGCCTTCATCTTTCCCATCTGGTGGTCTTCCATGCCGGCCCTGTTAAAAGGCTGGATCGATCGGGTTTTTTCGCTGGGGTTCGCTTATGCCTTCCGGGAGGAAGGCCCGGTGGGCCTGCTGAAACACCGGAAGGCCGTCCTGATCACCACCTGCGGCGGGGACCAGGTCTTCTTTGATCAAAGCGGCATTCAGAAGGCCATCCAGCTCACCGTGGACCTGGGGGTGTTGGCCTTCACCGGCATCGCCAAGGTCCACCATGAATTTTTTTACAACGTGGTCCAGACCGATCCGGCGACCCGGGAAAAATATCTCGAGCAGGCTTTTTCCCTGGGAGTCCATTTTTAGGACCGGTCCGGGGGCGACGGGCAAATGCGGCGGCGACCCCTAGCCCCCTAACAAGCGCCCCACTACCCGGCTCAATTCCTCCATCGTATAGGGCTTGGCGATGACCCCCTGGAAACCGTAGGCCTGATAGTTCGACATGACCGGGTCGGAAGAATAGCCGCTGGAGGCCAGGGCCTTTATCTGGGGATCGATGACCAGGAGCTTTTGCAACGCTTCTTTCCCGCCCATCCCCCCGGCCACGGTCAGGTCCATGATCACCAGGTCGAAAGGTTGATCGATTTTTTGGGCCACCTGATAAATCTTAACGGCTTCAGCGCCGTCTACGGCGAATTCAACGCTGTACCCCAGACGCTTAAGCATTTCCCCCAGGATATCCCGGATCAGGGCCTCGTCATCCATAATCAGGATCCGCCCCTGGCCCGGTAATACCGTCGGCGGGCGGTTATCCGGCAGGGTTTCCTTTTTAGCGGAAGTCGGCAGCCAGACGATGAAGGTCGTTCCCCGGCCCAACTCGGACTCCGCCGTAATCAGGCCGTCGTGCCTTTTGATGATGGAGTAGGCGGTGGCCAATCCCAGGCCGCTGGCTTTTTCCCGGGTGGTAAAAAAAGGATCGAAAATTTTAGGCAGGTCCTCCGGGGAAATCCCGCTCCCTTGATCGATGAAGCGGATCCGGACGTAATCCCCCGGGGGCAGGGGGACCCCGTCGTCCGCGGTGAGGCGCTGATTTTGAAATTCGACCTTCAGGATCCCCCCCTGGGGCATGGCCTGCTCGGCATTGATGGCCAGGTTGTTGACCACCTGCTGGATCTGCCCCTGATCGAAGTCCACCGAGCCGATATCGGGCGGAATCAGGAATTCGCTTTTCAGCCGGGACCCCCGCAAGGCAAAGGTCACCGAATCCCGGATACACTCGGTGATGGCGGCGGTGGTCTTGACCGGCGCCCCGCCCCGGGAAAAGGTCAGCAATTGGTGGGTCAATTCCTTGGCCAGGTAGGAAGCCTTCTCCGCTTCATCCAGGCGGCGGACCACTTTGTCCGGATCCCGGGCCATCATTTTGGCCAGGGAGATGTTGCCCATGATGCCGGTCAGGATGTTATTGAAATCATGGGCGATGCCGCCGGCGAGGACGCCGATGGATTTCAGCTTTTCGTATTTCAGCAACTCCTCCGAAATGCGGTGCTGCTCTGTAATGTCCCGAAAAACCAGGACCACCCCGATGATCTTACCCGCCAGATCGCGAATGGGCGCCCCGCTGTCGGCGATGATCCGTTCCTGCCCATCCCGGCGAATCAGGACGGTCCAGTCCTCCAGGTTTTCCACCCGGCCGCTCTCGATCACCCGCTCCACCGGGCTTTGACAGCGCTTCCGGTTTCTTCCTTCCACGATGCAAAACACCTCCGCCAGCGGTTTCCCCTGCGCTTCCTCCTGGCTCCAGCCGGTCTGGTTTTCGGCAACCTGGTTGAGCAGGACCACCCGGCCCTCGGTATCGGTCGTGATCACCCCATCGCCGATGGATCGCAAAGTGACCGCCAGGCGCTCCTTTTCCGCGGCCAGGGCTTCTTCGGTCCGTTTCCGTTCACTGATATCGACCATGGAGGAAACGCTTTTGCCGGTTCCCGGAATGAGGGCCACCCGGTTGTGAACGATTTTCTCCTGCCCCTGGCGGTCGATCAGCCTGAATTCATAAGCACTAGGCACTCCCGCGGCTTCCTTCCGGCGGAGATTATGATATTGAAACAGCCGGTCCAGGTCCTCCTCGGACACCAGAGACTTCCAGCTCATGATCTTTTCCAGGTGCGCTTTGGGATATCCGGACAGCCTTTCAAATTCGGCATTGGCCAGCTCAATGGTGGTATCTTCATTGATGATGATGGTGGCCGCGCCCGTGTTTTCAAATATGGTCCGGTAGCGATTTTCCGATTCCCGCAGGGTTTCTTCGGCTTTTTTCCTTTCGGTGATATCCTCGACGATCCCGACCCCGCCCTTCACCTGTCCGTCCCGGTCGAAGAGGGGGGCGGTGTGCATAGAAACCCAGACCTGGGCCTCGCTGGTGGTGGCGGCATAGATCCCTTCGTAGTGGCCGGTCTCCCCTTCCAGGGCGTCTTGGATGGCCGGCAGGACCCCCCGGTCTTTCAGCGCCGTCAAATCCAGATCGATCAGACGCTCCCGGCTCGATTGCAGCAGGTGGATGAAACGGTCGTTGCATTCCGTCAATTTCAACCGGGGATCGTAATGAAAAACGCCGAGCGGCGACTGTTCGAAGAGCAGCCGGTACCGTTCCTCCTTCTCCTGGAGTTCATCCTTGGTCTTCCGGTATTCAGCGATCAGGCCGGTTAGCGTGTCGGCCTCCTTATTGATCAGGGCCCCCAGTTTCGAGATCAGTTCATTGGCGGACTGTTCGCTGGCCTTGGCCGAAAAGTCACCGGCGGCGATCCGGTTCAGGGTGTCGTAATGCTGGCAGAGACCGATGGCCATTTCATGGGCCTCCTCCACCATCTCCTCCAGGCCGCCGGCCAGCCGGTTGAGTTCGCTTTCCAGTTTGAGCAGCAAGGGATTGTGGGTGTTCATTTTAAGACGGGTCCCGGGATCGCCCAGGTAGAGCTTCCGCACCATCTCGAAACTCTGGGAAAGCCCGATGGCCAGATCCAGGTTGGTCTCTTCCAGCTCCCGGTCCCGTTCCCGGACGACCCCGGTCATCTCCTGGAATTGCCGGTTGATCAGGCTTAGGGTGGGCGGCAGGGCATCGACGTCCAGGCCCTGCAGGAACACCGGACATTCCAGGCACAGCTCCATCTTTTCCAGAAACCGCCCCTGGGTCTGTTCCCGGCAATGGGTTCCGGAAACCAGCCAGCAGTGACTTTCTTTGGTTACGTAAACCGGGCAGCTTTTCTCTTGGCAGTTTAATAAATCCCAGCACTGAATCCGGTCGGCCATCAACAGACTCCTGTTCCCCGCATTCGATAATTAAAACTGAATTTGGATCCTTTTCCGATACCCGCCCTCTTCCCGGACGGAAAGCAGGGTTTTCCCCAACCGTTCGCACCAAACCCGCACATCCCGTTCAAAAGTTGGACAGTCACCGATCACTTCCAGAATATCCCCGGCCTTCATATCCGGGGACAGTACCGCAATTTTCATGACCGGCTGCGGGCATTTCAAACCCACTGTTTCCAGCAACACTATTTCCATGTTTCTCCCTTTATTTCCATATTATCAATTCCCTGCAAAGCCCGGCGCGGTTTGATCTCCGCGCAGCCTGAAAATTTTTTCCGCATTCGATGTTGGACGTTCGATGTTCGATGTTGAATGTTCGTTTTATTTTCCCGGTCAATGGGTGGAACAACCCAGGCAGGGATCAAAGGCCCGATAGACCGTTTCAATCCGGTTTAAAAGTCCTTCAGAAACCCGGCCCCCGTGGATGAAGGCCCGGGCGGCCTGATCTACGGCCAGGCACAGGGCGGCCATATTGTTTTGAGTGGCTACCACCAGGTTCATCTGCCGGACCAGACCCCGGGAATCCGTCCGGTAGTGGTGGATCAGGGTTCCCCGCGGGGCTTCGCAAATCCCGATCCCTTCCCGGGGTTCCTCCACCGGCAGATTACGGACGTGGACGTCGGTCAATTCCGGATCGGCGGCCAACTCCACCAGGCGCTCGGCGGCATACACGGCTTCGATCAGACGAGCCCAGTGATAAGCCAGGGTCTGGTGGACCGGTTTACCTCCCAAGGTGTCGAACAGCCGTTGGTACTCCCGCTGGGCCTCCGGCGTGGCCATCCCGGCGGCCGCGTTCAACCGCCCTAAAGGCCCCACCCGGTAGATTCCGCTTTCCGGGCCGTCCCGCCATCCCGACCAGCCCACCTGTTTCAAGTAGGGGAACCGGGAATACGTCCAGGGTTCGACCCGTTCCTCCAGGTGCTGCGGATATTCGGGCGGCGCAAAAGAGGTAAATTCTTTCCCTGCGGGGTCCACGACCCGCAACCGGCCTTCATAAAAATTGACCCGTTGATCGGCATCCGCCAGCCCCAGATAATAAGTGGTCTGTTGATAGGCCGGGTCGAAAAACCATTCCCGGACTTTTTCGTCTTCCAGCACCCGACATTGAAAAAGGTCCAGGCTTTCCCGACCCAGGTCCAGGGCCAGCCCGGCGACCCGGATCGCCTCCTGCCGGTCAGCGTTCGTCAGCGGTTTGGCTAGTCCTCCCGGCAAACCGGTGACCGGGAAAAGAGGGCTGCCACCGATACGCCCCACCAGGCCCCGGACTTCCTGCCGGACCCGGATTACCTTTTCCCCCAGGGCCGGCCCCAGCCGCTCCAGCACCCCGAAAATATTCCTTTTTTCAGCCGGGGCCTGCAGACCCAGCAGGGTATCCCCTCCCCCGAGAAAGTAAAAGTGCAGCAGGTGGTCCTCGAAGATAAAGGCATTGAGCATCAATTCCCTGATCTTGCGGGCGGCCGGCGGGGGTTCCACCTTAAAGAGGTCGTCCAGGGCCTTGCTGGAAGCGATATGGTGGGCCGTGGGACAAACGCCGCAGACCTTGGCGGTCAACAGCGGCAGGTCTTCGGCCGGTCGGCCTTCGCAGAATTTTTCGAAGCCCCGCATATCGGTGCTCTGGAAGAAGGCCCGCTCCACTTCCCCGGCTTCATCCAAAAGGATGACGATCTTCCCCTCTCCTTCCAGGCGGGTCAACGGGTCGATGGTGATTCGTCTAGCCATCGTCTTCTTCCGGCGCCTCTGGAAACAGGGGACAGGCGGCCAGTGAATACAGGTAGGCCAGGCCGGTCGGGTCGGGAATGGTTTTCATCAAGGCCTCCACGTCCTCGCCCGCAGCGGGTTCCAGCAGCGAGGCCAAGAAGGCAATAATCCGGGCCCCCTGATCTCCCGCCTTTTCCACGGGTCCGAAACAGCCCCGGCAGGGCATATTGGCCTGAAGGCAGCGGCTGCCGCAATCCCCCCGGGTAGCCGGGCCCAGGCAAGGGATCTCCGCAGCCAGGAAACAGATGGCCGGATCCCAGATTTTCTGATGGACCCGGGCCGGACGGCGCCACTTAAAGCGCTCCGGCCGGCTGTCTTTTCGCGGGCAATAGGCACATAAAGCTTTCTCCGCGGCCAGCACCGCCCCCTGGAGGGGAAGCGTTCCGTCCAGCAGGGCCGAGAAAGCCCGGAGGCTCAAGGCCGGAGGCGGAGGGCAGCCCGGAATGACGGCATCCACCGGGATAATCCGATTTAACGGCTGCACCCGATTTTTTAAAGGGGGCAGCGGAGGGCTCTCTCCACCGGTTGTCCGGTCCCCCGGTCGAATCCCGGCGGGATTGTTCACCAGGAGGCCGGTTTGGAAGACGGCGGCGAGCAATTCCTCCTTCCGGAAGAGGTTGGCCAGGCCGGCGATCCCCCCCAGATGGGCACAGGTTCCCTGGGCGATGACCCGGCGGGCCTTTCTCCGGACCAGGCGGACCCGATCCTCCTGTTCTGCGGTGCGGACGGTCCCGTTGATCCAGACAGCTTCCAGCTCGCCTTCGGCCAGATTTTCGAGACGCTCCTTTTTATAATCCAGGGCCAGCGGCCAGTAAACGATGTCCGCCCGGGCGGCGAGTTCCGTCAGTTCCGCTCCCAGGTCGAGGAGCGCGGCCTCACAGCCGCCACAGCCGGAGAGCCCGATGAAAGCGATCTTGGGTTTCATCGACCGGCCCCCCGGGGCCCCAGGACCTGGATTTCCTCCGCCCAGTCGGTGACCCGTCGGGCAAAGGTTTCCCCTTCCCGGGCTGAAATCCAGAGCACCCGTAAACGGGCCTCCGCCAACCCCAACTGCACCAGCACCCGCCGCAACAGGGTGATCGACTTCAGCATGCCCTGGTTGCCTTCCCGGTAATGGCAATCGCCCGGGTGACAGCCGGCCACCAGCACCCCGTCCGCTCCTTCCCGAAAGGCCAGCAGGACCCATTGCGGATCCAGGCGGCCGCTGCAGGGCAGCCGGACGATTTTGAAGGAAGCCGGATAGGCTTTCCCCGCCCGGCCGGCCTCGTCCGCCCCGGCATAGGCGCAATGGTCGCATAAGAACCCGATCAAACGAAGATCAGCCGTTTTCGGCATGGAGCAAGCCCCTGATTTCGGCCGTCAGCTGTCGATCCCCATAATGGCGGGCCTGAAGGGCGCCGCTGGGGCAGGCGGCCGCGCATAGTCCGCAGCCCCGGCACAATACCTCGTTGACGCGGATCGACTCCGGTTCCGGCGCCCACTCCAGCGCCAGAAAGGGGCAGGTTTCCAGGCAGATCCGGCAGCCCGAACAATATTCCTCCAGCACCTGGACGGTCATCGGTTCCAGGGCGATCCGTTGCCCGGGGACCAGACGACGGAGGATCTGCCCCGCGGCGGCCTGGCCATCCAGAATGGCCCCGGGAATATCCCGCGGCCCTCTGGCGCAGCCGACCGCATAGATGCCCTCAACCCGAGTATTCACCGGCTCCAGTTGTTCCGCCCGGGTTTTCCAAAATCCGGCTTCATCCAAAGGGAGACGCAGTTTTTTAGCCAGCCCGGGCGCGTCCGCCGAACCGGCGCCTTCTTCCGCGACAATCAACAGATCGAAGGCCTCGTTCCGCCGGTTTCCCGATCGTTCCCGGTATTCCATCCGGTACCGCCCTCCGGAGCGGCTGATCCGCAGGGCTTGCCCCGGATCGAGGCGTTTGAAATAAATCCCCGCCTCCCGGGACAATTCCTGAAAAAAGCGGACGGCTTCCGGGCTCGGCAGGTTCAGTTCCCGGTAATAAAAGCGGATGGCCGCCTCCGGCCGCTGTTCTTTAATCTGGCGGGCCAGTTTCAAGTAGGGACCCAGGAGAGGGTTCAACTGATAGGATTCGGGGTGGCCTTCCTCCCAGTCTTGACAGGCGATAATCCCCACTGCCCCCGGTTCCACACCTTCCGGCCAGGGGAGACGACCGCCGGTGGGTCCGCTGCTGTTGAACAGGATCTCCGCTTCCAGACCTGAAATAAACCCGGATCGGCCGGTACGGATTCCAGCCCCGGACGTTTTCCCGGGCACGGTTTCAAAACCGGTGGCCAGGACAATGGCCCCGACCTCGATTTCCCGGATTTGATCTTCCTGATCCAGCGCCACCGCCCCCAGGGGGCAGGCTTCTTGACAGGCCCGGCAACCCTCCCCCTGGTGATAAAGACAGCGGTCCCGGTCCAGGATCGCCACAGCGGGCAGGGCCCCGGGAAAGGGGAGATAAATCGCCGGGCGATCGGCCAGGCCCAGGAAGTGCTCGTTGGGCGCCCGCACCGGGCAAACCCCCTGGCAGGCCCCGCACCCCAGGCATTTTTCGGCATCCACTCCCCGGGCCCGTTGCCGGAGACCGACCTGGAAATTTCCGAACGACCCCTTTACCTGCTCTATTTCGCTGGTCAGGTAGACCTGAATCGATTCTTCATGCAAAACCCGGTCGATCCAGGGACTCAACAAGCAGGCGCCGCACTCCAGGCCGGGAAAGACCTTTTCGTAGAGGACCGTTTTACCTCCTAGAAAGGGGGCCCGCTCGACCAGATGAACCCGTCTCCCCGGACCGGAACAATTCAGGGCGGCGGTGATACCGGCCACCCCGGCGCCGATTACCAGCACGTCGGGGTTCACTTCTTTTTCTTTTTTGGGAATCGGCTGATGTTCCCGGACCCGCCCGACTGCCGCCCGCAGCAGCTCCCGGGCCTTTTGGGCGGCCTGCTCCGGGTCGGTAGTTACCCAGACGCATTGTTCCCGCAGGTTGGCCATCTGCAGTTGAAAGGGATTGAGTCCGGCTTTTTCCAGAACACTCCTGAAGGTCAGTTCATGTTCGCGGGGAGAACAGCCGGCCACCACAATCTTTTCCACTGCGGAGGCCTGAATTTCTTGGGCCAGAAACGACTGCCCCGCAGCCGAACAAAGCAGGCCGTGGGTCCAGACCCCCGCTACCCCGGGCAGGGCCCGGGCAAAGACCGCCAGGTCGGCCGTCGATAGCTTACCCTCCAGGTTCGGCCCGCAGCCACAAATAAAAACTCCCAGCTTATCGGCCATTTACAATTACTTCGGCGTTTTGAAACGCTTTCTTTAAATCCAATCGGTTGAATACTATTTAATGGATCGATCTTTTGCGAACATTTAATTATGCGGGGTGAATCTGGGAAAGTCAATCCAGTTTACGCAGGCCCTGGCCCATTTTTAAAATTGACCGGAGTACTAATTTTAATTATGTTAAATTGTTAAAATAATTTTAATAAAGAGCAAACAAACTTATGGTTCCCGCCAAAAATTCGAAGACCATTAAAACTTATTGTGCCCGGATGGACCATGGCGGCTGCGGCCTGCTGGTCACCACGGAAAACGGAAAAATCACCCGGATCCAGGGCGATCCGGAATCGCCGCTCAGCCACGGCTATATCTGCCCCAAAGGACTGGCCGGCGCCGCCCGCCACACCCATCCCGACCGATTGAAGACCCCGCTCCTGCGAGACGGAGCCCGGGGGGCAGGCCGCTGGCGGGCCGTTTCCTGGGAGGAGGCCCTGGGACTGGTGGCCGACCGATTGCATAAAATCCGTCAGGAATCCGGCCCCCAGTCGGTTGTGTTCGCCCAGGGGGCTCCCAAAGGGTTGGAACATTTCGTGCTGATCCGCCTGGCCAATGCCTTCGGCTCCCCCAATGTCTGCGGTCCCCAGCACGTCTGCCACATGCCCCGGGAACTGTCCGGAGTGCTGACCGGCGGCTTTTTCCCCGTGCCCGATTACGATTCCCATACCTGTTTGATCCTCAACTGGGGCAGCAACCTCCTGCGGACCAATGAAGAGGGGATCATCTCCTCCCGGCTGAACCGGTCCTTGAAAAGCGGCGCCGATCTGATCGTCATCGACCCCCGCAAAAATCACCTGGCCGACATTGCCCAGAGCCATCTGCAGATCAGACCCGGAAGCGACGGGGCGCTGGCCCTGGGCCTCCTGCGGGTCATCATCGAGGAAGGGCTCTATGATAAAGCCTTCGTCGAGCAGTGGACCCTGGGCTTTGCAGAACTCCGGGAAAGGGTGCAGCCCTACACCCCGGAGCTGGTGGCCGAACTGACCTGGCTGACGCCTCAGGAGATCGTCCACACGGCCTGGTCCTACGCCGTTTCCAAACCGGCCCTGATCCAGTGGGGCAACGCCCTCGAACATACGCCCAATAGTTTCCAGACCTGCCGGGCCCTGCTCTGCCTGATGGCCATAACCGGAAACCTGGACGTCCCCGGAGGCAATATCATGCCCGAAATGCCCCCGGTGGCCCGCCTGGCCGATTTCGTCAAGGCCGCCCTGCTTCCCGATAAGGCCCGGAAGATGATCTCGCAGGCGCACCGGCTGCTCCCCAATTTCATGGTGGTCCCGCCGCCCCTGGTGCTCCGGGCCATCCGATCCGGCGAGCCCTACCCGGTCCGGGCCCTATACGTGCAGGTGTCCAATCCCCTGCTGACCTACAGCCAGTCCCGGGAAACGGCCGAGGCCCTGAAGTCGCTGGACTTTCTGGTGGCGGCCGATATCTTCATGACTCCCACAGCCGCCCTGGCCGATGTGGTGCTGCCGGCGGCCACCAGCTTTGAGTTTGACGATCTGGGCCACTTCGGTCTGGCCCACGGCTGGATCTCGGCCCGCCCCCAGATCGTCGATCCCCCCGGGGAGGCCTGGCCCGACATCCGCATCCTGAACGCGCTGGGGCGGGCCCTGGGGCACGGCGAGCATTTCTGGGAAGATTATCGCCAGGCCCTGGAGGAAGTGCTGCAGCCTTCCGGGCTGACCTATGGGCAGTTCCAAGAAAAGGGGCTCTTGACGGGAGGCAAAAATTATTCCAAGTATCTGGAAAACGGCTTTAAAACTCCTTCGGGGAAAATAGAGTTTTTTTCCGCCCGCCTGGAAAAATGGGGCTTCGATCCGCTGCCCGCTTTCACCGCTCCCCCGGAGATCAGCCTGGATTATCCTCTGGTAGCTACCAGTCGAAAAAATCCTTATTATTTCCATTCGGCCTATCGGCAGTTGGAAGCCCTGCGCAAGAAACACCCGGATCCGATCGTGGAGCTGCATCCCCGGACCGCCCAAATCCTTAAGATCGCTGCGGGGGAGGAAGTGGCCATTGTAACCAAGGCCGGTCGCATCCGTCAAAAGGTCCGGTTGACCGAGAACATCGACCCCCGGGTGGTCTATATCGATTACGGCTGGTGGTTTCCCGAAATCGGGATCGAACGACTTTTTGATTGGGACCGGTCCAATATCAACATCCTGACCGCCGACGAACCTTTAGGTCGGGAAATGGGCACCCCTAATCTCCGGGCCTTCCCCTGCCGGGTGGAGAAAATATAAGGAATCCTTATGGCGCAAACGCTCAAAAAACGTTCCGAGAAAGTGGGCTTACCTCCGGGGACCCTGATCCATGTAGGGGAGCGTAAAAGCGAACGGACCCGCGTGGACCTGCTGGAATATGACGGGGACCACTACGAGGAACGGGAGATCGAACGGATCGCCGAATGCCTCGTTTACAAAGACCGGCCTTCCGTCACCTGGATCAATGTTCGGGGTCTCCACCAAGTGGAACGGATCGAACAATTGAACGAATGCTTTGGGCTCCACCCCCTGGTGATGGAAGATATTCTCAATACCGACCAGCGCCCGAAGATGGAAGACTTTGGAGATTATATCTACATTGTGCTCAAAATGATCTATCCGGCCAACCCCGGACCGGGGTTTATTACCGAGCAGGTCAGCCTGATCCTGGGCGCCAATTATCTGATCTCCTTTCAGGAAAGCGACGAAGATGTCTTTGAACCGATCCGGGAAAGGATCCGCAACGGCAAAGGCCGCCTCCGGAAACTGGGGGCCGATTACCTGGCCCATGCCCTGCTGGACACCATCGTGGATCACTATTTTATTATCCTGGAGAAGCTGGGCGAAGAAGAGGAAGACCTGGAGGAAATCCTGATCAAGAATCCGACCACCCGAACCCTGCAGGCCATTCATCAACTGAAACGGGAATTGATTTTTCTCCGGAAATCGGTCTGGCCCCTGCGGGAGGTCGTCAGCAATCTCGAACGGGCCGAATCCCCGCTGATCCAGGCCACCACCGGCATCTACCTCCGCGACATCTATGACCACACCATCCAGGTCATCGACAACCTGGAGACCTTTCGGGACATGCTCTCCGGCATGCTCGACATCTACCTGTCGAGCATCAGCAACCGCATGAACGAGATCATGAAGGTGCTGACCATCATCGCCACCATCTTCATTCCCCTGACTTTTATTGTCGGCCTATACGGCATGAACTTCAAATACATGCCGGAGTTGGAATCGCCCTGGGGCTACCCGGCGGTCCTGTTGTTGATGCTGGCCGTTTCGGTCTTTATGCTGCTGTACTTCAAGCGCAAGAAGTGGCTTTAGATCCCTGTCAAAGAACAGATACGTGCGGACCGGAGTAATGGAGTATTGGAGTGCTGGAGTAATGTTACTGCTGCGAACCAACACTCCAATGCTCCACTACTCCATCACTCCTGTACTTTAATAGTTGCGGCTTTTACGTGAAATTCTTTAAGATCATCTTCAAAAACGCCCTGCGCCACAAGCTGCGCACTGGTCTGACCATCCTGGGGATCGCTGTGGCCCTGCTGGCCTTTTGCCTGCTGCGGACGGTGATCGCAGCCTGGTATGCGGGTGTGGAGGCCTCGGCGGCCAACCGCATGATCACCCGCAACGCCGTTTCCCTGATCTTCCCCCTGCCCCTGTCCTACCTGCCCAAGATCCGGCAGATCCCGGAAGTGAACAACGTTTCCTACGCCAACTGGTTCGGGGGCATTTATATCGATGAAAAAAATTTCTTCCCCCAGTTCGCCGTCGAGGCCCGGAATTTTTTCAACCTCTATCCCGAGATCAATGTTCCGGACGACCAGCTGGCGGTCTTTTTAAGGGAGCGCAACTCCTGCCTGGCAGGCCGCAAACTGGCCGCCAAATACCAATGGAAAATCGGGGAGGTCATTCCGCTGCGGGGCGTCATTTTTCCCGGCAACTGGGAATTCGTTTTGCGGGGCATCTACCGGGGAGCGCAGAAAAACGTGGATGAAACCCAATTTTTCTTCCATTGGGATTATCTGAATGAGCAGGTCAAAAAGGTCTCTTCCGTTCGGGCCAACCAGGTGGGCTGGTATGTCATCCAGTTGAAGGACCCCTTCAAGGCCCCGGAGGTGACTCGGATCGTGGACCAGGGCTTCAAAAACTCCCTGGCCGAGACCCTCACGGAAACGGAAAAGGCCTTTCAACTGGGTTTCGTGGCCATGACCGAGGCCATCGTGGTCTCCATAAAGGTGATCTCCATCGTAGTGATCTTCATTATTATGATCGTCCTGGCCAATACCATGGCCATGACCGCCCGGGAGCGGATCGGCGAATACGCCATTTTGAAGACCCTTGGCTTTGGCCCCCGGTACATCCTGTTGCTGATCGCCGGGGAATCGCTGTTGATCGCCCTGGCCGGCGGGGCCTTGGGCATCATCCTGACCTTTCCAACGGTTCGGGTGGTGGGCCAGCCTTTGGCCACCTTTTTCCCGGTTTTTATCGTCACCCCCAGAACCCTATGGCTGGCCCTGGGGGCCTCGGTGTCGGTCGGGATGGCGGCGGCCATCTTTCCGGCCTGGCGGGCCGTCACCATCCGCATCGCCGACGGGTTGCGGGGGATCGGGTAGGCTTAAATTAACAATTAGTAATTGACAATTGATTATTGATTATTGGTCCGTCCCAGGCTTTGATACTCAATAATCAATTGTCAATTCTCAATTATCAATGCTTAATTCTTAATCGGCGATGATAAAGAAAACTTATATTATCTTTTAATAAAAAGGAGCTTTCATGACCAACGCCTCCCCTTTTTCTCGGGTTGATTTTTCTCTGATCGACCGGCGGATATTTTATCCGCGCCGCGATCCCTTCTCCCCGGTTCCGGCCGGAGCGGAAGATCATTCCTTTCCGGTGGAACCCGGTATTGAAATCGGCGGCCGGTTCTATCCGGCCGATTCGGCCGGCCCCCTGCTGCTGTTCTTTCACGGCAACGGGGAAATCGCCTCCGACTACGACGAGATCGGTCCCGCGTACAACCGACTGGGCATCAGCCTGCTGGTAGCGGATTACCGGGGCTACGGCCGGAGCCAGGGAAACCCCTCCGTCAGCACCCTGCTCTCGGATGCTTTGACGGTCTTTGATCAGGTCGAGGACTGGCGCCAAAATCAAGGGCGCACCGGCCCCCTGCTGATCATGGGGCGATCCCTGGGCAGCGCCCCGGCCATCGAGATCGCTTGGCGGCGAAAAGAACGGATTGCCGCCCTGATCCTGGACAGCGCCTTCGCTTATACACTACCGCTGTTAAAGGTGTTGGGGATCCCGGTGGACACCTGGGGGCTGCACGAGGAAGACGGGTTCAGGAACCATGAAAAAATCAGTTCCATCTCCAAACCGACCCTGCTGATCGCCGGCCGGCGTGATGACCTGATCCCCTACACCGAATCCGAGACCCTCCTGCAACTTTCCAGCGCCCAGCGGAAGGAACTGGTCCTGGTCCCGGGCGCCGGACATAACGACATCTTCGCCCGTTGCGGAGCGGGCTACTTCGAGCTGGTGTCCCGGTTTATCAAACCGTTGCTGAGGAAACAAAAACGATAAATTCCGAAAACCCCTTTACGTATAAGAAAGGAGCCTGCCAACATGACCGGGAACGATAACCACCGAAAGCTCCTGACCCCTTTTGATCTCAGGGGCCTGCAGCTCAAGAACCGCATCGTGATGGCCCCCATGACCCGGGGCCGGGCCGGAGAGGAACGGCTCGCCAATCCCTTGATGGCGGAATATTACCGTCAAAGGGTCTCCGCCGGGCTGCTCATCACCGAAGGGGTCTTTATTTCCCG
>JACRCK010000074.1 GCA_016219065.1 Deltaproteobacteria bacterium
GGGGACGGAATTGGCTTTGAAGGCCTTCGGCCTGACCCCCGTAGCCCGCGGGACCTATATCCGCGGGACCCTGAACGTGGGGGAAGGGCTGAGTAAAATCAAAAATTCCGAAGCGGAGGCCGTGGTGATGATCGGCACCTACGAACCGTGCGCCAAATTCATCAAAATGGCCAAAAGTCAGGGCTACACCCCCATTTTTTATAACGTCTCCTTCGTGGGGGCCGATGAACTGGCCCGGCGCCTGGGAGAGGAGGGCGAAGGCGTGATCGTCAGCCAGGTCGTCCCCTCCCCGGAACGCCCGGAAACCCAGGCCCTCTTGAAAGGGGTCAAGGAATACGTGGAGCTGCACCGGCGGTATTTCCCGGAAGACGTCCCCAACGTGATCGGCCTGGAGGGTTACATCAACGCCCGGGTGCTGGTGGAGGGCCTGACCCGGGCGGGAAAAAACCTGAACCGGGAAACTTTCATCGAGGCCATCGAGACGATCCGGAAATTTTCCCTGGGCCTCGATACGGAAATCACTTTCAGCCCCCAGGATCATCAAGGCCTGAAGGCGGTTTATTTTTCACGAATCCAGCGATCGCAATTCATACCCATTTCGGACTGGCAGGAGGTCAAGCGGGCCCGGCCGGTTCGCTGAAGGCTTCCTCTGCCGGCGGGCTAGGGTCCGCGACCGGGCGCGGGGTTTTGATGGAACGATTCCGAAGTCTCAGCTTTAAAAATAAAATACTGTTTGCCACCATTACGGTGATTTTATCCTTGAGCCTGGGTATTCTGGCGGCTTCCCGTCTGATTCTGATTCCGGCCCTGACCGACGAACTGAAGCGGCGGGGGATCGGGATCGCCCAGAGCATGGCCGATCTGGGCAAGAGCTACATGCTGCACGAGGATATCCCCAACCTGACCGGCCTGGTCTTCGATACGGCCTTTCTGAGTGAGCGCCGGCAACTGGTGGCCTATGTTTTCATCACCGATGCCGGGGCCAAGGTGCTGGCCCACAGTTTCACCACCGAATTCCCCAAACCGTTGATCGGTATCAACCCGATTAAACCGGGCCTGACCCACGCCATCCGGCAGGTCCAAATTCAGGGCTATGATTCCTATGATATCGCCGTTCCGATCATGGAGGGCATCTACCAGATCGGAACGGCCCATGTGGGCTTGAGCAAAAAACATATCGATCACCTGGTCGACCAGCTCCGGAACGCCTATCTGGGGATTACCTTCATCATCATCATCCTCTTTTTCCTGATCAGCCACTGGCTGTCCAACTACATCACCCGGCCCATCTCGCAGTTGATCCAGGTTGCGGACGAAATCAGCCGCGGCCACTTCCATATCGAACCGGCCCTGGCCCAGGTGGTTTACAAGGAGGGGGGCCGGGACGAAATCGTGCAACTGGCCGATTCCATCAACAACATGGCCAAAAATCTCGAGGTTTCCCAGAAGCAACTGCGGGAATCCGAGGAAAAATACCGTTCCCTCTTCGACAGCGGCCCGAATCCGATCTTCGTCCTGGACGCCCAAACCCAGGAAATTCTGGACGCCAACCCCAGCGCGGTGGAAAGTTACGGCTATCCCAAGGCGGAATTGAAAAAGCTCACTTTCGCGGACCTGGGCGGAATGGAAAGCGGGGAAACCGCCGTTTCCGGGGCCGATAAAATGTGCGGAGGATCCGAGCATCTCGTCGTTTCCAAGGTCCAGCATTTTAAAAAGGGCCACCGGCAGTTTTATGTGAACATCCATGGCTGTGCCACCCGCTACAAGGACCGGGAGGCCCTGATCGTGGCCACCACGGACATCACCGAAATCATCGAAAAGGAGGCCCAGCTCATCCAGGCCAGCAAGCTGACCACCCTCGGTCAGATGTCGGCCAGCATCGCCCATGAACTGAACCAGCCCCTCAATGCCATCAAGGTGGGCAACGAGTTTTTAAAAATGATGACCCAGGAGGGCCGGCAGATCCCGGACGAGGATCTGCTGCAGGTGGTCAACGAAGTCGGCAACCAGGTGGACCGGGCCGCCGAGATCATCAATCACTTGCGGGATTTCAGCCGCAAGGCCGACCGGGTCAAGGAGAAGGTGGACATCAACCGGTCCATCCGGGCGGTGCACAGCCTCTTGAGCCAGCAGTTGCATCTGGAGAATATCGATCTGGATCTGCGCCTGGATCCCGGCACGCCCCTGATCTGGGGCCAGGCGAACCGCTTCGAACAGGTGTTCTTTAATCTGGTGACCAATGCCCGGGATGCGGTGGCCCAGAAGCGGCAGCAGGGTGGAGCGTCGGAACGCCAGAAAATAGCGATCCGGACCCGCCAGGAATTGGGGCGGGTCATCGTGGAAGTTGCCGATACCGGCATGGGCATGTCCGCGGCGGTCAAGGAGCATATCTTCGAGCCTTTTTACACCACCAAGGAGACCGGGAAAGGGACCGGTCTGGGGTTGTCCATCATTTACGGGATCGTCAAGGATTACGGGGGTGAAATCCAGGTGGACAGCCGGGAGGGCGAGGGCACCACCTTCCGCCTGTCCTTCCCGGCCCTAGCCACCTGACGGGGGATCGGAAACGAGGTGTCCAAGTCGCCGCCATGAAAAAAATATTAATCATCGATGATGAAAAACCGACCCTGGCCATGTTCCGGCTTTTTCTGAGCGCTTATGGGTATGAGGTGCTGCTGGCCGAAAACGGCATTGAGGGACTGGAAATCTTCCGGCGGGAAAAGCCGCCGATCGTGCTTACGGACATCAAAATGCCGGGCCTGGACGGGCTGGAGGTCCTCCGGCAGGTCAAGGAAATCGATCCCCGGGCCGAGGTGATCGTGATCTCCGGCCACGGCGATATGGATCTGGCCATGCGGGCCCTCCAGTTGAACGCCTCCGATTTCCTCAGCAAGCCGGTCCAGAAGTCCGAGCTGGATATCGCCCTGAAACGGGCGGAGGAAAGGCTGAAACAGGAAGGGGGGGGCGGCAATGGGATCCGGGTGCAGGAACGGGAAGAACGCCTGTTCATCGTCGAGGTGGAAGGCGACGTCTCTTCCCGTTCGGAACCCTCGTTGAACGAAGCTTTTCAGCGGATCTTTACCGGGGAAGGCCGGGGGATCCTGTTGCGCTTCAGTGATCAGACTTCGGTCAACAGCGCCGGCGTGGCGGTCATCATTCAGCTCCTGCTGGAGGCCCATCGGCGGGAGATTCCGGTGGCCATCAGCGGCCTGTCCCCCAATTTTAAAAAATTTTTCGATCTGGTGGGGATTCACAAATATGCGCGTTATTTTGAAAATGATGAACCGGCCCTGGCCTATCTGCAAACGGCGTCCCGCTGACGGACGAAATATTCCGGAGGGAACCCGCGGCCGGCTGACCCGCTGGTGGGCCTGGATCGGGTTGTCCGCCCTGTTGCTGGGCGGGTTTCAGCCCCTGGCGGCGAAGGATAACCTCCCTTTTGTCGGCGCGACGCTGCCGAAGCTAATCCTGGAAACCCCGGCGGAAGAGGGGGATAAAAAATACCTGGGACTCGGTAAAGGCGGCAAATTTTCCCTGCAGCAGGTGGAGGGCACACTCTTGCTGGTGGAGATCATCGGGGTCTACTGCCCCCTGTGTCACAAGCAGGCCCCCGGCTTCAACCGTCTTTTTCAAAGGATTCAGAAAGATCCCCGCTTGAAGGCCAAGGTTAAATTCCTGGCTGTGGCCGCCGGCGGGACCGCCACCGAAATCGCTTACCTGCGCCGGGAGTTTGCCATCCCTTTTCCGATCGTCAACGACGCCCGCTTTGAAGTCCATAAGCAGTTGGGCGAACCCCGAACCCCTTTCACCATGCTGCTGGACCGCAATCGGAAAGTGTTATTCGCCCATCTGGGAGTCATCGAAGACCTGGACTCCTTTTTTCAAAAGATCGCCGGGCTGGTTCCCTGATCAAGCGGGAAAGGGCTGGTGAAACATTTCGGATGGAATTACGAAGAACTAGGGAAGGATGGAATAATGGAATAATGGAATAAAACACAATACTCCATTACTCCAGCACTCCGACAATCAACCCCCATGCCAGAGGCCGCCGCCCATATCCCCCGGCAATATTATAAGTTCCTATCCGATTTATCCGCCGAACTGGATAAGGGAGCGGAATCTGCCGGCGGTCTGGAGGCCCTGCTGCTGACCGCCCTGGGCTCCTTGGGGGGTTCCTCCGGATTCGGCTGGAGTGCGGAGGACGGCTCTTCCCGGGAGCGATGGATTGCTCGGGGGATTTCGCCCGCGGCAGCGGCGGAATGGGAAAAGTTACTTCCCCGGCTGCTGCCGGAAATCCGCCCGGAGTCTTATCCGGACGGGGCCCGTCCCGCCCCTTTCGTCGGAATCATCCGGGAGCTGCCGGCCTACCCCCGCGGGGAGGGGACCGGGGGGATCCGCCTGTTGCTGTACTGGGCCGGGAACGGCGTAACCCCGGGTTTTTTGGGCCTGGGGCCCAAACTCCGGCACGGAGAATACTCGGAGGAGGAAAAGGAAATCCTCTTCGGTCTGATCTATCATTTCCTGCAGCGAACGGCTTCGCCGCCGGGTGAACCGTCGTCCGCAGCCCTTAGGAGCGACCTCGCGGAAACCCGGCGGGAACTGGAAGGCCAACGTAAAAACCGGGACAAACTACAGGCCGAATTCGACCGTCAGATTTTTTACCTGAAGACCTTGTACGACATCTCTGCGGAACTCGCCGACCAGGGCGAGGCCCAAAAGATGCTGGAAGCCTTTCTGCTGATGATCCTGGGGACCTTTGGTTTCGAGGAAGGGTTTATCCAGCTCTATGACCGGCCGGAAAACCGAACCCTTACGGTTCACCGGGGGGCCGGGTCCCAAGAATACAGCCCGCTGCCCCCCGAGGAGCTGCTGGGATTCATTCCCCCCGGGGAGACTTCGGCAGACAGCCCGGCCGTCAGGATTCTGTCCCGGTCGGACTTCCGGCAGCCGGATCTTTTACCCCCCGCGCTGCTGAAGGGCCACCGCTTCGCCTTTGCCCTGCCTGAAGGGTTTTACGGGTTCCTGGCGCTGGGGGGGAGGCTCACCTCCCGGGAGATCGACCGTCGGGAGCAGGAACTGCTGCAAACCCTGCTCTTCCGCCTGCTGGCCGCCCTGGCCAAAGTCAAAGCCTCGGAAAACATCCTGCGGTTGAATCGGGAACTGGAAGAGAAAAACACCCGTTTGGAAAAGACCGTCCAGGAACTGACCCGCAGCCGTTCCCGGATCGAGGTCCTGGAAAAGGCCAAGACCCAGATCAAAGCGGTCATCCAGCATGAACTGGAACGTTCCCGGCGGGTGTCTCTCACGGATGTGCTGTTCATCCTGATCCTGGGCGCCGTCCTGGGGCTGATTTATAACCTGGCCAATCCGGGGGGGATAACCGTCTTTTCCGCGGCCTGGTTCGGAGAGCCCCTGCCGGCGGTCACCCCGGCCCTGGCCAAGGGACAGATCGAAACCGGCCAGGCCCGGTTGATCGATGCCCGGCCGGAACATTTTTTCCGGCAGCATCGTCTCCGCGGCGCTTTGAATCTCCCGCTGACCCTCTTTGATTTCGTTTACCTGATGAAGATCGCCAATCTGCCCCCGGAACAGCCCCTGATCGTTTACGGCCGGAATTTCAGCCGCCGGTACGATCGGGAGGTGGGCCTGAAATTAAAATCCAAAGGGCATACCCGGATCGCCGTCCTGACCGGGGACTGGACGGACTGGCGGCGGGCCGGCCTGATCACGGAGCCATGAAACCTTTAAGCTGGACCAACCTCCCGACCCATCCCTTACTGGCGCTGGCCTTCCGGCTCTACCTGGGCGGCCTGTTCATCTATGCCAGCCTGAACAAGATCAATTACACGGCCGAGTTTGCCGAGACCATCGCCAGTTATCAACTGGTGCCCTATTGGGGCGTAAACCTGATGGCCGTCATTCTGCCCTGGATCGAGCTGATCTCCGGCATCCTCCTGGTCATCGGCATACGAACCCGGACGGTTGCCGCCGTGGTGGGGTTTCTGCTTTTGCTCTTCACCTTTGGGATCGTCTATAACCTGATCCTGGGCTCCGAGATCAGTTGCGGCTGTTTTGAGTCCCTGGAAGACCCCATCAGCCTCTGGACCGTTTTTCGGGACCTCCTCTGGTTCGCTATGGCCGTCCATGTCTTTTTCTTCGACCGGGCTTTCCAGGTGGAACGGCGGTTTCTCCCGGCCATCCCGGAGGTGCAGGAATGAAAAAACCTGCCGGGTTGCTGACCCTGGCCTGGGTTCTGGTCCTCTGGGGGATCTGGAGCTGCACAGGAAACGAGGGCCTCCCGGGCCGGTACCGGACCGAACTCCAGGGGGAGGACCCGCCCCGGTCGGCGACCCTGGAGTTGAATGAAAACGGCCAGGGCACCTGGAAAATCAGCGGGGATCAGGTGACTTTCAAGTGGGAAGTCCGGGGCAAGGAGATCCGGCTCCACACCCGGGAAGGGGGGGTGGTGACCGGTTCCCGCGAGGATAACGCCATTCATCTGCGACTGCCGGGAATGCCGCCGCTGACCTTCCGGCGTCCGGCTCGTTAATATGACAAAAGACGAACATCGAACATCGAACGTCCAACATCGAACATCGAATTAACTGCGAAAATACCTCAATACCCTACATTAAAAACAACTGCGCCATGCGATATTCGGTTTTTTCGTTGTGATTCGATGTTGGACGTTCGATGTTCGATGTTGGACGTTCGTCTTTTTAAATCTCCTTCAGCCTGTTCTTAACCACCTTGCCGCCCGGATTCCGCGGCAGTTCGTTCAGGAAAACCACGCTGGCCGGCACCTTGTAGTCGGCGATGTTTTGCTGGCAGAATTCGATGATCTCCTCCGGAGTCGCCTGCGTATCCGGCCGCAGCACCACGAAGGCCTTGACCACCTCCCCGAAGATGGGATGGGGTTCGGGCACCACCGCCGATTCCAGGACCTGGGGATGGGAGTTCAGCACGGACTCCACCTCGATGGAATAGATGTTCTCCCCGCCCCGGACGATCATGTCCTTCATCCGGTCCACGATGAACAAATAGCCCTCGTCGTCGATCCGGGCCACGTCACCGGTGTGCAGCCAGCCGTCGATGATGGACTTTTGGGTGGCCTCCGGTTTATTGAAATATCCCCGGACGATGTTGGGGCCTTTGATCAGCAGTTCCCCGGCTTCCCCCGCCGGCGTTTCCCTGCCGTCCGTGGCGATGGTTTTGATCTGCACCCCGGAAACAGGCAGCCCCACCGAGGGGGCCTTGCGGACGGCGTCGCAGGCGGGCAGAACGGTGGTCAGGGAAGAGGATTCGGTCAGCCCGTAGGCGTTGTACAGGTCCAGTCCCAGGCGCTCTTTCAGGGCTACGATGGTTTCCCGGTCCATGGGCGCCCCGCCGTAGGCGGCCATCCGGAGCGAGGAGATGTCGGTGTTTTTCAATTCCTCATTGATCAGCATCAGCACGTACATGGTGGGGACGTTGAACAGGACGGTGATCCGGTGCCGTTCGATGGCCTTGATCATCTCCGCGGTTTTATAGGCTTTCAGGATGACGCAGGTCCCGCCCACGTAGAGGAAGGCCACCAGTTGGCTGTTCAACCCGGTGACATGGAACAGGGGCACCACGATGAGGGTAATGTCGTTTTCCTTGTAGGTCAGCGCTGCGCCGCAGTTCCGGGCGTTGGTGAAGACGTTACGGTGGGTCATCACCGCTCCTTTGGGCAACCCGGTGGTACCGGAGGTGTACATGATGACGGCCCCATCGTCCGGGTTCAAGTCCACATCCGGCGGCGGCTCCGCGGCCCCCAGCAGATCGCCGAAATAGACGGCCCCCGGTTTTCTTTCCGGTCCGGCATAGATGACGTCCTTCAGGGAGGGCAGGCCTTCCCGAATGGTTTGAAAAATTTCGAAGAACTGGTAGCCGACTACGATCATCCGGGCCCCGCAGTCCCTTAAGATGTAGGTCAGGTCCTTGCCGGTGAGCCGATTGTTCAGGGGAACGGCGACGGCCCCTAGGGCGGCGCAGGCGAAATAAGCGACGGCCATTTCGTTGCAGTTGGGAAAAAGCAGGGCCACCCGATCGCCCTTGAGGACCCCCATCTTTTGTAGGTTATAGGCCAGGGACAACACCTGCCGCTGCAACTCCCGATAGGTCAAGGTTTCATCGTCGCAGATCAGGGCAGGTTTGTCTGGAAGCCGGGAGGCAGTGGCTTTTAACATCTCGTAGATTAACATAACTCCTCCAAAGCTAAATCAAAGCTAAATCCGAAATCCGAAACACGAAATCCGAAACAAATCCAAATGACCCAAAATTAAAATGACCGAAACAAAAACAAACGGCCACTGTTATTCACATTTGCGGATGATAGATCCAAAAATATTTACAAGTTCTGAGGCTTCCTGGATCAATTCCTTACACTCTTGCTCTTGATCCCGACCGCTAATGTCTAAAAGTTTTATCCAATATTGGCTTTCCTTCGCTTCTTTTCGGCATATTTTAATCCTCAGGACAAAGTCTTTCTTACTTAGGGCTTCGTTTGCTTCAATATAGTTGGCCCCAACTGATCCCGAGGAATTTAAGAGCTGTTTGCCATCTTCCACGTTGGACATGGTTTTGGGTAAAAGCTTTAAAAATTTCCTTACCCGTAGAGCGAACCGAAATGTTCTATCTTCCAGGTCGTATTGTTTTGAATTTTGATATTCGGTCATTTGAATTTGTTTCGGATTTCGGATTTCGTGCTTCGGATTTGTTTTACCAGGCCGTCCACCCTCCATCGACGAATATGGTCTGGCCGGTGATGAAATCGGAAGCCGTGGAGGCCAGGAAGATGACCGTTCCTTCCAGTTCCTCGGGCTGGCCCCAGCGCCCCATGGGCGTCCGTTCGTTGATGAACCGGAACCGTTCCGGATCGCCTCGGAGGGTCGCCACCAGCGGTGTTTCGAAATAAGTCGGGCCGATGGCATTGACGTTGATGTGGTGCCGGGCCCACTCCAGGGCCATGACCTTGGTCATTTGGATCACCCCGCCCTTGCTGGAGGCGTAAGGAAGCTGGTTTTCCAGACCCACGGCCCCCAGGATGGAGGCCATGTTGATGACTTTTCCTTTTTTTCTTTTAATCATGTCCGGGACCACCGCCCGGGCCATTAAAAAATAGCCCTTCAGGTTGGTGCTCAGCACCCGGTCCCAGTCGTCTTCGGTCAACTCCAGCACCGGTTTGCGGATGTTGATCCCGGCATTGTTGACCAGGATATCGATCCGGCCGAAGGTCTGCAGCACGGCCTCCGTCGTCTCCTGGACTTTTTGGGCATCGAGCACATCCAGGGTAAAATGCTCGACCCGCGAACCGTATTTTCCGACCTCGCCCCGGGCCGTTTCCAGGTCGTCCGGGTTGCGGGCGCACAGGGCCAGATCGGCGCCGGCCTTGGCCAGCCCGACGGCCAGGGCCTTGCCCAGCCCTTTGGAAGCCCCCGTGACCAGGGCCACTTTTCCGGTCAAGTCAAAAAGATCCAACATGGTCGGTCTCCTTATAAAAAACCAAAAAAAAATAAAAACAATAATCAATAATCAATAATCAATAATTAATTGTTAATTATTAATTATTTTTTTCTGTTTTTTGAACCGGGCAAACCTACCAGGAAGGCGGATGGTTTACCCAGAGGACCTCGACTTCTTCATCTCCCCGGTTGTGAAATTGGTGGTTCCGGGTCGAATGGAAATAAAAGGTATCCCCTTTTTGCAGGGTATATGTTTTATCCTCCACGGTCAGTTCCAGGGTGCCCTTGAGAACATAGCCGAATTCTTCCCCCGGATGGGTGTAACTGCCCCCCGAACCGCCTCCCGGATAGATGGTCGCCAGGCGAGCGTCCATCTTCTTGTCCGGCCCCTGATGGATCAGGATTTCGAACAACAACTTCGACCCGGAAACGTTCACCTTCTGTCGATCCTTGTGCCTCAGGATGATATCGTCCCGGCCTTGATCCGGGAAGAGCTGCACGATCGTGGAACCCAGGGCGTCGGCAATCTGTTTGAGCCTCGAAGTGGATGGATCCAGTTTGTCGTTTTCCACCATGGAAAGGTAAGAAGGGGTGCAGCCGACCGCCTCCGCAACCTTTTTCAGGGTCAAGCCCCTGTTCTTGCGCAAGGTCTTTATTTTCTTCCCGATGGATTCCAACGAAACCGCGTCCTTTTTATTTTGAAAATACGTTATTGACAAAAATTCAGTATATTGATAATTATTCTAAAAAAGTAGCTTAATTTATAGATAAATCAATATAAAAATTCAATTTTTAAATATTTTTTTACTTAAAATTAAACTCCCGATCCCGGAAACTTCCCCATGAAGGATTGGTTGGAGCGTTTTATTCGCGGGCAGCAGGGTTTCGAAACGGCCCGGATCGCGAACCTCCGGAAGATGCCCGGTGGCGCCTCCAAAGAAACCTGGGCTTTCGACCTACATGCGGGTCGGGAAGAAGAGCCAACGGTTCTGCCGCTGGTGCTGCGCATCGAGCGGGCTTCTCCCCTGCCGGTATCCCTGGACCTGAAGACGGAGTTTAAACTGCTTCAGGAGGTATATCAAGGGGGGATACCGGTTCCCCGGCCCTACTGGGCGGGGGAGGAGGCCCTGGGCAGCCCTTTCGCTGTTATGGAGCGGATATTCGGCGAAACCCTGGTCCGGCGACTCCAGCGGGATGATCGCTACGAGCACGCGCGCCGGGTCATGCCGGAACAGCTCGGGAGGCACCTGGCCCGGATTCACCAGCTCCCTGAGGGCGACCGAAAAAGGGATTTCATCCCCCGGCGGTCCCGGTCCGCTTCCCCGGCCCTGAGCGAACTGGTTTTTTATGAAGACCTTTTGGAGCAGTTGGCGCCCGACCCCCATCCCGCCCTGGAGCTGGCGATCCGCTGGCTGAAACGGCACCAACCGCCGGGTCGGGAAACGGTACTGGTCCATGGCGATTATCGGCTGGGCAACATCGTCTTTGACGAGAGCGGGGTCCGGTCTATCCTCGATTGGGAACTGGCCCATATGGGCGATCCCCTGGAGGACTTGGGGTATATCAGCGTCCAGGCCTGGCGCTTCGGTCGGGATGACCAGCCTGTCGGGGGCATCGGGGAACGGGAGGACTTTTACCGGGCTTACGAAAGAGCCGGCGGGGTCCGACCCGATCCGGAAAGCCTCCATTACTGGGAAGTCTTCGGTAATTTGAAATGGGGGATCATTACCGTGCTTCAGACCCTCCCTTTTTTAAAAGGGGCAAGCCGGAGCATCGAACTGGCCAGCCTGGGACGACGGACCGCAGAAGTGGAACTCCAGTTGTTGACCTTGATCGAGGAGCATTGAATGCAGGATCGTCCCAGCCGGGGGGAATTGCTTAAAGGGGTTGTGCGCTTTCTGGAGTCCGACCTGGTCCCGGTGCTGGAAGAACCCCTGCGGTTTCATACCCGGGTGGCGGCCAATCTGCTACGCAGTATCGAACGGGA
>JACRCK010000075.1 GCA_016219065.1 Deltaproteobacteria bacterium
TCGTTTCCTGGGCAGATCACGGCGGGCAGGTGACAAAGAGGATCATTTTCACTTTTTGAAACGATGAAAACAAACATTACCATTTATTATTAAGATAAAGGAGAAGCGAGTATGGGGTCCCATAAATTATTTCTGGGGAACAGAAGGAGATTACTTCTTATAACTTGGTTTAGCTTAATAGGCTTCAGTGTTCTTTACCCGGTTTATGCCAAAGCCTATGTTGTTACCCCCAACGAGGGTACGTTCGGCACGACCTTTACCATCTCGGGAGAACATTTTGGTGCGAAGGGAGGAACGGTTTTTATTGGTCCACACCCCTGCCAAGTTGTTGGGTGGAAGGATACGGAAGTCAAGTGCTTAATCAAAGAGCCGATTAAGACTGGGAGTTATGACGTAAAACTGAATCTTCAGGGCCGACTGCCTTCGGTGATCCTAAAGAAGGCTTTCACTATAAAGGCTCCGAAGCTTGATCCGCCCACCCATCGCCCGCACTTTGTTTCACCGGGCGATATTGCCACGGTTTCCGGAACATTTTTGGGTAACGGAATAGGCCGGCAGCAGGTAGAGATAGCCAATCTCCGGGGTGATAAAAAGCTGTGTCGTATTCTCGGTTGGACAATGAACTCGGTTACCTTTGAGCTGCCTCACAATATCCCTGGAATATTCCACGTCCGAGTCATAAATGCTGTGGGTTCAGATACCCAACCCTGGTGGGGCACTTTCGCCAGACTTCCAACAAATCTGCCCAATCTGTTGGGCAGTACCATAACCGGCGTGAAAACCCATGAGAATGCCGCTGCCGTCGTTTACAATGGTCAAATTTGGGCTTTTTACCCCCATGTGAATGATGATGATAACAAGATAGCGTACAGAAAATGGGACGGAAAAAATTATAGCGGTTTATGGTCGGACGGAGTTTATCTCACCACCGTCTCCCCGTACAATGATGTTCAAAAAAGCAAAGCTCAGATTAACCCGCTGGTGGCGGAAGAAATTCTTTATGTTTTCTATACAGGCAAGGACAAGAAGCTTTATTACCTCAAATTAGATTTCGTGGCAGCCGATGATAATATCGTGCCGGATCCAGACGCAGACCCATCAACCGTGGAGAAAATATGGCAACCGGAACAAGCAATCCCCGGCGTTACGGTGGAAGACCTAGAGGGCAGATTCGCCGCTGTCTACAATTTTACGAGTAAATGTATTGAGATCTACTACACCCCTGATTCTATCCGCGTTTACATGAAAAAGTATTTTGTTGGTACCCGCACGTGGACCGAAGCGATACCTGTAGGGCTTCCAAGAGCCAGCACCTACATAGCCCCCTATCTAACAGCGGTTTTCAACCAGCTCGACGACGGCAGCTACGTCACCTATCTTTCCTACGCAGATGGATCCGCCGGATATCTGGCTGAATTAAAAGACGGGGGGGTGATTCGGTATCATAGAAATACAAACTGGCAGCCTGTGGATGTAAAACGCGGACCCAGTCTGGCGGACCTGGGAAATGACCATCTGGCGGTGATCTATAATAGCAATTATTATCGGTCCCAGTATGATAAATACAATAAAAATACGTATACTTTCTCATCTCCAATCTCTGTACCTTATAAGTCCGACCAAGAGACGGCTTGGGCTCCGAACGGAATTACCTTTTCATACGAAGAAGAGGATGTAGAATCTCCGACAGGGTTTCGGATGAACAGCAAGTTTTACGTGTTTGCAGGGAATAATGCGGTTGCTCAAGATACAAGATGGCAATTTGTTGATTGCGAATTATTAGGTTATTGGCTGCCGACAGGGGACACCGATGTTAATTTCAGCGACCGGGTGGCCGACACATTTCCGCTTTGGCCGCTTGTAGGCGTCATTGATATGCCCCCCTATGTGAGAAATAATCATGAGTGCCAGATGGACGAATTCGACACTTGCCTCAGCGATGTCGAATACGGATTCGCACAGTCGACTTTGAATGGGATGTCTGTCGAAGGCTCGGCAGGAGGCTACGTGAGAACCAGGGCCAGGACCCCTGTTGAGTTCAGTATGTCCAGCGGATATACCGGAGGGCACGAAACGAGTACGACGTTCACCTACGAACAAGCTGACAGATTGGACGCGGGTCGCGAAGGGAAAATCCTGGCCTACTTTTATGTTCCTAAATTTAAGGTTACGGAGCTGGAATGGCACGATTTAAGTGGATATGCTACGGGCCTCAAAACCGAGTCGTGGAAGGTTACAGGCGCAGAGATTAGAAAAAGCGTTTTTAATCCAATCGATGGCCCTACGGAGTGGCAAACCTATTGGGCGGCAATAAACCCGGGGGTAGCCAGGCCGCCCTACCTGGATCCGGCAGTGTTCCCCTCCCATGAATCAGAGGTCGTCGATCCTCAAACTAACCAGGAACGCCCTGAGTCCGATATGGAGCGTCTTCTGACTTACTGTAAAAATCCGGTTGGCTATGAACAGGTAGGTTATGGAACCACTGATTGGTTTCCTGAATCTTCAGGTTTTTTTTCCTGGGCGATCAGCAAGGAATCAACAACCAACAACGGGTTCTACCTCGACATGAAACTGGGTGGCAAAGGGCCAATCGTAATCGGTGTTGAAGGATCATTCAAACTGCAGGTCATAACAACGACGCAAAACGATGTTAAAGCGATAACGAATGTTCGCGGGCCGAGTTTCTATGACTCGAATTATTACAGGATCATTCAATACCATGCAGCGGGCTACTGGCTGAAGCCCAATGTAAACAGTTATTGGGTGCCGGATTACCGAAAGATTGCGGGAGATAAACCCTGGTTCATCACCTATAAGGTGACAGACGCCTGGCTACATGGAAACCTGGATCCTGTTACCCATAAATATATACCTGTTCCATTTTATCCGAGTTGTCCTTAAGGTTCGTTAGATGGGATAGGCGGTGACGATGGAAATTAGATAATGACCGTAGCCTATTTTAACGATTCAATGCGAAGTTGACCCAATGGCCTGGTAAGTGCCGCCTTTGGCGGCGCCTACCAGGGAAATCAACTTATTTAATTTTCATGAATTATGTTGAATCAGGCAGGCATTTTGAGTCTTAAAGGGAACTTTTACTGAAATTTGCCAAAGACCGTCAGCGCTGGCTGGGCTGGCTCTTCGAAGCCCGGAAGCGATTCGGGTTGTCCGTATTGGATTATATGGTCACCTCCAATCATGTTCATCTTCTGGTTTCCGGCGGCAGCGATCATGAGGTCATTCCCCAGTCCCTGCAACTAATAGCAGGGAAGACAGGCCAGGAGTATAATCAAAGGAAAAACCGCAAAGGGGCCTATTGGGAAGATCGGTATCATGCCACCGCCGTTGCAAGCGGCAGCTATTTGATCCAGTGCCTGGTTTATATCGATTTGAACATGGTTCGGGCGGGAGTTATCGCTCATCCACGGGAAAGGACTGTGTAAGCCAAAATAATGGCTTGGAATGGAACGTTTTTTAGGTTAGTCTGGTCCGACCCTTTTATAACATTCCGGGGGGTCACTTTTGGTAAGATCCTTGACTTTATACACAAAGGAAAAAATGTGAAAAAAGGGACCTTAAGAGACCTTATTAAATATGCCGAATTGAGCCTAGAGGAATTTCTGAGATTTATTTAGCTCTCCAGCTAGATGCAAACAACCCTCGATCTTTTCCCACAAGGTACCATCGACCCCTCTTTTTCCGCCCAGGTCCGGCAATGGGCGGAAGCGGTGATCGGGGCCGGCCCGCGGCGGCCGGCCCCGGAACGGATCGCCATCCACCTCTGGGAAAAGGATGCGGATTATCAGGAATTCGACGCCCGGGAAAAAGCCGAACTGGGTATCACCACCGGCGGGGAATCGGAATTCCTGGCCACCCATGAAGCCTGGAGGGGCTTCCCCCGGATCCATGTCAACCTGGAAAAGATCCGGGGCCTGACCGGGGAGGTGGTCCAGGGCCTGGTCCAGCACGAGCTCGCCCACGCCCTGCTTCACGGCCGCCCGGAGTTTTATCAGTTCCGTTTCTCCGGGGCCCTGCAGAACGCCGGTCGCTCCGCCGGCCTGGATTTTCAGATGCTGCAGCAGTGGGTCTATCTGCTGGCGGTGGCCGTCAAGGATGAGGAAGTGGTCCGCTTCCAGGCCGCAGCGGGCCTGGGACACGGTCAGCTCCGGCTGCTGGAATATCTGCTGGAAGATACGGAGGAAGAACGCCGCACCTGGGACCTGATCCGAAACCACCCCGCCCTGCGCCTGCTGGGCCTGGCCGCTTTTCTCAAAATCCGGCTGCCCCTGGCAGCCCTGGCCGAATCGGCCTTTACGGAAGCCGCTCAGCTCCGGGAAGCCTGGGAAAAGGCCTATGCCTGGCTCACTCCCCAAGAGCGGGAAGAGTTAAACGCCTGGGCCCGAACGATCCTGGAAATCCGGGATGGCAGCTTCCAGGATCGTTTAAACCAAATCGTTGAGGCGTTACTCCGCCATTCCTAGCCGATCAATTTCGGATAGTTTCCCCCAAAACCCCTCAGGAAGACCCGTTTCATATATCTCCGCCAGTCAAGAGAATGGCCCATTGCGGTTTAAATATTCCTTCCCGGCTCCCGGTGGCCTTCCCGAAAAATTCGCATCGTATTGCCGACTACGGTCAGGCTGCTGGCAAACATGGCCAGAACGGCGATCAGGGGATTCAACCTCCCGGTCACGGCCAGGGGGATGGCCAGGATATTATACAGAAAAGCGAAAAGCAGGTTCTGGCGAATGATCGTGGTGGTCCGGCCGGCCAGGGCCAACACCTCCCGGATCTTCAGTGGATCGCCGGCTACGAGGGTGATGTCCGCGGCCTCCGTCAGGATGCCGACCCTGGTTCCCAGGGCCAGCCCCACATCGGCCTGGGCCAGGGCCGCGGCGTCGTTGAGCCCGTCCCCGATCATGCCCACCCGGTGTCCCTGCTGCTGGAGGTCCTGAATGATGCGGACCTTGTCCCGGGCCGGAACCTGTCCGAAAAAAGAGCCCACGGCCAATTCCCGGGCGATGGCTCCGGTGGTCTCCGGAGAGTCTCCGGAAATCAGCCCGATCTGCAAGCCCTGGGCCCGCAGGTCGGCCACGGCCTCGCGAGCCCTTTCCTTCAGGGCATCTCCAAAGGCCATAAATCCCTGAACCTGTCCCTCCCAGCCGAAAAAGACCAGCGTCATTCCCCCCCCCTCCAGAGCCCCGGCCCGCGGTTCCAGGGCCCGGGGGAATTTCAGGCCCCGCAACCGCATGAGGCGGCGATTCCCGACGATCACCTCCAGGCCGGCCACCACCCCGCAAACCCCCAATCCGGTCAGGGCCTGGAAGTCCTGCACCTCCTCCGGAGCTAAGGACCACTCCCGGGCCTGGTTCTGGATCTCCCGGGCCAGAAAATGGTCGGAAGGGGCTTCCACCGCGGCAATTCTGCCCAGGGCCTCCTCCCGGGACGTTTCGAGACAGAACACTTCCCGCAGGCCGTAGCGGCCTTCGGTCAAGGTCCCGGTTTTGTCGAAGATCAGCACATCCAGCTTACTCATTTTTTTCAGGGCCGCCGGATCCCGGATGAGGATTCCTTTGGTTCGGCCGGCCGTGATGGCCGCCACCTTGGCCAGGGGCGCGGCGATCCCCAGGGCGCAGGGGCAGGAAATGACCAGGATCGTAATGGCCCGGAGCAGGCTCTCTTCCCAGGAAACTCCCCGCTGGACCAGAACCAACGCGGTGGCGGCGGCCAGGAACAGGATGGCCGGCACCACCCAACGGGTTAAGCGGTCGGAGAGCAGTTCCATAGCGGTCTTCCGGGCCAGTCCCTCCTGCATCAGGGCAATGATCTGGCCGAGGGAACTCTCCGCCCCACCCCGGGTGGCCCGGATCTGCAGCGGATTATCGAGCAGCAGGGAACCGGCCCGGACTTCGTCCCGGGGCCCCCTTTTTATGGGATGCGACTCTCCGGTCAAATAGGATTCGTCCAGGTAAGCCCGCCCGGAAAGGATCAGGCCGTCCACGGGGACCCTTTCGCCGGCCAGGACCTGGAAGGTTTCCCCGGCCAGAACCTTGCCCGCCCCCCGCCATTCTTCCCCTTTTTCAGTCAGGAGGCGCACTTTTTGATTGGCCAGTTGATAAAGTTCCAGAACGCCCCGGGAAATCTTTTCCCGGGCCCGGACCTCCAGGTACTTGCCCAGGAGGACCAGGACGATCAACATGGCGGCCGTATCGAAATAGAGGTGCAGGCCGCCTCGACTGAGTTGGATGAGACTGTAAAAATAGGCCGACAGGGCGCCGATGGCCATCAGGACTTCCATGGAGGGCTTTCCATAGCGCAATCCGGCCAGGGCCTTTTTGAAGATGGGGAAACCTCCGTACAGCAAGACCGGCGTGGCCAGGATCCCCAGGGGATAAGAGAGATAGCCGATGGCCTCCGTCCCCAGATCCTTAAAAAAACCGGCGTAGAGGATCAGGGAGATCATCATCACGTGGGCGGTCAGTATGGCGGACAGGCCTAGGCGCAGTTGTTCTCGCTTTCTTTCCCGGGAGGCATTGGTGAGATCCTGAAAGGAGGCGGCAGGAAATCCCAGCCGGGAAATACGCTCCCGGATGTCCGCCGGCGCTACCTGTTGGGGCAGGTAGGTTACTCGGACCAGATCGGTGGCGCACAGGGCCTTGACTTCCAGAACCCCCTCGAGGCGCCCGACCAGTTCTTCGATCAACCAGGCACAGGCGCTGCACCACAACCCTTCCACTCGCAAAATCAATTCCTGGGCCAGCGCTTCTTCCGAAGCGACTGGAACTCCGCCGGCGGAGCCGGCTTCTTGCCGGAGGGCCGGTCCTCGGTCTTCCTCCTCCCGGCTGATCAGTCCGGCAGTCCGGCAAATTCGATAGAGGTCCGAATCCTTAAACCCCGACGGCGACCCCTCGGGCAGGCGGCTCAGGATCTGAAACACCTGCCGGCAGCCGAAACAACAGAAAGAGAGGACTGGTTCCCCTTTGTTTTCCTTGACCCCGAAACGGCCGACCGGCCGACCGCACAAGCGGCATTCCACCACGTTCCTCCTTTCGCCCAACACTCAGACCAGGAGCTTCGCGCCCCGGAAGATCAGGATCAAACCCAGCACCATGATCGCCAGGGCCGCCAGCCCTTCCCCGATCCTTCTCGTGCGCAGGGTGAACAGGGAAGCGGAAATCCCCAGGCCCAGCAGAGCGGGGACCGTGCCCAGCCCGAAAGCCACCATGGTCAGACAGCCCGCCGCCATGTTTTCCGTGACCGCCGCCTTGATGAGCATGGAACAAGAGAGGCAGCAGGGCAAAAGCCCGCTGGCCAGCCCCAGGGCGGCCTTGGAAAGGGAACCGGGACGGAGCAACAGGGGCGGCAGAAAACGGTCCCACACGCTGCAGGGGGTCAGGGAAAATCGGCTCCACCAACCCGGCAGGGGCACCGCCCCCAGGAAGACCGCCCCCAGCAGCAGGATCAGGATCCCCCCGGCCAGGATAATGCCGCCGCGGACAGGCAGATGTAAATTAAAGCCGGAGACGTTCACGAGACCGGCCGCCAGGGCGCCCAGCAGGCCATAGGTCAGCAGTCTTCCGGAATGATAGGCCAGATGATGGAACAATCCTTTGATCCAGGGAGGACGGCCGGCGCTCACGGCCCGGACCTCCGGACTCTTGATGTGCAGCGAGTAGGCCAGGATGAGGGAACCACACATTCCCAGGCAGTGCAGGCTGCCGAACAAGCCGATCAGGAACGGGGCCAACAGCTCCAGCGACATCCCTGGCCGCCTCAGCCTTTCTTCCGGGCCAGGGCCCGGAGGTAGTGGATGACGGCCCAGCGGTCAGCCGCCGCCAGGGTGGCATACAGGGGCGGTTGCCTTTTATAGCCCAGACTGATCTTATAAAAAAGCTCGCCGTCGCTCTGGTTTTGAACGGTCGGTCCCAGCAGGTCGGTGGGCAGGGGATAGAAGCTCTGTCCCACCGTAGCTTTTCCGTCGAGTTCCGGTCCGTGGCAGGGCCAACAGTAATGGCTATAGGCTTGCCGCCCCTGATCCAGCACCGCCCGGGTCAGGGGCCGGGGATTGCGCAAACGCCGGGGATCCGCTTTTCTCAAGACTTCGATCCCGCCGCCGAGCGGAATGGTTCCCCGGGGCCTGGCGGGCAGGGAAAGCTGATAGACATTCAGCGCTTCGTCGTCCCGCATGCGGCCGGAATAGTTGGCCGTCAGGATCGACAGCAGCAGAAGGAGGATGCCCCCCAGGCCCAGGGCCAGCCCCAAGAACAGCAAACCTTTTTTCCAGGGCATGGTTAGAATCCTCCCGGCCCCCGGGGCTTCCCGGATCCAGAACCCGCGCCCCGGACGTGCTGTTCCCGTACCCGGCCCCCTTCCCAAGGGGCCGTGCCGATCCATTTTTCCGCTTGCTGGACCGAATAGGCCGACTGCCCCGGCACATCGGGAACGGTGCCGTACCGCCAGGGAGGGGGCCAACTGACGCCCACCGTGAAAAAAATAAGGAGCCCCCAGAGTAAAAAGCCCAAGGCCAGGGCGGAAACGATGATCCAGCCCCGGACCGTGGCCGGTCCTTCCTCCGGGGAACGTGTCAAGTCGCTTTTATCGGAAACCATGGGTTTTCATCAATGGACGACCCGGTCGCTTCCGGGCCGCCACGCTTATTAAAAGGGTTTTCAAAATTGTCCGCCCCCCGCCTCAACCGACGGCCCAGACCCGGAGCCCGATCACGATCCAGTAGGCCAGGACCCAGAGCACCACTCCGGTGTAGACGAAAATCAAAAACGGGGGCACAGGGTTTTCCGCGGATGCGGGCATTCCCTCACGCTCGGGGCTTTCCGGCCTTTTCTCCTCCCCCTCGGTTTCCCCCGGTCGGCGGGGATAACTCCCCCAGGCCAGATAAAGGAGGATGAAAACCACCAACCCCAGAAAAAAAGCCAGGGCCATTTCCTGAAGAGGGACGAGGGGAAAGAAGGGCATAGCGGACCTAACCTCTCCACCGAAAAACGCTCAGGAAGATGGAGCCTCCCAGCCCCAGCAGGAACACCAGCCCGATGAAAAACAGGACATAACCCTCCGGCGGCCGTTTGCCCGGAGACGGGGCCGGCGACGGGGGCCGGTCGCCGCGCAGAGGCAGGTACCGGGCCCTTTCCTGATCGGAAAATTGTCCGCTCTGCAGGCCCCAGAAGAAGGCCAGCAGGCTGATCCCGAGGCTGAAAACAACCAAAACCAGCCAGCCTGAAAAGTACATGATCTAGGGCTCCTTTTTCCCGTTCAACCCCGGAGACCGGGGCGCCGTCCCCGGAGGCTCATAGGAGGCGTCAATCCCTCTGGGGTCCTGGTTGGCATCGCTGCGGCCGATGAAATAAACCGCCACATAATCGCCCACCTCCCAGATCTTGGCCGATTCCAGTTCCCGCTTGAAATAAGGCATGGCCGTCCCGGTAATGCCGTTCATGATCTGGTAGTAGAGGATGCCTCCAGAAATTTCCCGTTGGGCCAACAGGGTGAAATTGAGGGGCGGCGGATGGAGAACCGGTTGCGCCGGTCCCATGCCGTCGCCGATCGGGCCGTGACAGCCGATACAATAACTCTGATAAATCTTGTGTCCCCGTTGTAGTCCGGCCTCGGTGGTCGGATACGGGTTGGGCAGCTTTCTCCAGGGCTCGGGGATCATTTGGTGCAGCCAGGCGATGTTCTCGTCGGGTCCGGCCTCATAAGCCTGGACCGCCTGCGCTTTCCAAACCCGCTGCCGCTCGACCCGCAGGTCGGCCAGCCGGTAGCCCAAACTCTGTTTATAAGCGATCAGGGCCTGCAGGTTCTCCGGCCCCAGAAATTGCCAGGAGGGCATGATCGATTCCGGCCTGACCCAGCGGGGGTTGGTAAAGTGGGCCAGGTGCCAGTCATCCGGATGCTCGCCGCCTTCCTGGGAGAGATCGGGACCGGTCCGTTCCGTCCCCACCAGGTGGGGGCGGTCGGCAATATAGTCACCCGAGCGGGCGATCCGTTCCGCCCCGTGATCCCAGTCCAGGTCCCGGACGAACTGGGTATGGCAGAAGGTGCAGCCGTTGCGCACGTAAATATCCCGGCCCCGGGCCTCGAGGGCGGAGCGGACCCGAAAGATCTCGGAAGGCTGTTCACTGATGGTGGTCCAGGGCAGGATCACGGCGATGAACAGTACGGAAGCAAAAATGACCAGGCCCCCGAAGACGATGAAGAGCGGACTCATCTTCATCGGGTTTCCCCTTTCCGGTCCGGGGCCGGTCCGCTGCTTCCCCGGGGCCAGTAAATACTCCGGTAAATATTCAGCAGGCCTAAAACGGCCCCGCCGACGATCAACACGCCGATGGCGGCGCGCAGGACCATGTAAACATGAATTTCAGGCAGCATCTTGTATACCGCCTGCCCGTTCAGCCAGCCGTTACCCTGAATCAGCCCGGCCGCGGTCAACACCATAAAGAAGCCGGCCATGCCGATCAGGACCAGCCAGTATTGGATATCGGCCCAGCGGCGGCTGTAGATCGGCCGGCCGGTGATGCGGGGCAGAATGAAATAGATGCCTCCCAGGGCCATGGTGCCCGAAAAGCCGAGGATCCCCATATGGGCATGGGCGATCACCCAGTTGTTCAAATGGGTGACCCGCTGGATGACCGGCAGCGACTGGAGGGGGCCCTGGATGCAGACCAGGGTATACCAGACCAGCCCGGCCGCGATGAATTTTCCCCCGATCTCGGCATGGATCAAGCCCAGACGGCCGCGCATGGTCAAAAAGAGATTGATCAAAACCGTCAGGACCGGGATGAACATCCCCACACTGCCGGTGATGGCCACCACCTTCAGCCAGGTGGGCACGGGGGTCTGCAACAAATGGTGGGTGCCGATATGGGTGTAAATGACCAGGATGGTCCAGAAACCGAACAGGGACAGGGAGTGGCTGTAGAGCGGAGACCGGCAGACGAGGGGCACGATATAATAGGCCAGGGCCACGGCCAGGGGAGTCAAATACAACCCCACTACGCCGTGCCCGTAAAACCAGGCCAGGACCGCGTCGGGCATGCCGGTGATGGCCCCGGCCGCCGGGTTCCAGACGGCGTTGCCGAAAAAATAAATCAGGAAAGAATAGATCAGACCGGCGAAAATATACCAGATGGACACGTAGAGGGTCTGCTCCCGCCGCCTCCCGGCCGTGCGCAAAAAATTGTAGAAAATCAGGGTGAAGGTCAGCAGCACGGCGAGATCGACCGGCCAGATCCACTCGGCGTATTCCCGGCCCTGGGAATAGCCCAGGCTGAGGGTGATCGTCCCCGCCGCGATGGTCAGATTCAGGATCCAGAGGGAAAGCCGGCCCAGGCGCTCGCTGAAAAGCGGGGTCTGGAGCAGGGTAGGCACCAGATAAAAAGCCGACCCCAGCAAAGCGGTCCCGACGAACCCGAAGATGACCAGGTTGGTGTGCATGGGCCGGGTCCGCCCGAAAACCAGCCAGGAGATGTTCCCCAGGAGGTCCGGGGCCACCAGATGGGTGGCATCGATCAAACCGATGGCGGTCCCCAGGACGAACCAGGCGGCCGCACTTAAATAATAGGCCTTCACGGTCCCGTACGCTTCCTCTTTCAACGGCAGCACTTCCTTGACACTCCTCGCGCTCCGACCAAACGATCTGCTATTGGTGACAGGCCAACCAGCAATCCAGTTGGGCCTTTTTCAGTTTATGGCAGTCGATACAAAATTTCATCTGAAACTTCGTGGCCGGCAGCCGGTCCAGCCGCTCCACCGCCCCGTGGCACTGTTGACATTCCAGTTTTCCCCAGCGCAGGTGCGGCCGATGCTGGAATTTTACGAAATCGGGAACATAATATACCCGGACCCAGGGGACCGGCCGGCGGGTTTCATAATAATGCTTTTCTTTCAATATCTCCGGGTGGGTGGGGATAATGACGTTATGACAAAAAAAACATTTTTCCATTTCCGGAAGCCCCGCCCCGGCTGACCGTTCCACGTACGGATGACAGAACCGGCAGGAGATGGCCTTGACCCCGGCATGGACCCGGTGGCTGAAAGGAACGGGTTGCTGCGGTCCGATCCCCCGGCCGGGAAAGACGTAATAAAAATAGAGCAGGCCCCCCACCAGCAGCACGGCCGCCGCCAACCATTTCACCCAGCCCCGACCGCTCATTTCGTCTCCGGCCATGGCGCTTAACCCCGAGCCCTTTCCTCCTCTCCCTGCAAAAGATCCTGAAACAGGGGGTCGGAAAGGGGCAGGAGCGGAAAGCGGCCTCCAAACCAGAGGAGACTTAAACCCATGAGCCCCAGAAAACCGAGGCTGATCAGGATTTCCAAAAGTCCCAGGGGCAGATCCTTTCCCTTCCAGAGGGAGGGGGCCACCAGCAGGAAGCGTTCCAGCCACATCCCGATCAGGATGATTCCGCTTAAAAGCAGCATGAACCCCGGCCGCTGTTTGGCCTTTCGGCTGAGCAGGACGATAAACGGCAGGACGAAGCAGAGCGCCAGTACCGTCCAGGCCAGCCCTTGCCAGGGCGCGCTGTTGACCCGGGTGATCACGTAGCGGGTCTCCTCGGGAAGGTTGCCGTACCAAATGACCAGGAACTGGGAAAAGAAAAAATCCCCGGTGACCAGGGAGAAGCCGAGGAGCAGCTTGCCCAGATCGTGGAACTGCCCGCTCCGGATAAAACGGCCCAGCCTTAAGGGTTTGACCGCCACCACGGCCAGGATCATCAAACCGGCCAGGGCGCTGTAAAAGCCCCCGGTAAAAAAATACATGCCGAAAAGGGTGCTGTGCCACTCGGGCGACAGGGACATGACCAAGTCGAAGCCGATCAGGCTGAAAACCAGGGGATAAAGGATCGCCAGCAGCGGGGCCAGGACGGCCTGCTTATGCAGGTTGGCCGCTCCCTGTTCCCGGCTGCCCGCCCAGCTCTCCATCCCCCGGGCCTGGATTTCCCGCTCTCCCCGAACGGAGTAATAAACCAGGGCCAGGGAGACGGCGGTCAGCAGAAAAAGGGCCAGGCCGTCCCGGGCGAAGAGGAAGGGGGCCTTCAGCCAGGCCGCCTGGTGCGGCGCGGGATCACGCAGCCAGGGGAAAAGTTGGTCCCGGCCCCCGTACAAAACCCAGAAGAGCAGCAACGAGAAGGGGAGAAAGGCCGCGGGGGCCTCGGCCAGCCGTTTGATCGGCCGCCCCCACCGGGCCTGGGTAATGACCAGGACCGCGGAGATGAGGATAGAGCCGAAGGCCAGACCGGACCAGAAGAGATAATTGATTAAAAAGACCTGCCAGGCTCTGGCGGCCTGCGTGCCGGTAACCCCGATCCCGAAGGCGGTTCCCCCGAAAACGGCCAGCACCAGTGCAGCCAGGGCCCAAGGCCGGTAGCCGGTCCCGGGCCGGGCCGCCTGCAGGTCCGCCCAGGCTTCATCCCGCCAGGTCATGGACTTCCTCGGCGCCGGCCTCCTGGAGGAGTGCGGCGATTTTTCCACCCTCTGCCCGGTCGGCATAAACCAGCAGGCCGAAACGGTTGTCGGAAAAGCGGGGATCATAATAAGCGGGGAGGCGCAGCCGCGGCAGCCGGCTGTGCAGGAGCCACCCGCAAAAAGAACCGAGGACCCCGAACAAAATAAGGAATTCGAAGCCGACGATTACAAAAGGGATCCAGGGGACAAGCGGCTTGCCGCTGACCACGAACTTCCACTGGAGCGCCGTATAAACGGCCAGGGCCAAGCCGGAGACCAGCCCCAGGAGCCCTCCGCCCAGGGTATAATAACGGACGGGGCTGGGCTTCCGCTCCAGGACCTCCTGAAGGGACTCCTGGGCCGAAGGGGCCAAGACCGTCAGCTCCCGGTCCATCTTGCTGAGAACGGTTACGGCCTTCCGGAGGTCGGCCGGATAACTGAAAATTCCCAGGACCGCCGGCTTCGGCCGCCGGGATTTTTTTCCCGGGATCACGGGACCTCCCGGGAACGGGCCGGAGGGGCGAGCCCTTCCTTTAAGTCGGCCAGGGAAAGGGCGGGCAGAAACTTGGCAAATAATAAGAACAGGAAGAAAAAGATACTGAAGGCCCCGAATAGGATGCCGTATTCCACCCAGGTGGGACCGGCGTAGAGTCTCCAGATGTACGGATCGTAGGCGTGGGCCGGGGAGCCGATGATGATCACGTACCGTTCGAACCACATGCCGATGACCACCAGGACGGCGACCAGGATTAAGGTGGTGTTGCTGGTGCGGATTTTCTTGAAAAAATAGAAGAGGGGCGCCACGGAATTGCAGCCGATCATGAGCCAGAACCACTCCCGGTAATCCCCGACCATCCGCCAGTAGAAGCTGTCCCCTTCGGTTTGGTCTCCGCCGTACCAGGCCATGAAATGCTCGGTCAGGTAGGAATAGCTCATAATCAGGCCGGTCAGGATAATGGTCTTGGCGATATTTTCCAGCGTCTCCGGGGTGATGATATTTTCGAACCGATAGAGGCGCCGCAAGGGAATCAGCAGGATGAGCACCATGGCCAAGCCGGAATGGATGGCCCCGGCCACGAAGTACGGGGCGAAGATGGTGCTGTGCCAGCCCGGCAGAATGGACAGGGCGAAATCCCAGGAGACGACGCTGTGGACGGAAATAACCAGCGGCGTGGCCAACGCGGCCAGGAGCAGGACCGCGCTGCCCTGATGGCGCCATTCCCGGTGGCTGCCAGTCCAGTTCAAGGAGAAAAACCCGTATAGCTTGCGGCGCAGTCCCCGGGACCGATCGCGAACGGCGGCCAGATCGGGGATCAGGCCGGTATACCAGAACAGGACGCTGACCAGGAGGTAGGTGGAAATGGCGATGACGTCAAAGACCAGGGGGGATTGAAAATTGGGCCAGAGGTTGCGCTGATTGGGATAGGGCAGGATCCAGTAAACCGCCCAGATCCGGCCCAGGTGAATAAAGGGAAACAGGCCGGCCACCAGGACGGCGAAAACCGTCATGGCCTCGGCGCTCCGGGAGATGGCCGTGCGCCAGCGGGCCCGAAATAAAAAGAGGATGGCCGAGATCAGGGTGCCGGAATGGGCCAGGCCAACAAAGAACACGAAATTGACCAGATAGGTGCCCCAGGCAATGGGGTGATTGGGTCCTTCCACGCCGAGCCCCCTGAAAATCTGATAGGCCCAGCAGCCGGCCCCCACCAGGATGCCGCAGAACCAGAAGGCCACCATTCCCCAATAGAGGTTTCCCGGAGGAGACATGGCCTGCAAAACTTCCGGATTGACGGTGCCGTATTTAAGGTCTGGCATGTTTCATCCCCCTCGCCGGGAGCCCACCGGTTTCAAAAACCGGCCGGACCTTTTTGAGATAAATGACCGCCGGCTTGGTATTCAGATGACCCAGAACCTGATAGCGGCGGGGGTCCTGGATCAAGCGGGCCACGCGGCTTTCCGGATCCAGCAGATTCCCAAAAATCAGGGTATCGGTGGGACAGGTCTGGGCGCAGGCCGTGGTAAATTCCCCGTCCCGCACCTTGCGGCCTTCCTCCCGGGCCCGCTGCTTGGCCGCGACGATCCGCTGGATGCAAAAAGAGCACTTTTCCATGACCCCTTTCTGGCGGACCGTCACCTCGGGGTTGAGTTGCCAGTCCAGGGGCTTGGCCCGGCTATAGGTGAACCAGTTGAAGCGGCGAACTTTGTAAGGATCGTTTTGCAGGCAAAAGCGGGTCCCGATACAGCGGTTGTAGACCTGGGTATTGAGGCCCTCCGGATTGTGGAAAGGGGCGTACACCGGGCAGACCGATTCGCAGGGGGCATAGTCGCAGTGCTGACAGAGCATGGGCAGCCAGCGGGCCCGTCCTTCCTGCTCTTCAAAATAACGCTGAATCCGGATCCAGGACATCTCCCGGCCTTTCAGAACCTGTTCCTTGCCGACTACCGCCACGTTGTTTTCGGCGTAACAGGCCGTCACGCAGGCCGAACAGCCGATGCAGCGGTCCAGGTCGACCACCATACCCCAGCGGTATTCCCGGTGCGGGTGGGGGGGGTAAAAATCTTTCCGGGGATCGAAGCCCGAGGGCAGGGGTAGGTCCAGGGGAGGTTTTTTCCCGGACGCCAGGCTCTCCTGATAATCCGGCCAGGTCATGACCGCCATCAGTTCCCGGCCGTGCTGATAGAAACTCCCGTCCACGTGGGCCAGGGAAATCTGCTTCCCCCGTTTATGCAGGCTCACCTTTAGGGCCGGCCGCAACAGCCCGCCGCAGCGGGGATCGATCTGGGGGGGCAATAAAAGCAGGGGATTGGCCGGGTGTCCGTCGGCGAAGCGGCCGTAATGCCAATGGCCCTGCCCCAGGGGCAGGGCCAGGGTCCCCCGCGGCACCGTGTACACCGGATAGGCCGGGACTTCCAGGCTCCCGTAGGACGATTGCACCCGCAGGACTTCCCCCTTGTGAATATCCAGGGCCCGGGCCGTTTCCGGGTGAATCTCCAGCCAACCATCCCAGGTAATCTGGGTCAAAGGATCGGGAAGCTCCTGCAGCCAGGGCCGGTTGGCCCCCCGGCCGTCGAAAAACTGGCCGGTCGGGTAGATGGTCAGGTCCAGTTCCTGATCGGGCTTCGGGGCCGGTTCGAGACCGGGAAAGGAAAAAGCCGTCGGCGCAGCTTTGAATCCCCCGGTCCCGGTTTCCTTCCAGACCCCTCCCCTTTCCAGGGCCTGCTGCCAGAATTCCTCGGCGGAGAGATCGGGCGCCAGTTCTTTTCCCTTCCGGACCCAGGAGCTGCGCAAGTACTGATAAAAATCCTTCCAGGGGAATTGCTCCGGCCCGCGGACCTTTTTTCCGGAAGAAAGCAGGATATCCCCCCAGGGCCTGGTTTGGAAAACCGGTCCCATCACCGGCTGGAGCAGCCCGGACACGCCTGCCCGGGGCGCATAGTCTCCCCAGGACTCCAGAAAGGTGTGCTGGGGCAGGACCAGGTGGGCCCGGCTGCTGGTCTCGTCCGGCTGGCTGGCGAAGCTGACCACCAGCGGGACCGCCTCCAGACCTTGCTGGAAGTCGCGGGCCCAGGGCAGCGTGAAGGCCGGATTGACCTGTCCCAGGAGCAGGAGATCTACCTCGCCGCGTTTCATGCTCTCGGTCAGCGCTTTCATCCGGGCTAAGGGGGCCGCCTGGGCGAGGGCCCTGGGGCTGTGGAAATCCAAAGTCTGCCGGGTGCCCGGTTTAACCAGACAAAGCAGGTTGGCCGCCAAGGCCGCCTCGAAGGCCCGGGGCCCGGAGAGCCCCTGGCCCTCCGCCAGAACCAGCGGTCTTTCGGCCCGGCTGAACCTCCTGGCCAGATCCCGGATGGTCGATGCCCGGACCCCGGTCCGCTGGCTGATCCCCTCCAGCGTGAAACCTTCCAGGGCGAGGGCCAGGACGGCTTGTTGCTCGGCGGGGAGCTGTTCAAGCCCTCCTTCATCGTGCAGGACCCTGAGCAGCCCCAGGCCGATGAGGTATTCATCTCCCGGGGCGACGGCCAGCCACTGGTCGGCATTGTTGGCCGTCAGGGAAAGCCGCGGCCCCACGTACACGAAAGGCTTCCGCCCCCGGGCCTGCAGGGCATGAAAGGCGGCAAATTGCCGGGCAAATTCCAGATTGGAGATCCAGGTCTCCAAAAAGCCGGCCCCCAGGGAAATCAGGAAATCGGCTTGATCGATCCGGTAATGCGGAAACCCGTCCAATTGAAAAACGACCCGGTTGGCCCGGCGCAGGGGCTCATAGGCAAAAGACTCGTAGAGCAGGAGTTCCCGGGAACCCAGGGCGGAGAGCCAGAGAGCGGCCAGGTCCTGCAGGCTGCCGGTCAGCAGCTCGCTGATCAAGACGATCCGTTCTCCCCGGCCCTTACGGACCAGGTCGGCCAGGGCCCGGGTCAGCGTTTCCTCCCCCTGCTCCCAGGTCACGGGGCGCCATGGCCCCGGCCCTTTTCTCAGCAAGGGACCGGTAAAACGATCGGGATTATAAAGCCCCTGGAGCGCGGCCTGGCCCCGGGCGCAGAGTTTTCCCCGGCTGACCGGATGGAGCGGATTGCCCTCCACCTTGATGACCCGTCCTTCCCGGTTTTTGGCCAGCAGCCCGCAGCCGGCCGGGCATTCCCGGCAGGTGCTGGCATACCAGGCGGCCTCGCCGGGCAGCAGGTCTTCGGGGGGGGTTAGAAAGGGAATCCGGTGGGGGGGGTTATTGGAGGAGCAGCCCAGGGCGGCGCTGGTCCCGGCCAGACCTAGAATTTTTAAAAAGTCCCGGCGTTCGAGCATACCCATGGATATTTTTCGCCGCTTACGAAGCGCAGTCTAGGGTTTTTTCGTATTTTCAAACCAGGCTTGGAAAAATATTTTACCGGAATAACGCGATAAGTAAATGATAAACCTCACCCGGCGGTCGCCGGGGAATCAGAAAATCTCCGGCCGCTCCCCGCGGATTAAAAAAGGCTGTGCCGGCGTTTTCCAGCCTCATAAAAATATTCTATGCTACTCCCTCTTCGGACCGCAGGGAATACGACTATCTATGTAATTTCGATTTATAAAAGCGGTAATTTGGGTGAGACGGCCCGGGGCACGGGCGGCAAAAGGGCCGGACCGGGAAGCCGGGTCCCGGTTATAACTTTCCCGAGCGCAGGATGGAGCGGACCAGCCAAAGGCCCAGGACGGTGGCCATGATCCAGCCTTTGAAAAATCTTGACAGCCTCCGGGCGCCCCGTTATCTTTTTTAAGACCCCTTCAGGTCCGTCTTTCTTGGGTAAAAATCCCCCGCCGGGTTATGGCGCCGCCAGAGTAAAAAGGAATAACAGAGGTCTGCCTGATGAACAGGTCGTCTGCTTCGCAGCCCGGGTCCCTGCTTTTGCTGATTGACGGGGCCAAAGGCGCCGTGGCCTCCACGATGGCGCCGGACAAGCCCGGTCGTTCCGCAGCCTAGGTCATGGCCGACGAGCAGCCCCGGGAAGGGGAAAAGGAAACCCGGAACCCGCCGGGGGGTTCCCGGCCCACGGCAGGGGAGACGGCGAATTTCGGCTTCCAAAAAATCCCCGCTGCGGAAAAGGCCGCCTGGGTGCGCGATCATTTTGACTCGATCGCCCGGAAGTACGATTTGCTGAACACCCTGCTGAGCTTCGGGATCCATTACCTCTGGAAGCGAAAGGCCATCCGGCTCCTGGGCTTGCAAGCGGGCGACCGGGTGCTCGACGTCTGCGGGGGAACCGGCGACCTTTCCGTCCTGGCCGTGAAAAAAGTAGGGCCATCCGGCCTGGTGGCCTTATACGACATCAACCGGAAGATGCTGGCGACGGGGAAAAGCAAGTCCACGAACCGGGCCTTCCGAAAAAAGATCGCTTACGTCCAGGGCGACGCCGAGAATATCGCCTTTGGACCCGGGACGTTTGACGCCGCCCTGGTGGGTTTCGGGATCCGGAACCTGACGCACCCCGAAAAAGGGTTCCGGGAGATGTACCGCGTCCTGAAACCCGGGGGACGGTTCCTGTGCCTCGAGTTTTCCCAACCCACCGCCCCCCTCTTCCGCCGGCTCTACGATTTCTACTCCTTCCGCCTCATGCCCCTGGTGGGGCTGCTTTTCGTGGGGTCCCGCCGGCCCTTTACCTATCTGCCGGAATCGATCCGGACCTTTTACTCTCCTTTGGAATTGAGTGCCCGGTTGCGGGAAATAGGCTTCTCCCCGGTCACCTGCCGCAAATTGACCAACGGCATCGCGGTCATCCATCTGGGTCTCAAAGATGGATCCTGACCGGACCGGAACCATTCCTCCGGCGCCGCCCCCCAGGGAGCCGGGCCGGAGGGCAGCGAGGGCGCCGCGGTGAAGCTCAACTGGGCCGAACGCTGGGTCGTGAACAACCCGCTCCGGGTGCTGGAGCAACGACTGGAAATCCGGAGGCTCAAAGGGCTGAAGCCCCTCCCGGTGGATGCGGCGGTGCTCGAGGTGGGTTGCGGCCGCGGCGCCGGAGCCGCCCTGCTCCTCCAGGAGTTTCCGCTGGCCCGGGTCTACGCCATGGACCTGGATGTCCGCATGGTCCGCCAGGCCCAGGGTTACCTGGCCTCCCGGAGGGAAGAGCGGGTGCGCCTGTTTGTGGGAGACGCCTTCCGCCTGCCCTTGAACCCGGAGTCCCTGGACGCGGTTTTCGGCTTTGGGGTCCTGCACCATGTGGTGGACTGGCGGACCGCCCTGGCTGAAATCGCCCGGGTCCTGAAACCGGGCGGGGTTTATTATATCGAGGAACTCTACCCGGCCCTCTACCGGAACTTCCTTACCCGGCGGCTGCTGTTGCACCCGGCCGAGGACCGCTTCTTCAGCCATGACCTCCGCCGGGCCCTCAGCCAGGCCGATCTGCCCCTGCAAAGCGCCCTGGAAGTCAAAAGCCTCGGTATTCTCGGGATGGCCGTCAAGGGCGGCGGGACCGCCGGTTCAGTCCCGCTCCGGAGGAAACGTCAATTGGGCGCCGAACCAGCCGATGACGGAAACCAGGGGTAACAGGGAAAAGATCAGCAGCGCATAAATCAGGCCGGCCGGACTGAAGGTCTGAAGGATATCCGGGACGGTAACCCGCCACAGAAAAGCTATGATTTCCGTGCCGAAGAGGATGACCGACGTCTTTTTTTTGATGGCCACCGCGGGGATCGGCCGCGCCAGGTAGTTCAACCACCAGGTCAGGTAACCCGTGGCCATGGCCACCGGGGTCAATAAAATCCCGGCCCCCAGACAGTGCAAAGCGGTCACTTCAAAGGACCGGATGCCGGTCAGCAGGTACAGGATGTTGAAGAGGGTGGTCGAAAACATGAACACGATGGGAAAATGGATGGTCATGGGATGGGGATGCCGCCGGAGGATGGGGAAGCGGGACAGGACCCGCCCCAGATATTTCGGCACCTCCCGCTCGGGCCGGGACTTTTTTTTCAGGACCGCCACTTGCGGGTATCGTTCCAGGACTTCCGGGCCATGGGGCGCACTCTCGATATCCA
>JACRCK010000071.1 GCA_016219065.1 Deltaproteobacteria bacterium
CGGCTGGATTCCATTGACAAACCCGAGACCTTTCCCTACAGTTTCGGACTATGTCATCAGCTTCGCCATCTATTTTATCATCTCCTTATACCCTGATGGAAGAAGAGGCCCTGGGCTGGTCTCTCCTGTTCTCGGACCGGGTAATATTCCTGCACCCTTTCCCCCTGGACCTGCCCGAAAGCTGCCGGCCTTTATTGGACCGGAAAGTGCTGCAGGTCCTCACCCCCTCCAGGACTGCAGAGGAAATCCGCGAAAAAGACCGACGGTTAAGGGAATTCCGGGCCTTTGTGACCCAGAACCCCGACTTCAGCTTCCTGGAAACCCTGAAACAATCCGTGCCGGCCGAGCCCCTGGAAACGCGGGACGAGATCCTGGAACAGTTGCGGGGCGGGTCGCCGGTATCCGGCCGGAACGAGGGATTCCCCCGGGAGGACGCCGGGGGAATTCTGCTCTGCCTGATCCATGACTGGATCAGCCAGCAATGGGAAATCGACCGCTCCCTGGACCGGTTTGCCAGCCAGGAAAAGGCCCTGGCCGAGATCATGGAGGCCGGGTTTGAATTCTCCGGGGACTGGACCGCTCCGGGCACGGCTTTCGTCGCCCCCGCCGACCCCGAGCTGGTTTGCCCGCCGGCCCTGGAAGCCTGGCGGAAATTAAAGGAGCAACTGGCTCCGGCGGCGCCCTTTCGATTGACGACCCAGCAATGGGTCTGGAAGGACCAGTACCACCTGGACCCCGAAGACGCCCCCTCCCCTGCCCTGTCCCTCCCGGGATGGGTGTTCGCCTCGGTGGAGGCCTTTCTGGGAGCCAGCGCTTCCTGGACTGCGGCCGGTTTGCTTCAACCCATCCGGAGGATGTTTTGGGAACTGGCCTCGGGTTCCTCGTCCGGAACTGTCGAGGACTTGCAAGGGGCCTTAAAAACACTGGCCTTGCCGGAAGCCGGCCGATATGTACTCACTTTCCCGCCTTTTCCCGGCCCCGCTTCCGGGGGGCTTGAACCGCTGCTCCTGTTGAGGCAAACCTTTTAGCGAGCTGAGAACTTTCCCCGCCTCTTCGATCCAATACCATTTTTTTATCCGACCATCGATCTGAATCGCTGTTGCTGACAATTTATTTGGCCTCCAGCATCCATTTAACCTTACCGGACCCCTTAGGGTCTAAAAGAACAAATGATGGCTGCGATTCTTTTGGTGAATCATTTAAATCGAAGGAAGGGGATGGTGGGGATGAAAAAAATCATCGCTGTATTGATCATTCTTACGTTGTTTAGTCTGTTTATCCCGCCCCAACCGGCGGAAGCCCGCGGATACGGCTGGTTTCTACCCGGTTTGATTATCGGCGGGGCCATCGGCTGGGGGCTGGCGGCCCCGCGATATTATCCGCCGCCGTACTATTATTATCCGCCCCGGCCTTATTATTATTATCCGCCGCCGGCGTATTATTATCCCCCCCCGGTCTACAGTTATCCTCCTCCGGAAGCCAAAACCCTCCCGGAAGAACCCGCGTCGAAGCCGCCCTCGGGAGGTCGATTGTTCATCTATCCCCGTCAGGGCCAGAGTCCGGAGAAACTGGAGGCGGACCGCAACGAGTGTCATGCCTGGGCCCTGGGCCAGACCGGCTACGACCCGACCAAACCCCCGCCCGAGGACCTGGACGCCGCCCGGGCCGGTCAAATGAGCCTGGATTACGAGCGGGCCCTGGGGGCCTGCCTCGACGGCCGGGGGTATACGGTCCGCTAGGCCGGTGCCGGGTTTAGACCAACGAACGTCCAACATCGAATGTAAAGCGGAGAAGTGAACCGGGCGCAGGAGGTGCCCAGCAGTTTATCGGCCGGTTTGATGAACAGTCCCTGAACCCTGGCCATCCGGCCAGGAAACGGTCCAAACGGGCCGGATGGGCCACTAGGTTGCGAAAAAAGGCTCGTTTGAGCGGAGGCATTCCCAGATAAACGGTCAGGATCGCCCGGGCCTTCAGAAAGATCTCCAGCACCCGAACGCCGCTCGGGCAGTTGGCCTCGCAGGAGCCGCAAAGCAGGCAGCAGGAAATCTGTTCCAGGGAACGGCGGGGCTCGTTAAAAGCTCCCTCCAGCAACCCTTTAAGGATAGCCAGCTTACCCCGCCACCCCCGACTCCTGCCCGGTCTCCCGAAAGAGCGGGCAGATGGCCTGGCACGATCCACAGCGCGTGCAGGCGGCGAGATGTTCCTCCAGTTCCCGTACCAGGGCGGCCAGTTTCTTCATATCCGTGGAGGA
>JACRCK010000078.1 GCA_016219065.1 Deltaproteobacteria bacterium
AAACCTTTGCGCTGAAGCGTTTTATCATTATTCCACTATTCCAGCATTCCAGTATTCCTGACAATATCAACCCGTATCATGGTTGCTGAGGCTTTTCCCTTTCCCGCAGGAGCCGCCGCAGGGCCTTGCCGGCCGCCGAGCGGGGGATCTCGTCGAGGAATTCCACGGCCACCGGGACCTTGTAGGGGGCCATGCGGGCCTTGCAGAAGGCCTTGATTTCCTCGTAAGTGCTTGACTCCCCCTCCTTGAGCTGGATAAAAGCCTTGGGGGCTTCCCCTTTGAGATCATCAGCAATGCCGATGATGACGACATCTTTGATTTGGGGGTGAGCCAGCATCATGTCCTCCACTTCCGAAGGGAAGACCTTCTCACCGCCCACGTTGATCATGTCTTTTTTTCGGTCTACAATGTAAGCGTAGCCTTCTTCATCCATATAGGCGATGTCCCCGGAATGGAACCAGCCTTCGGGATCGAATACCTGGCCGGTGGCTTCCGGTTTATTCAGGTAGCCCCGGGTAACGCAGGTCCCCCGTACGCACAGTTCCCCCTGTTCCCGGGGGGGAAGGGTCCGGCCGCTTTCATCGACGACCTTCATCCGGGCGTCGGCCATACCCCGGCCGCAGGAGCCGATGCGGGTCTCGCGATAAGGGGAGGTGGCGCCTACGCAGGAAACTTCCGTCAGGCCCCAGGCCTCGGCATAGCGCCATTTCAGGGTTTCCTCGATCTGGTGGATGAGATTCTCAGGCATCTTGGTGGCGGCGGAAAGACAGAAAACCACCGAAGAGAGGTCCCGTAGCGCTAGGCCGGGCTGCTTGAGGATCAGGTTGTACATGGGGGGTACGCCGATAAAGGCCGTGGGTTTCAATCGCTCCAGGTCGTCCAGAACCTTATCCGGATAAAAACGTTCCACGGTGATTACCGTGCCGCCCCGGGAGAGCATACCGAAGGTCCCGTTGACCAGACCCCAGCAGTGGAAAATCGGCGTGGCCACCATAATGGTATCTTGGGGCTGAAAATGGACTTTGCCGAATTCGGTGGCATTGTGCCAGATGTTCAAATGGGTGGCCATGACGCCTTTGGGCCAGCCGGTGGTGCCCGAGGTATACAGGAGGTGGCAGAGGTCGCTGCCTTTCATTCCCGGGTCTTCGAAAACGGGGTCCGTATTCCGCAGCAGATCATCCAAGGCGGGATAGCCCGCATTCCCGGTTCCCTGCAGTTGGATCACCGTGCTTAAAGACGGGACCTCCGATCGAACGGCCTCGATGATCGGCAGGCGGGTAGTGTCCACCAGCACCGCCTGGGCTTGGCAGTCCTTGAGGATATAGGCCACCTCCTGCTCCTTGAGCAGGGCGTTGACCACGTTGACGGTCAACCCGGCCCGGACCGCGCCCAGGTAACCGATGATCAGCTCGGGAAGGCTGGGGAGAAACAGCGAGAGCACGTCCCCCTTTTTAAGCCCCAGTTTCAGGAAACCGGCGGCGGCCCGATCGATCAACGCATCGAGTTCCGCGTAGGAGATTCTCCGGTTTTCAAAGATGAGGGCGGTTTTTTCGGGGGTTTCCTTCAAGGGACGGTTGAAGATTCGAGAAACGTTCATTTTTCTTTCTTCCCAATCGATTATTCCAGGTTGAAGCAGAAGTTTACTTAGGAAGTAAATTTAAAAAGTCAGCCTAAGGAATAACGGCAAAGGCCGGTTTACCACCTTTTCAACGGAAGATCATGGATAGACTTGGGTTAGCGAAACTCCTTGCTTTTAAAAAAACTTATTATTAATGTCGGAGGTTGTCAATATTTTTCCCGGCCGACAACGGCGGGACACGGAGGGGCAGCCATTGAAAAAACACATTCCTTTAGGGGTGGGTTTTTACCCGGACTGGTGGAACAAACATTACGGCATCTCCTACGACCGCCAGTATTATTTCGATCCGGAAACCCGCATTGCCGCCCGCCAGGAAATGGACCACCGGCTTTACGAACGTTTCGGCGATATAGGGCTGGGTGACCCGGACCCCAAACCCAAACCGTTCATCACCTTCGGCATGGTCCTGCTTCCGGCCGTCTTCGGCTGTGAGATCGTATTTAAAAAAGACGCCCTGCCCTGGGCCCTGCCGCTGAACCTGTCGGATGAACAGGTCTGGAAACTGGCGGTCCCGGACATCGTCGCGGCCTATCCCCTGACGGAGGTAATGAAGCAGATTGAATATCTCCGGGGAAAATACGGCCGGGTCGTGGGGGATATCAACACCACCGGAGTGCAGAACCTGGCCTTGAAGCTGCGGGGCGAGCAGCTTTATTTTGATTATTTTGAAAAGCCGGACCTGTGCCATCACCTGCTGGCGGTTTGCACGGAAGCCATCATTCGGTTATTCTGGCTGATCTACAAAATTACCGGGACCGGGGCCCTGGACGTGACCCCCATGTGCGATCCCCGGTTGTTCGTCCTGCCCAACTGCACGGTAGAGCAGATCTCCCTGGCCACCTACGAAAAATTCAATCTCCCCTATGACAATCGGGTGGCCAAGGTCTGCCATCCTTTAGGGATTCACCATTGCGGCTCGGTCAACCAGGTCCTGGACGGCTACGCCCAGGTTCGCCACTTGAAATTTCTGGAGATCGGGTTCGGATCGGACGTCCGCCGGACCCGCGAGGTCTTGGGCCCCAAGGTGGCGGTTAACGCCCGGATCAACCCGGTACTGATGAAAAACGGCGACCCGGAGGATGTCTCCCGGGAGGTGCGCCGGCTGATCGACCAGGGCCGGCCCCTGGAAAATTTTTCCATCGATACGGTGGGGCTGACCTATGGCACCCCGGATGAAAACGTGCGGGCGGCCAGGCGAACGGCGGCTGAGTATGGAAAAATAATGAAAGAGGAGCAGAGGAAGAAGAAAGGGTTGGTCGCCGGAGTTTCAAAAAAACGGGAGACCTTGGAAACCGTAATCCGGAGCCCTACCCGAACGGTACGGATCGGGACGCAGCAGCCGGTAACGATCATCGGGGAACGGATCAATCCCACCGGAAGGAAAAAACTGGCCAGGGCGTTGGAGGAAAATGATCTGAAAATGGTGCAGGAAGAAGCCCTGGCCCAGGTTCGGGCCGGGGCGCATATCCTGGACGTCAATGTGGGGGTTTCCGGGATCGACGAACCCTGGGTCCTGGAGGAGGTCGTGCGGGTCATTCAGGACGTGACGGACGTCCCGCTCTGCCTCGACTCGGCCCTGCCCCAGGCCCTGGAGGCCGGCCTGAAGGTCTATCGGGGGAAGGCCCTGGTGAATTCGGTGAACGGGGAAGAGGAAAAATTGAACCGTATCCTGCCGCTGGTCAAAAAATACGGGGCGGCGGTAATCGGTTTGACCCTGGACGACCGGGGGATTCCGAGAAAAGCCGAGGACCGGCTGGAGATCGCCGCAAAGATCGTCAGGCGGGCCGAGCAGGAAGGGCTTTCCCGGGAAGATGTGATCATCGATCCCCTGGCCATGGCCCTGAGCGCGGACCACCAGGCGGCAGTGGAAACCCTGAAGGCCCTGCGATTGATCCGGAAAGAACTGGGCGTGAACCTGACCCTGGGCCTTTCCAATATTTCCTTCGGGTTGCCGGAGCGCACGGCCATCAATACGGCTTTTCTGAACATGGCGGTGTTGAATGGGCTCACCTGCGCCATCATGGATCCGACGGATTGGGAAATGGGCCGGGCGGCTTTGCTGGGGGATTTGCTGCTCGGCAAGGATGAAAACTGCCTGCAATACCTTGCCGCAACCGCCCGCCAGGCCGCCGGGGAATTGGGGGAAAACAGGGAACCCGCTTCCGCCGCGCTTCCCGCCAGCGATCTGGAGCAACTGAAAGCGCTGGTGATCGAGGGCAAAGGAAGGGAGGCGGAGGAGCTTACCCGTCGGGTGCTGGAGCAGGGAAGCGATCCCCAGGAGATCATCCAGGGCACGCTGATCCCGGCCCTGAACGTGGTGGGCGAGCGTTTCGAAAACCGGAAGATTTTTGTCCCGGAGATGATGGTTTCGGCCAAGGCCATGCAGGCCTGCGTGGACCTGGTCAGGCCTCATCTGGGGCGGACGACTGCGGAAGCCCCGCTGGCCACGATCGTGCTGGGCACAGTGTTTGGCGACCTGCACGACATCGGCAAGAACCTGGTAAAACTATTTCTGGAATCTGCCGGTCTGCGGGTGATCGATCTCGGAGAAAACGTCCCGGCGGAGCGCTTCGTGGAGGCAGCCCGGGAACATCAGGCCCGGGTCATCGGCCTGTCTTCCCTGCTGACTACCGGAGATCCCTTCGTGGAGCAGACGGTCAAGGCGGTTAAGGCCGCCTTGGGCGAGCAGGTCAAGGTGATCTGCGGTGGTGCGGCGCTGACCCCCCAATTCGTCCTGAAGATCTGCGGCGCCGACGCCCACGCCAGGGATGCTGCCGATGGACTGAAGAAGATCAAACAGATATTGGCCGTGTCTTAATGACAGGGTTGGGATTTTCCCGAACCGTTTGCCGTTCAGGTAACGATTAGGTTTTTTATTCAATGTCCGCCATCCTTTTTCTGCCTTCTCAAAAAGTCATCTCCGCCGACGGCCGGCGGAACCTGCTGGAACTGGCCCGGGAGCTGGGACTGCCACTGCAGGCCGCCTGTGGGGGAAAGAAGATCTGCGGCCGCTGCCGGGTCGTCATCGAAGAAACCGGGGAGCTGCCGGCGCCAACGGACCGGGAAAGGGAGGCCCTGAGAGAGTTGACGGAACGGGGCTACCGGCTGGCCTGCGAAACGGTCCTTTGCGGCCCGGCCCGGGTCCGTATCCCGGAAGAAAGCAAGATCCTGCCGCCGGTTATTTTGACCGTTGACGGGTTCGGAGATATCCCGGTTCGCCTGCGACCCGCGGTGGAACTTTGCTGCCTGGAGGTGCCCCCGCCCGCTGTGGAGAGGGTGACCGCCGACCGGGAAAGGCTGCTGAAAGCCCTGGAGGAAGCTTACGGATTTAAAAAAATCGCCGTAGATCCGCTCCTGCTGCTCCGGCTCCCGCAGACCCTGCGGGACCGGGAAAACAGGGTCACTGCCGCCGTCTGGAACCAAAGGGAACTGGTGGGATTATTCCCGGGCCGGGAGGAACGGCTGCTGGGACTGGCCGTGGACCTGGGAACGACCACGCTGGTAGCCTACCTGCTCGATCTGCAGACCGGAAAACGGCTGGCCGTATCTTCGACCCTGAATCCACAGGTGCATTTTGGCGATGACGTCATCAGCCGAATCGCCTTTGGCCAAAAGGATCCGGAAGGAGCGGTCCAGCTCCGGGAGGTCGTCCGGGAGGGAATTAACGATTTGATCAGGCGGGTGGCGGAAAAAGCCGGAGTTCGTCCCGAGTTGATTCTGGAGGCGGCTCTGGTGGGAAATACGGCCATGCACCATCTTTTTCTGGGACTGGAAACCCGGTATCTGGCCCAGGCCCCCTACCCGCCGGCGGTTCAGGAAAGCCTGTGGGTCAAGGCTCGCGAGGTCGGTCTGGCCATCCACCCTTCCGCCGCCGTGCATCTGCTGCCGCTCAAGGCCGGGTTTGTGGGCAGCGACATCATCGCCGGCATTCTGGCCACCGGCCTGCACCGGTCCCCGAGGGTCCGGCTGCTGATCGACCTGGGCACCAACGGGGAAATCGTCCTGGGCAACCGGGATCGGCTCCTGTGTTGTTCGACGGCCGCCGGGCCGGCCTTCGAGGGCGGCCATATCCGCTGGGGTATGCGGGCCTCGGCCGGAGCCGTCGACCGGGTTCGGATCGACCCGGAAACCCTGGAGCCCACCCTGCGGACGATTCGGAACCAGCCGGCCCAGGGCCTCTGCGGATCCGGCATCCTTGCGACGACGGCCGAGATGGTCCGGCAAGGAATTCTGCTGGCCAGGGGGAATTTTAACCCGCTGGTTCGTTCGGCCCGCTTACGGCCGGGTGAGGACGGGCAGGAGCTGGTGCTGCTCCGGGAATGGGAAGCCCTGGGCGGTCAGGAGATCGTCTTTACCCAGAGAGATGCGGCCGAAGTGTTGATGGCCAAGGCCGCCATTCAGGCCGGGACGGGCTTGCTGCAGGAATTATTCGGAGCCCCCCCGATCGCAGAAACCTTGCTGGCCGGGGCCTTTGGCAATGTGGCCGATCCGGACGATGTCCGGACCCTGGGGCTGATTCCGGCCGTACCGACCGGAAAGATCCGCGGGGTGGGCAACACGGCGGGGTACGGGGCCTGCCTGACCCTGCTGAATAAAAACAAGGCCCGGGAAGCCGACCGGATCGCCCGAAAAATGGAATATGTGGAGCTGGCCGGGAACAGCCGGTTCCAGGAGTTGTTGATGGACAGTCTGCTGTTTCCGGGGGCGCAAGATTTCAAGGATTATAGTTGGCGAGGTTTATGTTAATGAGGGTCAAAGGAATCGTACTGTTGGCCGTTATGATCGTGGTGACGGTATTATACTTGGCGGGCGAAAATTTCGGCTGTTCCGGACGGTCTAAGTTGGACGGTAAGTCGGTCCGTAATGTTCCGGCCTCTCCCGCGGAAAAAAAGTAGATCAACCTAGAACAATCAAGGCGTCTACGGCTATAGGCCGGCCATCGCCTTGAATGAGCAGAGGATTGATGTCGATTTCGCGAAGCTCCGGGTTTTCCAAGCCGATCCGGCCCAAGGCGATTAAAATAGCGGCCAGCGCCTCCAGATCCGCGGGGGGCAGCCCCCGCAGGGCACCCAAAATCTCCCGGCCGCGCAGGTCCTCCAGCATCTGCCGGGCGTCCCACCGGCTCAGCGGGGCCACCCGAAAGACCACGTCCTTCAGGATCTCGGTAAAGATGCCGCCCAGACCGAACATGACGCAGGGGCCGAACTGGGGGTCCCGGGTCAGGCCGGCCACCAGCTCCCGTTCCCCTGAGATCATTTCCTGCACCAGCACTTGGGAGACCGCCGGGTCGCCCGTAACGGCCCCGTAGGCTTCAGCCACTTCTTCCGCATTTTTCAGATTGAGATGAACCAGACCGGCTTCGGTCTTATGCAGCAGGCCTACCCCCGCTCCCTTGAGGGCCACCGGGTAGCCAATTTCGGCCGCCGCTTGCAGAGCAGCCTCCGGGGTGGAGGCTTCCAGTTCCCGGGTCACCGGGATGCCGTAACCGGATAACAATTGTTTGGACTCAAACTCGGTCAGGGAGGCGGCACCGCGCGCCAGCGCTTGCTTAATCCAGTTCATGGCTTCTTTAATCCGTTGGTTCGGGAGAGGACAGGTAACGACCGTAATCGACCAGCATCCGCAGGGCCCGGACCGCCCGTTCGGGATTGGGATAGGAGGCCAGTTGGTAGACCTCCATAGATTCCTTGTGATAGTCCTGGGGACCCAGGGTGACGGAAATAATCGGCTTGCCGGTTTCCCTGATCAGCCGGTGAATGCATTCCAGCACTTTTTTATGGCCGGCTTGTACGTGGGCGCCGATTTGCTTCAGCAGATCCGCCGAACCTGCCAGCCGGGCCGCCACGTCCGGGTTGATCGAATTCCGGCCGGGGATGTGCGCCCGCCCACCCAGGGCAATGATCGCGTCGACGCCCTCCCAGGCGGCCAGGATCGCCAGGCATTCCATGAAGGGCTCGGCCGTGACCACCGCCGCCATATCCACCGGATTGTTGCGGCTCCAGTACCGGGGTAGAATCCGATCCAGTTTACGAACGATGGCCTCCGGCAAGGGGGGAATGACCAGGCCGTTTTCTTCACAGGCGTCGGTGGTGATCACGCCCCAGCCTCCACCCCGGGTCAGTATGGCCACCCGGTTGCCGCGCGGAATGGGATAAGCCGCCAGGGCCTTGGTGCAGTCCATGATTTCCTGGGTAGTCCGGGCCTCGATCAACCCCGTCTGCCGGAAAACGCCCTGGTAAATCCGGTAGGAACCGGCCAGGGCGCCGCTGTGGGAGGCGGCGGCTCGGGTCCCGGCCTGGGTCCGGCCCCCCTTGAAGATGACCACCGGTTTTTTCCGGGCGGCTTGACGGGCGGCGGCCAGAAAGCCGGAGTCGGGGTCGACGCCTTCCAGGTAGGCCAGGACGATCCGGGTGGGATCGTCTTGAGCAAAGTATTGCAGGTAATCTACGCAGGTCAGGTCCCCCTCATTGCCGCTGCTGACAAATTTTTCAAAGCCGATACCGGCATCCACGCCCCAGGCCAGGATCTGGGTGCCGATATTCCCGCTCTGGGAAAACATGGAAACCGGGCCTTTCAGCGGTTCCACCGGCGGCATCAGGGCGTGCAGGCTGGAGTGGGCGCTGTAGAGGCCCATGGTGTTGGGGCCAACCAGGCGGATACCGTACCCCCGGGCTTTATCCACCACCGCCCGCTCCAGGGCCGCACCCTCAGCTCCGGTCTCACTGAAATCCGAGGTAATGACCACCAGGTTCGGGATGCGCTTTTGACCGCATTCGTCGATCAATCCCAGAACGGTCTCCGCCGGCGTGGCGATCACGGCCAGGTCCACCGGATCGGGCACCTCGGCAATCCGGGCATAACAGGGGTACCCCAGGACTTCCTTGGCCCGGGCATTGACCGGGTACAGCGTCCCTTGAAAGTTGCCCTTGATGATGTTCAGGAGAATAAAAAAACCCCATTTGCCCGGGGTGCCGGAGGCGCCGATCAGGGCCAGATGACGGGGATTGAAAAAGCGGTCGAGATCCGGAAGCGATTGATTCATGAGGCGCGCGGATATAATTAGGAACGTTGAAATATATTGATTGACAAATCAATCAGAAATATAGACCAGAGGGAGCGAGCAGGTCAATATAAAAGTGTCAGGGAGTTTTTTAAGTAATTATCAGGTGGGATTCAATTTGGTTGACAATTGCAATCAATTTGCGGGAAGACCTGCCCGAGCGAAAGTTGTTGACCTATGACCGGCGCCTTTGGATTGGCGCCCAGGGCGAAGGATTGGAATGGGACTCCATGCCGTAGAAAAGGAAAAGCGTTCCTTATTCTAAGATCAATAGAAAATAGCTTACAATAGCCTTGACCACTCCTGGCCGGCTTTATATACTCCCCGCTGGTTCGTTATTCCGCGATTGATCCGTGAAATTACATACACCAACCCATGGGAAGGAAACCCTCCATGAGACGTAATTCCAAAAAATCCGAGACTGCTCGATCCGGCGCCGGATCAACGGCCGGCAAAAAGGAAAAAAAGCCCCTGAAACTGAGCGTTCCCCGGACCCACAAGCCGGAAGATTTGTCGCTGGAAGAATGGCAGCGGATTTTGCGGAAAGAATACGGGATCCTGCAGGATTTTACTCTCAAAAACGTGGGGGACCATCCGATTTTCTCCGATTTCCGGTTGACCAATCCGGCTACTGGGAAAACCTATAACCTCATCATTCGCGGCCGCCACCCCGGCGTGAATTACTGTTCCTGTCCGGACTTTGCCGTCAACAACCTGGGGACCTGCAAACACCTCGAATTTGCCTGGTCTCGTCTGGAAAAAAAGCGGGGAGCCCGGAACTATTGGCCGCCGGTTATCAGCCGCCCTATTCGGAGAGCTATCTCCAACACGGGCTCAAGCAGGAAATTCGCTTCCAGCCGGGACGGTCCCTGCCCCACCCTTGCAGGTATGGGCGCAACAATTGTTCGATGACCAGGGGGTCCTGCGCGAGAAGCACCTGCTCCATTTTCCCCGGTTGTTTCAAGATCGACCCAAACCCGACGGTCATGAAGTCCGTTGCCACGATGAGGTGCTGGCCTGGGTGGCCGAGCATCAGGAGTCCTGATCATATCTCCCACCTCGCTCAAACATCAATGGAGTACGGAGATTGAAAAATTCACCGGCCGGTTGGGCTGGGTTGGCGGGCCAGCCTTCAGCCAGCGTAGACGACTTGGCCCTGGTGAGCATATTCGGCGGAGAGGGATTTCCGACTTTCATACTCTTCCGGCGTCAGGGTGATTATGTCGAGGGGGACCATGAATTTCTTGATGGTCCTGATTTCGGCGTCTTTAGTGAGGTGGGCCAGCCTTTTCAAGGACTCCAACGAGGGGAAACGTAAGGCTTCAGCCGGTGAACGACTGAAAGGAAACTGGATCATGTCGCGATTTGAATACCGGCGTTTCTGGGAATGGTTTATCGATGATTTCCTGGGCATCGTGCGCGAGCTGCGCTGGAGTTACCTGCCGCCGCTCATGATCTATCTGGCGGCCGGTGTTTCCGGATTTACCGGGATCGTCGAGAGTTTTTTTGTAAAGCAGGAACTCGGACTTTCCGCCGCTTTTCTCGCCAGTCTGGCCTTCTGGGCCGGGCTCCCCTGGGCGTTGAAAATGCCTTTCGGTCACCTCGTCGATCTCTTCTGGCACCGCAAGGCGCTCTTTGTCTATTTCGGCGCAGTGCTCATGGCCTCCAGCCTGCTGATTATGGTGGGGCTCACCGGCTATAAAGACCTGATGGCGCGCCTGCTGCCGGCCGACGTCTGGTACGTCATCGCGGCCCTGATCTCGCCCATCGGCTTTGTGCTTCAGGATGTAGTGGCCGATGCCATGACGGTCGAGGCGGTCCAGCCCTACGACAGCGAGGGCGCTCCCATTCCGGAGGCAGCGCTGCACCGCATGCACGTTACCATGCAGACCCTGGGGCGGATTGCCATCATCGGCGGCAGCGCCCTCGTGGCCGGAATCGGCGGCTGGCTGGCCACGGTCATGTCCTATGCCACCATGTACTGGCTGTCCCTGATCATTCCGGCGGTCTCCGTGCTGGGGGCCTTAATCGGGGATTGGAACGCGAGAAGGCTGCGCAGCGCCTATGAGCGGCTGGGCCGCTCCCCGGAAGAAATCTGTGAGTTCCTGCGCACGGAGGAGTGTACGCTGCAGCCGAACTGGCACATTCTGGGGGGCAGCGCCGTCTTCGTCGCCGCCAGCCTGTTCCTGGGCCTCTCCAGGTTATCGGCGAACAAGGAAATCATCTTCCTGGCCTCGCTCGCCATCATCGGCTACCTGATGCGTCAGCTCCTCAGGGACCTGGAGCCGGCGAGGCGCCGGGATATCGTCGGCATCGCGATCATCGTGTTCGTGTTCCGGGCCATGCCGCCGATCGGGGCCGGGGCCAGTTGGTGGCAGATCGATGTGCTCCGCTTCGATGAGGCCTTCTTCGGTACCCTGCGTCAGGTAGCCTCCCTGTTAGCCATCGTCGGTATGTTCGCCCTGCGCGGCTGGATGAGCCGCCGGCCCATCCCCTATCTCGTGGTATTCCTTTCGGTATACAGCACGGTCCTGCTGCTGCCCTTCATCGGCATGTTTTATGGACTTCATGAATGGACCGAAAAAGTATTCGGCTTCGGCGCCCGCACCATCGCCATCGTGGACACCATGGCCGATTCCCCCCTCGGTCAGGTGGCCATGATCCCCATGCTGGCCTGGATCGCCCGGGAGGCGCCGCCTGCCCAGAAGGCCACCTATTTTGCGGTCATGGCCGCCTTCACCAATCTGGCCCTGTCGGCCTCCAGCCTGGGGACCAATTACTTGAATCGGATCTTCATTGTCGAGCGCGGCCAATACTCCCAGCTGGGTCCGTTGATGACTGTGGCGGCGCTGATCGGGCTGGTGCTGCCCATAATGACTGTTCTCCTCGTCAACGGTAGCAAAGCCCGCAGGATAAAATCGCTTTCCAGGCAGCGGCGACGGGTCGAAAACAATGAAAAAAATTAATCGGGGGATTGTTCGGGCGGGCAGTTCTCCAAATCTTCGTAAGCTTCCGGCATAAAACGAGGTGTGCAGAGGCAAAGGAAAACCAGATCCTGGCCGCCCATATTGGCGATCCGCTGCCGGCAATCGGGGGGGATGACTACTACGTCTCCAGGACCGACTTCCTGAGGCGGCAAATCACCGACCTCGACCCATCCCCTCCCTTCCAGGATGACATAACGTTCCCTGGTTCCTTTAACGAGATGCCAGCGCGTGGTCGCTCCCGGCAGCACCCGGGCCCGGGCAATGGAGGCCTGCGGGTCAGCGGGGGTGTTGGACAGCTCCAGGATATAGCAACCCTCGGGGGTGAAAAATTCCCGGGAGGGCTCATATTTTGAAATGGATGCTTTAATCCCTACCTCCGTTAGCGTGGAGCGTCAAGGTTTCTACTATTCAACGTAAATTTTGAAGCCGCTGATGGGGAACAGCTGTTTATGAATATAAACAATGCCGGAGAGTTTGAGCAAGCAATTTAAAAGAAAAGGGGCCTTGGCCAAGGCCGGGCCAAAACCCCTTAGATTTGCAGTAGGTGGGTAAAGCCACGCAGAACACAACAAACAATTCGGCGGGTTTTAAATCTTTTGATTATTCATCAAGTTTCAGGTATCCGTTTTTAACCAGCAACCAGCAACCAGCAACCAGCAACCAGCAACCAGCAACGCTTTTTCCTTACCGGACATCCAGCAGGCCGTAGCCGTGCTCGCCGTGCAGGCTCTGATCCATACCGACCGCTTCATCCTGTTCATCCAAGCGGAAGCCCAGCACCCGGTTGATCAGCCAGACCAGGAACAGCGTCAACAGGCCGGCATAGAGAATAGTAATGGCCATGCCGGCGGCCTGCACACCCAACTGATCGAAGGCGGTCCAGGCCCCGCCGGCCTTTTGGGCGGCCTCGGCCAGCCAACTCGGCCGGATGAAAAAGGACAGGAGTAAAACACCCAACCCGCTGCCGACGCCGTGCACCCCGAAGACGTCGAGGGTGTCATCGTAGCCCAGTTTGTATTTCATAAGGATCGCCCCGTAGCAAATCAGGGAAGAAGCGGCCCCGAGGATGATGGCGCCGTAAGGCCGGACCACCCCGGCGGCGGGGGTAATGACCACCAGGCCGGCCAGGATGCCGGTAACAAAACCCAGGGAGGTGGCCTTTTTAAGGTGCAGGGCTTCGATCAGCATCCAGGCCAGAGCGCCGGAAGCCGCCGAGATCTGGGTCATGGTCAGGGCCCGGGCCGTATCCAGACCGCTGGAGACGGTGCTGCCGGCATTGAACCCGAACCACCCGACCCATAACAGCCCGGCCCCGATCATAGTGGTGACCAGGTTGTTCGGCGTAGCGGCCACTCGGGGATATCCTTTTCGAGCGCCCAGATACAAAACGGCGACCAGGGCACTGATACCGGCGGAGACATGGATCACCGTCCCTCCCGCCAGGTCGATAATCCCCCGGGCGCCCATATTAAACAGAAAACCGTCTTCCGCCCAGACCCAATGGCACAAGGGGCAGTAGACCAGCAGGAACCAGAGGGTGATGAAGGCGCAATAGCTCCGGAAGCGGACCCGCTCGGCAAAGGCCCCGGCGATCAGGGCCGGGGTGATGATGGCAAACTTGCCTTGAAACATGGCAACCACATATTCCGGAACGCCGGCCGGATGGATGGCGTCGTCGATGCCTTTTAAAAAGAAATAATCCCAGTTCCAACCGATCCAGCCGCCCAGGACGTTTTTCCCAAAACAAAGGGCATAGCCGCAAACGGCCCAGAGAACCCCGATGATGGCCATGGAAACGAAACTGTGCATCATGGTGCCCAGCACGTTTTTGGTGCGGACCAAGCCGCCGTAAAACATGGCCAGTCCCGGGATCATCAATAAAACCAGGCCGGTTGAAATCAGCATCCAGGCGGTGGAACCGGTATCGATCGCCACCGGCTGAGCGGCTAACACCTCCGGGGCCTTAACCAATCCGATCCCTATTCCGATGGTCCCTAAAGAAAAAAATCGCCTCATGGGCCACTCCTTTGAATCCAAACATTTTACGTGAATTTAAATGTAATTATGCAAAACCGCCGCCAGTTATAAAGATAATAAATATCCATATGTTGCAATTTTAAGATCAATAATAAAATTACAATAATGTTAATTATTAAAATTATATATTTACAATAATGTATTTTGTGTCCTATGTTTCCCTTCTCCGGCGCGCGGTTGTAAAAAGCTCCCAAGCTTGAACCGTCCATTTTTCCCATTAAGAACATTTCTTCCTATCCGAATGATAGCCGAAAGAATAGGAAATGTTTGCTTTCCTGTAAGAAAAAACGTCATATTTATGACGATTTATCAACAAAGCTGGCGGCCTGTTAGGGAAATTAAAAAATTAATATATAAGTTATATTAATTAGTTATAAAAAATCATCCATTATGAAACTTTGGTATTAAAAATGCATAAAAATCCATAAACCAAAAAAATGAAACAAACGGGCCGTCCGTTCTCTTTAGTCTGAATTTAACCTTTTTATTCGGAATCGGAGGGGATTGAGGCATGCAATTTACCATTGGGAAAAAAATAACTTTGGGGTTTTTGCTGGGTATCCTGGCGGTCGTGGTCGTTGGGGGGATTTCTTTTTGGGGCTCGGGCCGGGTGTTGAATTTGGCTAAGTCGATCATGCACAGCAAGGAAATCGACCGGATTTTGACCCAATCCGAGCTGGATCACCTGATGTGGGCCCAGAAGGTGGCTATTGGTATTATTAGTCCGGATGTGAAAAAGCTAACCATCCAGTTGGATCCGAAGCAGTGCAATTTCGGAAAATGGTATTACGGGGAGGGCAGAAAGAACGCCGAAGAAACGGCCTCCTATCTGAAAAGCGCCTTGGCCGGCATGGCTGACCCGCACGCCCGACTCCATCAGTCCGCTGAAAAAATAAATGAATTCATGGAAAAAGGGGATAAGGAGGGAGCCCGGGCCTATTATCTGCAAGTGTCCCGGCCGATCATGGACGGTTTAATTCAAACCTTTGGCCAGATGCGGGGAGAAGTGAAGAAAAACGTTCTCGATGACCAGGGGCTGGTATCGGCCACCCGCTCCAACCAGATGTCCATGGGTCTACTGGCCCTGGTGTCTGCCGCGGTCCTGTCGATCACGGCCTTCCTGATCCGAAGAAATATTGTGGCCTTACTAAAAAAGATGATCGAATCCCTGCGGGGGTCGGCCGCCCAGACGGCTACGGCTTCCAAACAGATTTCCGCCGCCAGCCAGTCCCTTGCGGAAGGCGCTTCGGAGCAGGCGTCCGGTCTGGAAGAAACAGCCTCTTCCATGGAAGAAATGGCTTCGAAGACCCGGCAAAACGCCGAGAATGCCCGCCAGGCCAATGCCATCATGAACAATACCGGACAGGTTGTCAAGGAGGCCGATCAGGCCATGATGGAACTGACCCAATCCATGTCGGAGATATCTATAAGTAGCCAGGAGATAGCTAAAATAATTAGAACCATTGATGAAATTGCCTTTCAAACCAACCTGCTGGCTCTGAATGCCGCCGTAGAAGCCGCCCGGGCTGGGGAAGCCGGAGCCGGTTTTGCCGTGGTGGCTAACGAGGTCCGTAACCTGGCCAGGCGGGCGGCTGATTCAGCTAAAGGTACGGCCGACCTGATTGAAGGGGCGGTTAAAAATATCAAGAACGGGTCGGAAATCGTGGCCAGAACCAACGAGGCTTTTTCCAAAGTAGCCGGCGGGGCGGTCAAAGCGGAAGTTCTGATTGGTGATATTGCCTCGGCCTCCCAGGAACAGGCCCAAGGAATTGAAGAAATATCCAGGGCGATTTCCGAAATAGACCGGATCGTTCAGCAGAATTCCGCAACGGCGGAAGAAGCCGCCTCTGCCTCGGAGCAACTGGAGGGGCAAGCCGAAACCCTGACCGCCCTGGTGGAGGAACTGGTGCGTTTAGCCGTATCGAATGGGGATGGAGGCGGTTTGGCCATGGCACGGGACCATTCGTCGGTATTCAGGCAGTTGAAGGCCTCCGGATACCGAAAGCCCGATGGGGGGTCAAGCGATCCCCTACGGAAATTATTGCCGAATACTGGACCTTCCAGGGGTGGAATTGTTTCTCCGGATCAGGTAATCCCCCTAAAGGATGATTTTAAGGAGACATAAACAGAACTTGGGGACATATACCCATTTAACCAAAGCATCCGGATAGGCCGAAACGGTATTCCCAAAGGGGTGTAATCGAAGCCTGCCTGGCTATCATCAATGATGCAGGGCCGGTAAAAAGGAGAGAAAGGGTCAGGGAAATCCCGGAGCAACCCCCGGGCGTCCCCCCAATTTAGAACAGGTTTTAATGGCCGCTGAATATAAAAAATAGTATTAATTTCGTTAAGTTATAACAATTGTTCCACGTGGAACATGAACCGGTTCCGAAAAGACACCAACCCGGATAGCGACTTTCCTTCAAGTTCCAAAAAAATATTTTATCGCACTCCCGGATAGATCCTTTCTTTTCTAAACAACGAAATTTTTGGATTTTATGATTTCCGGGGCAGAACTATTTTAAAGATTGAAAAATATTATTATCTAGCATAGTTTTAACCTACCAAAAACCCGGTCGGGAGCAAGTATGGGCAAAATCATCGTGGTGGCCAATCAAAAGGGTGGGGTGGGGAAAACCGCAACGGTTATCAATCTGGCGGCCGCTCTGGCCCAAGCCGGTAAGCAGGTGCTGGTGGTAGATTCCGATCCCCAGGGGAACGCCTCTAGCGGCCTGGGGATTTCGGAAGAAGAGGGGCGCCCGTCCATATACGATCTGATGATGAATCCGGATCTGATCCCGGATCTGGTTATTCCCACGGCGGTGCCTCTTTTAAAAATTATCCCCTCGGATATCCATCTGGTGGGGGTGGAGATCGAATTGGTCCCTCTGCCGAGGCGGGAGACGGTTTTACGGGAAAAATTGGCTCCCCTGGTTCCCGAATTCGAGTACCTACTGATCGACTGCCCCCCTTCCCTAGGCCTGATTACCTTAATTGCCATGACGGCCGCCCATGCTCTGATCATACCGACCCAATGTGAATATTACGCCCTGGAGGGGCTCGGGAAACTGTTGCGCACGGTGGCCCTGGTCCAGCAGGGATTCAACCCCGCCCTGAAACTGGAAGGAGTCCTGTTGACCATGTTCGACCCCCGGACCAATCTTTCCTTGCAGGTGGAAGAAGAAGTGCGGGCCCATTTTAAAGACCAGGTTTTTAAAACGGTCATCCCCCGGAATGTCCGCATCAGTGAAAGTCCCAGCCATGGAATGCCGGTCATTAATTACGACCCCCATTCCAAAGGGGCTCAGAGTTACCTGGAACTGGCCCGGGAGATCCTGGAAAGAGAGCAAAACCATGGGTGAAGCCCAAACTCGGAAAAAAGGACTGGGCCGGGGGCTGGGGGCCTTACTGCCTCAGGCTCAGCCCCCCGCTCCGGCAAGTCAAAGAACGTATTTCACGGTCGGTATCGAAGAAATCCGGCCCAACCCCTGGCAGCCGCGGAAAAAGGTCGGCGCCGCCTCCATCGAGCAATTGGCGGATTCGATTCGGGTCAATGGGATCATCCAGCCCCTGGTGGTCCGGAAAACCGAAGAGGGCTATGAACTGATTGCCGGGGAAAGGCGCTGGCGGGCGGCGCAAAAAGCCGGCCTGCGGGAGGTGCCGGTGGTAGTAAAAGACACCACCCCCCATCTTCAGCTTGAACTGGCCCTGATCGAAAATATCCAGCGACAGAATCTGAACCCGATTGAGGAGGCCGAGGCCTACCGGCGGCTGATCGAGGAATTCAGTTTGTCCCAGGAAGAGGTGGCCCGGAGAGTGGGGAAGGAGCGCTCCACCGTCGCCAACTGCCTGCGGATTCTGCGGCTTCCGGGACCGGTCCAGGAAATGATCCTGGAAGGGGCCATTTCCCTGGGGCAGGCCAAGTGCCTGCTCAGTTTTGAAGACAGCCGGGAACAGATCGACCTGGCCCGCCAGATAGTGGAACGGCAGCTTTCCGTGCGGGATCTGGAGCGGATCATCAAAAAGACGTCGAAAGGAGCGGAAAAGAAAAAGGTCCGGCCGGTCGAGGGGGCAGAGGACTGGGTCAAGGAGCTGGTCCGCAGTTACCAGACCCGGATTCAGGTTAAAACAGGGAAAAGGGGGGGGCGGATCGAGATTCACTACCGGTCGGAAGAGGAATTGATCCGCCTGGTAGACCTGTTGCTGTCGAAGCCCGCTTCCCGCCTATAAGGTCTCGTCGGCTCCTGGGCCGGGTCAGACATCAACGGATGACCATTCGCATACTGATTGACGGGTACAATCTGATTAGAAATTTCCCCCCCCTGGCGCGAACCGAGCAGCAGGACTTCAGCCGGGGACGGGAAATGCTGCTTAAATGGCTGGCGGCTTACCGCCAGGAACACCCCGGAACCATCCTCGTGGTCTTTGACGGCGCCCAGGGGGGCGGTTATCAGGAAGAACGCGATCTCTTTAGAGGGATACAGGTGATTTATTCGCCCCGGGGGCAAACCGCCGATGATATCATCAAAGGGCTGATAACCTTTCGGGCGGCGAATACCCTGGTCGTTTCATCGGATCGGGAACTGGCCGAATTCTGCCGGGTCCGGGGATCCGGGACCATCGGGGCTCGCGAGTTTGCCGGCCGGATTCAGAAACGTCTGGAGGCCGTGCCGGAATTGGATGAGGCGGATGAACCCCTGCTTTCCTCCGGGGCAAAGAAAAAGAAAGGATTGTCCCGCCGACCTTCCAAAAAGAAAAAAAGGGCCATGAAATACTGGGGAAAGATCTAGGCAACCCTATGGGGATGATGGAGTGATGGAGCACTGGAGTATTGGTTTTTTAGACCAGCACTCCATTCGAAATTGTTAGAGTTGATTTTTTTTATTCCAGGGTTTTTCCTGCCCCCGCAGCAGGCGCCTGATGTTTTCGTGGTGTTTACCGATGATGAAGGCGGCGATGACCACGGCCAGCCAGACCACCGGAGCCGGATAATGGAGGATAAACAGGAGCATCGGGAAGGAGGCCGCCGAAAGCATAGACCCCAGGGATACATATTTCCCCACCAGGACCACCCCGATAAAGATCGGCACGGCCAGAAAGGCCACCAGAGGACTGAATACCAGGAATATCCCCAGGGCTGTGGCCACGCCCTTGCCCCCTTTAAAACCCAGATAAACGGGAAACAAATGGCCCAGAAAGGCAGCCAGGGCCACCAGACTGAGGGCAAAATCGGGAGTCCCGGGGGTTGAATTCAGGCCCCATTGACCCAGCCAGACAGCCGCCGTTCCCTTAAAGACGTCCCCGATCAAGGTGATGATGCCCCACTTTTTTCCCATAACCCGGGAGACATTGGTCGCTCCAATGTTCCGGCTCCCCTGCTGCTGAAGGTCCCCCCGCCCGAAAACACGGGAAAGGATGACCCCGGTCGGGATGGAACCGATGAGATAAGTCAACACGCTGAGGATCCCCAGAATCATAATAAGCTATTGAATTAATTCAGATAATTTTACAAGATCCGCTTTTTTCCGGATCCCGGGTAAGCTTTCCCGCAGGACCTTCAGGGCCAGGGGATAGGGATGTCCGCTCCCCACCGCACGGCCTTTGGTCCGGGCGGACCCGATCAATTTTTCCAACTGCTGCTTGATGGTTTCCTCATTTACTTCGTTATCCAGAAAGATATTGCGTTGAATATACGGCACTCCCCATTCCCGGGCCAAGTCCAGGCCGGCGGAATGAGGGGTAGTCAGGCTATCCATAAAAAAAAGGTTCCTTTTTTTCAGGATTGAAAATACGGGAGCCATTTTGTCCTTATTTTCCGTAAAACGGGAGCCCATGTGATTATTGGCCCCGGAAACGAAGGGGAAATCGGAAATATTTTTTTCAACGGTCTGACGGATGGTTTCCGGGTCCATGGAAACGAGCAGCGCGCCGGGACCGGGATCCGTCTGTGGATAATTATACGGTTCCATGGGCAGATGCAGAAGCACCTCCCGACCCTTTTCTTTGGCCAGTAACGCCAGTTCACGGGAATGCGGGGCATTGGGTAAAAAGGAGAGGGTCAAGGCCGCATCCAGGGTAATGAAACCCAGGGAGGTGTCCCGATCATATCCTAAGTCATCAATTACAATTGCTATTTTTGGCAATTCCCGGCGGGGAAGCAGCGGTGGCGGCGACAGCGGTGGCTCGCCCGGAGGAATGGGTTTGCTGGGGGGGATTTCCTCCGAGACCCGGACCTTTGGTTCTTCAAAGAGAAGGCCGTCGCTGGATTGCGGAGACTTATCCCCCTTAAGGAAAAAATATCCGAAAAAGATTCCGTAGAGAATCATAACCAGGGCCGCACCCCAGAGGATCCCTTTAAAAAGAGGGATCCTTCGAGGGCGGCCGGAGGAAGAGGGTTTTTTCCGCGACACGTATGAAGATCAGGGAGCCGGCGATTTAAAGACCTGAGAAAAAACGCTCCAGCTTTTCAGCATATGCAGGGCGCTGGCCAATTGCGGGTCATCGGCGTCTTCCTCGGGACTGGTTTTACCTTCATTCGGCTGTTCCTTCACCGGCGCCTATTCCGGTTCAGTTATGGGCGCCTTCAATTTGCCCGGATCGTCTTCCATATGCCGGTCCAGGTCTATTTCCCGCAGTACATTAGGTTCCTTTTCCGGCACCTCCCCCCTTTTCAGGGGTTTACCTTTTACTAAAATATCCGGGGTGATCCCTTTCGCCTGAATGGAACGACCGCTGGGAGTAAAATAACGGGCGGTGGTCAGTTTCAGTCCGGAACCGTCGTCCAGGGGAATAATGGTTTGCACCGAGCCTTTTCCGAAGGTCTGGGTTCCCAGAATGATAGCCCGCTTCTGGTCCTGGAGAGCCCCGGCCACGATTTCGGAAGCGCTGGCGCTCCCTTCATTGACCAGGACCACAATCGGGTACGGCCGTTGCGTTTTGTTGGGGTGAGCAAAAAATTTCAGGTTCTGTTCCTTGATCCGGCCCTGGGTATATACGATCAGACCCGAGTCCAGGAATTCGTCCGCCACCTTTACGGCCTCGTTCAACAGGCCGCCGGGATCGTTTCTAAGATCCAAAACCAGTCCTTTGAGACCGCCTTTCGTGGCTTCGATTTTTTTCAGGGCCGCCTGGAAGTCTTCGGTCGTCTTGTCCTGAAAAGTGCTGATGCGTATGTACCCGTAAGCCTCCTCCAGCATTTTGAATTTTACGCTTTTGATGGGAATGACTTCCCGGGTAATGGCCATTTTTTTAGGCTCTTTTTCCCCTTCATGGAGTATGGTCAGGTTCACCTTGGTCCCCTTGGCGCCCCGGATCAACCGAACGGCCTCGTTCAGTCCCATATTTTTTGTGGATTTTTCATTGATCTGGAGGATCTTGTCTCCGGCTCTCATGCCGGCCTTGTCGGCCGGCGTCCCTTCAATGGGGGAGACCACGGTCAGGATACCGTCCTTCAAGGTGATTTCGATGCCGATCCCGCTGAATATCCCCGAAGTTTCTATTTCCAGTTCTTTGAATTCTTCCGGGGTTAAAAAGGCCGAATGGGGATCCAGGGTGCCTAGCATACCCTTGATGGCCCCATAAATCAGGTCCTTGGAGTCCTTGTCTTCCACGTATTTTTTCTGGATTTCGGACAGGGCCTCGCTGAAGATCTTGACTTTCTGGAAGGTTTTATCGTTATCGGCGTTGACGATCAAACCGCCCGGGCGCTCCAGGCTCAGGGAAAAAATCAAGATGACAAAAATCAGGCCGGCAAATTTAATTTTGGCCTTCTTGGACATACTTCCTCCGAATAAACAATTTTTTGTTTAAATTTTAATAAATTATAATTCAGCCTTTCGAAACGGGCCGGTTTTTAGATCTTCATGAGGCCAAACTATTAACTTAAGTTCCTTTGTTCACGAAAACAAGTTATTGTTTACCAAAGGCCCATGGACCTTTGGAGCTGGGCCAGGGAAAGATTATAGTCGTACAAGGCACGGTAATGATTTACCCGGGCCTGGGTCAATAAGGTTTGCGCGTCAAACAGCTCCAGGGAGGTGGCCACCTGCTCCCGGTAGCGCACCTCGCTGATCCGGAAGTTCTCTTCGGCCGATTGAATGGTTTTCCGGGCCACGTCGATGTTTCGTTCGGCTTCCTTCAAGTTGATGAAGGCCCTTTGGACTTCCAGTTCCACGGCATCCCGGGTTTGAACGAGAGCGGCCTTGACCTGTTCTTTTTCCTTGATTTTCTCCTGAACCAGATAATGGGTCCGCCCCCATTCCCACAAATTCCATTTCAACCCGGCCAGGACCTCAAAATTATCCGCGTGCGTGACCAGACTTCCGGAGACCTCCGGCCCGTCGCCTTCTTTTTTATAACGGCCCTGGAGAAAAACCTGTGGATAATATTCACTTTTCGCCAGTTGAACGGTTTTTTCCGCCGTTTCCAGGCGGGTGTTCAATTCCTGTACTTCCGGTCGGACGGCCAGAGCCTCCTGCTTGCATGCGCTCAATTTTTTTTCGTAAGGCTGGTACTCCAGGATATCTTTAACCTCTACCGCCCCTTCCAGCGGCAGGCGCAAAAGGGTGTTGAACTGCGATCCCGCCAGATAAACAGCGTTTTCCGCCCGGTTCGATTTCTGCCGGGCGTCGGCCAGTTGCACCTCCGCTTTCAGGAGATCGTTCATCGGCACCAGGCCCACATCATAATAATTTTTAATTATTCTATGGCTTTCAGTGATTTGGGTAACGGTTTGGTCGGCTACCTCCTTGAGCTTCCGGGCCCCCAGGAAATTAAAATAGGCTTCTTTGACTTGATAGGATACGTTTAATTGGTCCTGGGCATATTTTATCCTGGAAAGATCGATGCCCAATTTGGCCAATTCATAATTCGTGGTCAGGGCAAAGCCGGTGAAGATGGGTTGCTCCAGCCCGATGTTGAAATTGTAATTGTTTTGCGTCCCCACGGTGAACGTACTGGCGGGGATTTGAAAGGTCCCGAAATCCTGGGGAGTCAAAGTGGCTTTGGGGGGATTGTTGACATAAGAGTAGTTGTATTGGGTGCTGACCTTGGGCAGAAATCCGGTTTGCACCTGTTTGCGTTTAAATTCCGAGGCGTCTACAGCCTCCCGGGAGGCCTGCAACTGGGGGCTGGCCTCCATGGCCCGGGTGATGGCCTCCTCCAGGGTCCAGGTTTTGACGGGCGCCCCCGATCCGAGGGCCGTTCCCGGAGCCGAAGCCGTCCACCACCAGAAAAAAAATAAAAGGACCAGCGTCCCAGATTTTGCCATTTTCCCCATGCAGGATTCCGTTTAAATGCTAAAAAAGCATTATAGTTCGATTAATTTGAAGTCAAGTTAAAAAATCGGAAATATCTTTATTTACTTAAAATTTCTTAATACGAAATGATAGACCGACTTCAACCGAGGCCAACCGGGGAGCTTAAGGGGATCAAACAGCGGGGGAAATATGAAAATTACCCCCCGGACGGGGCCCAGGGGGGTAATTTTAAAAAATTTAGTTTTTCAAGGAGTTATACAGATCGAAGGCCTGTTCCGGAGTAGCTTTTTCATGCACAACGGCCCGGACGGCCTGGATCATGGCCAAAGGGTGCTCGGACTGGAAGATATTTCGTCCCATGTCCACACCGACCGCTCCCCGTTGAACGGCGTTATAGGCCAGTTCCAAGGCTTCCGGCTCCGGAAGTTTTTTCCCTCCGGCGATCACCACCGGAACCGGGCAACTGCTGATCAGTTTTTCAAAATCTTCGCAGTAGTAGGTTTTGATAACATGGGCCCCCAGTTCGGCGGCAATCCGGGAGGCCAGGCTCAGGTAGCGGACATCGCGCCCCATTTCCTTGCCCACCGCCGTGACGGCCAGGATGGGAATCCCGTATTTTTCCCCTTCATTAACCAGTCGGGACAGGGAATCCAGGGTCTGCTTCTCATACTCGGCCCCCACAAAAATGGAAAGGGCCAGACCGGAGGCGTTCAAACGGATCGCGTCTTCCATGGAGAGGGTGATTTCTTCATTGGAAAGCTCTTTCAATACGCTGGAGCCCCCCGAGGCCCGCAAGACGATCGGAAGCCCGGCTTTTTCAGCCGGAATGGCGCTTCGCAGCATGCCTCGGTTCAGCATCAGGCAATCCGCATAAGGCAGCAGGGGCACGATCGATTCCTGCGGCCGTTCCAGGCCGCTGGTAGGGCCCAAAAAATAACCGTGATCCACGGCCAGCATGACGGTCCGGCCGGTTCCCGGGTTGATAATTCGAGAAAGTCGGTTTTTCATTCCCCAATCCATGAGCATATTCCTCCTCGAAAGCTGATTGTTATAAATTTATCAGCACAGGGGAATTATGACAAGTTAATTAGTTATTTCAAACTAAAAACCCACCACTTTTTGCTCCTGCGCAGCCGTTTTTAATGTAACCTCTTCCCTCAAGGCCTGTACTAATATCCTGGGGCTGACCTCCTTTGAGGGGGCGAAAGCGAACCGGTCCCGGACCACTTTGAAATCCCCGGGGGCCAGCCTGGTCTGGGCCAGTAAGGTTGAAACGGCGGATGGAGGCCCGGTCGAGGTCGGTCATCCGGTTGATGGTGCAGATCAGGATGCCGCGGTAGCGCTCCATCCGGGTCAGGAACTCGTTGGTGAAGCTGATCTCCCAGTGTTCAGGAGATGGTCGGCCTCATCCACCAGGATGATGGGCCTATGGTCCTGCCGGGTCAGGTTCAGGCAGGCCACGATGGCGGCCCGGCGGTTGGCGGATTTGTTCTATTCGTCCCGGACGATCTGGTATCCTGTCTGCTTCAAAGTTCGGACCAATCCCCGGGCGTAGCTTGTTTTGCCGGTGCCGGGTTCCCCGTAAAACAGGATGTGGGGGAAGGTGGGGACCGACTGCTTTAACAGGGCCAGGAGATGATCGGTCTGTTCCTTATCGATCGGATGGCGGTCCAGGGGCAGGGCCGGACCGGTCAGCCGGGTAAAAAACTTTTTGGCCAGCAGGTTTTCGTCGGGATTGAGCAGGAAGCTCAGGAAATTCTTGTTGACGCCGATCTGCCATTCATATTCTTCGTTGAAGAAGAAGCCGATCCGCTCCAGGGTGCCGGTCAGGGCGCCGTTCAGCTCATCCGGGGTCATTTCCAGGATGGCCGTCAAATACTTGCGGCCGGGGAGGCTGGTGGCGGATAATTTGCCAAAGAAATAGTTTTCCAGAATTTCCCAGGTAGTGAACGGAATGATATTTATAAGTGCTCTGCCCCCTCCCACGATCCCGCCCTGCAGCGGGACAATCTCGGGGGGGTGGGGTGGGGGAGACCTGGAAGTTCCGACCCATCCCTACGAAAAACCTTGATTTTCATCCATAGAGGTGGCGACCAATTCTATTGGCGCGATCGCCAGGGATGTTGGATTAAGAATAATGAAGTGACACCTGCTCCGAGAAATGGGTTGATTAACCGATATAACGGTGATAAATTATAACAAAATAACCGATATAACGGTCATATTAATGGAAACGGACAAATTACTGGAAATACTGAACAGCGCCAACCGTTATTGGTCCACCGGCGTCCTCGAGGCCGGGATTACCCGGGAAGCGCTGGGACGATGCCTGCGGGAACTGGAACGGAAAGAGGTCCTCTTGCTGAAAGGGGTGCGCCGCAGCGGCAAGTCCACCCTGATGGCTCAGATGATCCGGACCCTGTTGGAAAAAAAAACCAATCCCCGGCAGATCCTGCGCGTCAACCTGGAAGAACCCCTGTACGCCTCCGGATATTCTCTGGATCTGTTGGAGCGAATCTATAGGGTTTACCGGGAAAAGGTTTCTCCTTCCGGTAAGTGCTATCTTTTTCTGGATGAAATTCAGAACATTCCCGGCTGGGAAAGATGGGTGCGGGGCCGCGGCGAAACGGAAAACCTGAAGATCGTCTTGACGGGTTCCTCCTCCCAGTTGCTGAGCCGGGAAACGGGCGCGAAACTAACCGGGCGCCAGGTTTCCTTTGAAATTTTCCCATTGTCTTTTTCGGAATTCCTGCTTTTCAAGGGTGAAACGGTCAAGTCGAAAGAGGACTATTTTGCGCGGAAACCGATCATCCGGAACCTCCTGGCCGAATATCGGCAATACGGTGGGTTTCCGGAGGTAGTCCTCCGGGAAGAGGCCGAAGACAAGGAGCTGCTGCTGAAGCAGTATTTCGAGGATATCCTCTACCGCGATGTGGTGTCCCGCCACAAGATCCGGGATATTTTGACCCTTCAGAATCTGGCCGTATTTCTACTTACCAACATCGGGCGACTCACCAGCGTCACCAACCTTAAGAGAAATTTCGACGTTTCCCAGGACAAGGTGGAACATTACACCTCGGCCCTGCTGGAAAGTTATCTGGTTTCCCGAATCCCGAAATTCGAAATGTCCCTGAAAAAAAGCCTGCGGGCTCGTTTCAAGCCCTACGCCATCGACACCGGTCTGCGTAACCGGGTGGCCTTCACCTTTTCGGAGGATTCCGGCTGGCTGGCGGAAAACCTGGTCCTGCACCACCTCAGGCAACGCCACGAAAACATCTATTATGGGAGCAACGGCGGGGAGGTGGACTTTCTGATCAAGGAAGGATTGCGGGTGGCCCGGTCGATCCGGGTCTGGCACGCCGACCCCTCGGAAACCCAAATCCCGGCCCGGGAACTGGCGCCCTTCGCCGTCCACTCCCGTGTGGCGGACTCGGGAGAGAGCCTGCTCATCACCAATGACCTGGAGCAGATGGAAAAGGTGGGTAAAAAGGAGATCCGCTGTTTACCGCTGGCGGTGTTTTTACTTGGGCTGTAAACGTAAATTCCCAGGGGCGGTCGACCACAGAGGGTCGCCCCTACGGAGGGTTATCCCCGCTCGCCCGGCCCATGGATTAAAGTATGTCCTACTGAAGTTCTTAGGGGAATATCTTAATCGGGCAGGCAGATTTATAAAGACAAGATGGCTGTTGCTGAAAATTTCTTGACAACCATTTCTATAATAGCAAATCTCAACTATCGTTGGACAAAAAAAGGATGAACAGATGATGTAAAAGGTGTTATTAAGGAAGCCTATTACATGGATTGGTACTTTTATTAGGGCGGCATTTATTTCAGGCTGCTTAGGTCCAAACCTATTCAGGGTGCCCGATGAATCATTCCAATCCACTGATAAAGAATCCCTTGTTTTCGGACGGTTACAGTTTTTAACGGATAATAATCCTTTGACCTTTAATTTAGAAACGGCCATGGCCAACTTTCGCGATTGGGGGTATTTAGAGCTGTAAGTAGCTGAAAACAGGGGGATGGCCTCAAAAGGTCGGCACTACAAAGCGCAAGCTTAATTGGTCATGGATGCCCCCGTAACAGCAGGCAGGCCCGGAACCCTCTTCCGCTTCCGATCAGTTCCTGAACCAAATCCGGGAAATGCTGCCCTATATTTTTTAAGAGCCCCACATTTTCCTTCTTTATTTTATCATTCGTGAGCCATTTCCTATAATTCTTGAAATGGCTCTTATCAATAGCAGTTCCATTGCTCATTTTGGCGAAATAATTTCCCCCGAATTTGCCGAGTTTTCTTTCTATTCAAAATAATCTCCTGATATCTCTTGAGGATTGCCCATTATTTGATCTCCGTTTGAATCACCTCTGCGGCGCGATGATGACCTTCAGCGAGTCCCCGGCTTCGGCTACCAGGCGGAAGCCTTCCTGGGTTTCGCTTAAAGGCAGCCGGTGGGTGATCAGGCGGTCGATATCCAGCACGCCGGCGGCGATCAACTGCCGGGCCCGCCAGTGGTCGGCCGGGCTGCCGGCATAGGAGGTGGTCAGGGTGACGTCATTGCGGAAGAAGAGGTCGTTGATGGAGATGGGCAAGGTAACCCCCTGGTCGGTGGGGGCGAAGAAGAGGATGGTCCCGCCCCGCTCCACGGCCGCCAGGGCCTGCTCCTGGGCCGAACGGGCCCCGGTGCAGACCAGGACGAGATCGGCCAGTCGCCCCTCGTTGGCGGCGCGCAGCGCTTCCGGGGAAAAATCGCGGGCCGCCCAGGCCTGATCGGCCCCCAGGGCTACCGCGGCCTCCAGCCGGTACGGGCTCACGTCGGTGGCGATGATCCGGCCGGCCCCCAGAGACCGGGCCAGTTGAACATGCAAAACCCCGGAAATGCCGCTGCCCAGGACCAGCACCGTCTGCCCGGGCTTCAGCCGGGCCGTTTGCTGGGCCCGGAGCACGCAGGCCAGGGGTTCGATAAAGGTGGCCGCCTCAAAGGACAGGTCGTCCGGAAGCGGGTAGACCCCCCGGTCGACGTTGATGGCCGGCAGGCGGACCAGTTCGGCGAACCCGCCAGGGAAAAAATTGGTCTGGCGCAGGGTGTCGCAGGTCGTCGGGTGGCCGCTCAGGCAATAGGGACAGGTATTACAGGGAACGTGATGGGAGGCGGCCACGCGATCTCCGGGCCGGTATTTTTTCACCCGGTTTCCGACCTCCACCACCATCCCGGCAATTTCATGTCCCAGGACCAGAGGGGCCTTGTGGAGCCGGTACCACTCCATGACATCGCTGCCGCAAATGCCGCTGGCTTCGATGCGGACCAGGACTTCATCGGGACCGATTTCCGGACGGGGAATTTCCTCGATACGGATGTCCCGGTTATTGTAGTACATAGCGACGCGCATAAAGGGCTCCTTAACCTTTCAAAAGCAAAGTTAAATCGAAAATAAACAAAGGATTCGAGGTTCCAGGGTGCAAGCGATCGATATTGAGCTATTTGTTTTTCGTTTGAATCCTTAACCTCTTGATTTCTTGAATCGGAATAATAATTTTTTCGAGGATGTATATTACCCGCTAAAGATAAAAAAGGGAATAACCGCTCAAAATCCGCAAGTACGGAAACGGCGGGTAGAGGTCATTAGGGAGCCGTTATCTTGAGATTTCCGGGAATAGACAGGGAGAGAGGCGGCGCTTGGGGATTGCCCTCCAGGGCCTGAACCACTTTGCCCACGGAGGCCTGCAAGGTCGGATCGGCAGCCATCTCTTCCGCAAAATACCACCAGAAAACCCCGCCCACGCTGAAAGGATACCCCAGCGCCGCGGCGTAATATTGGTAGGCCACCCCGCGTCGGGCCGTGGTGGTTGCGTCGGTGTTTTTTACATACCACCAGTTTTTCGAGGTATCGGCCGACCAGTAATCCAATTCTCCCAGGCCGAGGCGCTGCTGCGGAAATTCGGCCCGAAGTGTTTCCATGACCTGGTCGAAAGCCAGCCCCAGCGGCGCGTCCTCCAGATAGGCCGAGAAGAGCACGATATCGAGGTTGGCGCGGGTGGCGGCCGGGAGGTTGGCCCGGATCCAATTGAACATAGACCACTGGGGGGCATCCGTAGGAATTTGCCAATAAAGATTTAACGCGACGAAACTAGCGGGCCTTTTCTGGCGGACATAGGCCGCGGCATCGGCAATCTTGTCCCCCATCTCGGTCCCCAACCAGTTTCCGTTGGCTTCATTGGCCACCTCCCAGGCTTCGACTTCCGGAAAGGCGTCCACAAAAAGTTTCACCTGATTTAAGTAGGCTTCCCGGGTAAACCCTTTGGCGTAATACGAATCAATAGGGCTGACCAGCACTTTGACCCCTATCTGTTTGGCATAGGCTAAGGCCGGGGCGTAGGTTGCAGGGGAAGTACTTTTATCGACCACGATGCGGACCCAGGTGTAGGGGCCGGCAATATTTTTTGCCAGGTCCAGAAGATTCCGATAGCGGTCGATGGTATCCAGGGTAAAGCCGATCCAGGGGACCCGGTTGGACAGTTGGGACCGGGCATAGGTAATCCCATATTCTCGAAGCAGGAGATCCGTGGCCAGGGCCAGGTCGTCCAAGGAAAGTTGACCTGCTTTTCCTTTTTGGGCTTCGTCGGAGGTTGAGGCGGCTGCCTGGAGATGAGCGACTGCCCGGTTGTAATGAAAATTGAAACTGGAAGAAGGGGCGTAATCGGGGCGATTGGCCCGGGAGAGATCCAGTTTTCTTTTAACATCCAGTGCAGCCTGGTAGGTAAAATTGACGACTGAGGAGGTTTGGAACCCGGCGCCGCCGTTATCCAGGATCAGGGCTGAATAGCCCCTGACCGTTGGCCAATTCACGATCAGGGCCGCCGGCGAGGGAAGGAGGGTAAAGGCCAGGCCGTTTCCCGAGGCAAAGAGGGGCTCCTCTTGCAGATTTTGCAGGCTGGCGGGATGGATCAGGGCACTGGTGCTCCAACCTTTCAGCCCCCCCATAATGGATTGGGCCTGGGTCGGTGACAGGAGATTCCCGGCCCGATCATAAAAATGGAATATAACCGAAGCGGCTTGGGCAACGGGTCCAAGATACGATAAGAAAAGTGAAAACAAAAGAAAAGATAGGAGAAGGATAGTCGAATGGTAGCGCATATTGGTTCCCGGTGCCCATCTCGGTAATGCCGACGCCCTATTACATTAATAAGTTATCGACCAAATTGAATGAATAATTCAGCAAAAAATAAATCATTTTAAACAAAATTACCTTTTTTCTTGTATGGGTCGGTTTGATTAGGTTAAG
>JACRCK010000079.1 GCA_016219065.1 Deltaproteobacteria bacterium
AGCGCCTCGGAGAAATTATTACTGGAGTGAAATTTGTGGATGGACTTGTTGAACAACGGATCGCCGCCTAAGCCCATACACAACATTTGACAATAACTCGTGGATTATGGGTAGATATCTTTTAATTTTCGTTGGGTGTGGTCTGAGTATTATATGAAGTTATTCACCAGATGACCCCTTAACCGCCTTAAAAAATTACCTATTTTCCCCAAATTAACCCCCAAAAACCTCCAGATTTGTAGTGGTAATCAATAGGTTTTCCAGCTTATTTCCCGTGAATGATATCCATCCACCGGATGGCCTCCGTCTCGCTCACTTTCCCCAGGTAGGCCTGGGTGGTTTTCAGGTCCTGATGCCGGAGGATCACCTTCGATACGATCTCCAAGGGGACCCATTCCGGCTGGCATAGGTCGCTGAATGCCGGCGGAGGTCATGAGGCCGGATTGAAATTTTAAGCGGAGCACCAAGATTTTTAATCAATGACCTGACCGTCGAATAGGAAACCGGAAAAAGGCGGTCATCCGGCCCCAGCTTTTGGGTCCGCACATATTCCTCCTGTCGCTTGGTTATGGGGTCGGGCATATAAGCCACCTCGGCCTCCTTCCCGGACTTCGGCTCCCGGAGGACTATCTTCCTCTCCGAGATATCCGATACTTTGATCTTCAGGGATTCCCCAACCCAAAGCCCGCAGCGGGCCTGGAGTTCCAGGATCAAGCGGTCGCGGAGGTTTTTGGTGTTGTAGATGATTTCGTCGATCGTTTCCTTTTTGGTCTTCATAGGGCACCTCCTCAGTGGGGGTTGGAGGTTATGGGGGGTGCCCCCATTATGAAGATTTCAAAGGCAAATGAATAGGGATGGAATGGAAGGTGATGGCCTCCTGAAAATAGCCCAAGAAAGGGTATGTTGTCTCCGGAGGCTAAGTCCTAATTACCTAATTTATAATAATATTTCTGGCCTGATTAAATTCACCTACAACTTTAGGCCAAAAACCAGACTGGGAATGAACGATCACGGGTTGAAAATCAGTAACGCAGAAATCGGCGGCGGCTGTAAGCCATCCGCTGCATTGCCTTGTTGTTTGTTTTTGATTTCATCTCATTTCCCAATTGTATAGTTGAAGGATGTCCTAAAATTCTTATATACTTCACGGCTCTGCGGTCACCGTAATCGTCGTACCCTGCGCGCTATGAACCAGCAGATAAGAACTATCGGCAACCGCGCCGATAGCTCTATCCTTCATGCCCCAGTCCAGGAGGGTAAATTCGGCATTATACACATACCAGATATCGGCCCCGGACAGAGTCAAACTTGAGCTTGTTGGCAACCGGAGCCACTCGCCTAATCCCTCCATATTTATGGTCACTGTGCTTCGGCCATACTTCAAAGACGTCACTGTCGTCAGCGGCCGATATCTGAGGCTTCCCCAAATGACCCATTCCTCGCCATCCCGATTTTCGATCACCAGGTCATTAAGGCCCCAACCGTTATCCAAGGGAATCTTCAGACACATTCGGGCAAGATTATCGTTCTCTTGTGGATCTACGATTTGTACAAGATCCAGTCCCGCTGTTAATACCAATGCGGCGATATAACCCTCAAGTCCCTCAACCTCTCCCAAACTGAAGAGCGGCTTCTGGCGGCCCAAGGCAAGGAAGGCGCTGTAGAGGTCATTGACAATCAGCCAGCGTTGACCGAGTCGCGCCTGCCATTTGGCTGAGAGGGGCCGAGCGGTGGGCATGTCGTGACTATCAGGCAATTCCATTTCGTAATGCCCAAGTCCGCTGCGCCTGCGTGCAACCAAGTAACGACGACCGCCTGCCCGGACCATGCGGTAAGCTACTTCCGGATGGTTATCGGCGATAAAGAAACCATCCCAGCGCATCTTGAGGCCTTCGATAAAAGGACGCCATTGTCCTTTGGTGAATATCGACAGGGTCAGCGTGCGGTCAGCCTGAACATCCAACCGGCGTGGCCCATAGCTGCTGGCATAAATGCCGGCAATGGAGGCCAGGTCTTCGTCTTTAGCAGTTGCAGGTTCTGCGATGGATTTCAGCGGCGCGGGAACGTGGGTGATGCTTTCTCGCTCGGCCAGGGCCTGGAGCATAATTCGTTCGGCCAGGATGGGAGCAACGCTCCCCATTTCAACACCGTTAACCAGGATGACAACGGCCGCAAGTTGCTCGTCGGGGGCAACAATTAAGCAACTATGATAATGATCGGCATCGCCGCACTTGTACCAAGCTTTCACACCGACCGCGGCCAGCCCGCCTTCGCGAACGCCGTCCCAGCCCAGACCGAAATGCGCAAAGTGACCGGTAATCGGGTTGAAAGGCAGATCGAGTGTCTGGTCACGGCCCATCTCGGCTACGGCTTCAGTGGTGAGGATGCGCCGGTTACCCAGACAACCGCCGTTTAGGAGCATCATCGCAAACCGTCCCATGTCGCTCGGAGTCGAAAAGAGACCGCTGGCATAGACGTTTATGTATTCCTGCGGATCCGGCCTGCCCGCGCTATCAAGACCAGTTGCCAGGCTGCCGGGTTGAAACGGTTCCAAAGCGAAGCAACTGTGATCCATGCCCAGTGGCTCAAGTATCTCCTTCTTGACAAAATCGGTAAAGCACTGACCTGTTACCGCAGAAACCAGCAATTCGATCAGGGTATAGCCGTCATTGCAATAGATAGACATCTCACCCGGTTCGTGCTTCAGTCGCTTGTCCGCAAGAGAATCCCGAAACTGGACGGCATAGTCGTAAACTGGAGAAATCGTAATGATGTTGCAAAAGTGGCTTCCATGCAGGCCGGATGAATGGTTGAGCAGCATGCGTACGGTTATGTCGCGATATTGTTCGCCCTCGGCCATGCGAAGCTCGCTCATGTAACGCGCCAGCGGAACATCAAGTGCGATCAATCCGCGATCGACTAAGATCATTACGGCGGTGGCCGCGATGACCTTACTGCATGATGCGATACAAAAGAGGGATTCCGTATCAGCCACAAGGCCCCGGGGCCGATCGATCGACCCGAAAGCCTCGGCCCAGAGAATGCGCTGATTATCGACCAGGGCGACGGTAACTGCGGTGGTTATTGTCTCGCCTTCATCCAGCTCCTTTAGGATTGCTGAGCGAACATTGGCAATAGTAGCCTCGTAGTTAAGAGGCAATTTGTCTTCATTGCTGCGACGGCCGAATAGACTGCGGGGTAGATCGGTAGTAGGGTTGGTTTTCGGCTTTGTCATTCGGATTACCTCCGGGTTCGGTGTTATCAGGATAAACACACCGACTTGCTTGCTGTATAATATGTCCTATTCGACAAATTATTAAAAAGTCTTTTAATAATAACAAAAGGGGGTTAAGTTTTTCAATAGAAACAAAATTCAATAAAACGGAACCTTTTGAATTTACTTAATGATCTCATAATTTTGCTATATTTGTTTTCTTTCTCCGGAGGCCAATCCTCAACTACTTGATTTATAATGATATTTTAGAAAGAGTGGATTGCACCTACCTATGTGGATTGTTCGGATGTGCCTAATTTAGCAATTACGATTTGAAAGCTTCATAATCATGATCAATAACGATTCATTAGGGCACTTGCACCTTGAATTTATGGCAATCATTGCAGAAGAACTCGGGGGCCTTGTGGCCCTTGTGGCAGACGGCACATTCCTTGTCGCCCTGGTGCGTATAGTGGGGATTGAGATGTTTCCCTGTAGAAGCCTTGGCAAGCTCTTCGTAAGAGCCGCCGTGACACCTCAAACACTTATCCATTTTCGGAGCCTTAGAGGGCACCTTTTCAACGTGGCACTGAGCGCACTTGACATCCCATTGAGCGTGACGGTCAGCGAGGTAATTACCAGCTAAAGCGCTCGTGACAAACGTAAAGCCTGCAGCCACCAAAACAGATGCTAAAAGATTCATTTTCATCATCATTTCTCCTCGGGTTTTGGTTAGGTCTTCTTGTCCTTCTTGCAGGTTTTAGCAATGTGGCGAGCCGCAATTCGGCCAAACACCGTAGCGGCGCCCAATTGGCTGCCCCCGATGTAATCGCGGAAGAACAAACCCCCTGCGGCGTTTCCTGCAGCGTAGAGGCGACCAATGGGCTTGTCTTCCCAAGTAACCACTTGAGCGTTGGTGTTGATCTTTGGTCCACCGAAGGTGGCGGTGATCCCACCCTCAAACGGGAAGGCATAGAACGGACTCTTGTCCATCGCGTGCGGGTTCTTGTAACTGCAAGGTGGATTCAACTCCTTCAACTTGTTGTTCTTCAAGGCGTCGTTATAACCATTGACAGAGGCCACAACGACTTCCACAGGCAACGCTGCCTTCTTGGCTAAGCCTTCGACAGTGTCGTCTTGGAAAAACGGCGTATTCAATTCCGTGAACTTGGTAGCCATCTGGTTAACGGCAGCCCAATTGCTGTCGACCAATAGGTACGCCATGTTTTCCGAAGTCAAGTTCGGCAAAGCACGAGCCTTAGCCACATAGGTGTTGATTTCGTCGATGATGCGCTTGCCGCGCAAATCTACAATGATACCATAGCCGCAATTCAAAGCATCAGCAGGGTTGGCGTGCGTCGCAGAGACTATCGGGCCACAATGGAATTGGTCCAAGTGAACCAACTTCGCAAAAAGGGGCTTGGTGAGCGAGATGTTTTCCCCCGTGACGTACGGAGAGCCACGCAAAGCTAATTGCGACGTGGAGCCGCCCATATAGCTGCAGAGCATTTCACGGTTAGCGGAGAAGCCACCCGTAGCGATTACCACACCACCGCGAGACTTGAAGTCGACCAAACCATCTTCGGTCAAAGCGCGCACGCCGGTCACCGCCATATTCTTATCGGTCATGAGTTCAACGGCCTTGGTATTGTAGAGGATGGGGATGTTGCGTTTCGTGCAGGCTGCAAGCAACAAACGGATCAACTTGCCACCGCCCGTAATCGAGCCGCCTTCAACGCGGTGAATACGACCTAATAGCGGATAAGGCAACTTCTCCAACTTCTGGAACTTCACTCCGATGGTGTCTTGCAACCAGTCAGCGTCTTCACCAATGTGTTCGACGTAGATGCGAGTCAAAGCCGGGTCGGCTTGGCCAACAGCAATCTTCATCATGTCGGAAAAAAGGTCATCCTTACTATCGGTAACACCTTCTTGCTTTTGCATGCGGGTGCCGCAAGCGTTCACAGAACCTAAAGCGTAAATAGAGTTACCGGCAGGCAAATCCATCTTTTCGAGAACGACGGGCTTAATGCCTTGGTCGTAGGCCTCGACAGCCGCCACTAAACCGGCCGTGCCAGCGCCCAAAATGATGGCGTCGTAAACCTTAGCGGCGGGAGCCCGGGGGGCTGCTTGCCCTGTTGTTGAGACCAAGCCCACTGCCCCAGTGGCACCGGCCACGAGGAACGCTTTCATCATACCGCGGCGAGTAATTTGCTGATCCATGTCTATGTTCCTTTTTCAGCATCCTGTAAAAAGTGAGTTTTTCAGCATTCAGTTAATGATTATAGGCTTTACACCCGTCCAATTTTCTTTTGATAAGACCTTGCTTTTCATGGGGAGAGTATAAAACAAGGGAAAAACAGGATCAAGAAGAAGGACGATACCCGACGCAAGGGAACCCAAAGGGGGGTTCTGAAGGCAAAAGCGAATTTGCCGGGCTGGACTTTTCAAATTGATTTGCGTTTGTAATGTGGCATTGAAAGCCATAATTTAAAATCAACATTTCAGGAAGAAGCACTCAATTTTACTCAAATATCGGCTTCTTCCACTGGCTTTGATGATGCCACCGACAAATGTTTACACGGGGTAGCCTCGAAGATTAACGATTACCGTTTAAAGTGATCGAATGTAGGGTGGATCAAACCAAGCAGATCCATTGGCTCTATTCCAGGGACATTTCCGAAATCCCCGGGGGTCCCTCGACCACCCCCTCCGGGTAAAAAGAAGTCATCCCGGAGAAGTTGCCGAAACAGGGTTAATAAATAATCCTCACGATGGCCTCAAGACCAGGGGCAGATAGATTTGGAATTGGTGGAAATCGGTGACCACCCCGTAGGCCGTGGCCCCGGTGCCGCCCTTGAGGCTGATCCAGCCCACATTCTCCCCCCAGGCGTAACCGGCAAAGGCCCCGGTCTGCGGGTCGATGGTTACCCCGCCACCGGTGGGGGCAAAGTAGATCCAGCCTACGTTCTCACCCCAGGCATAGCCGTACAGTATCCCACTGGGATCGCGGTTGACGCCGTAATTGTTCGCGTCGGAGTTCGCATAGGTATGGGGGCTGCCGCCGGTGTGGGTCCCCAGCCGAATCCAGCCAACGTTCTCCGCCCAAATATAGCCTTCCAGATGATCCCCATACACGGCGACACTTCCGCCGACGGTGGGGTTGAAATTGATCCAGCCAGCGTTCCCACTCCAGGCCCATTTGGTATTAGGGTCAATACCGGCGGCTGAACCTGTCTGGTACATACCCAGCATGGCCAGAACAACGACCGCGAACACGGCTCCGCGTCCTGTCGGTTTTGGCGTTGTGTAGTTCATGTAAAATCCTCCCTTGCTGCGGTACTGATCAGCTAACTTCTTTGGGAACACCAGGCTTTCAAATCAAAATATGTCCGCCTCGCGGGCGGGGGCATTGCCCCTGCACCCCCATAAAGAATCAAATAAACCAAAGAATCAAAGAACCCAATTATCTTCATTGTCCGCCACGGACGGGCCACACGTAGGCCGCACTCGTCTTAATGACGTAGGCCGATTCGCCGGTGCCCAGGAACACGTAGCACGCGAGGTTCGTAAAGGTTGCGTACGTAGTGCTCGACCAGTAGCTATGATACTGGACCCCACTAAAAAAATACATTGATGTACTCCTAATATACTCAATTCCCCTTGACAAAGTTCTCAATTCTGCAAAGGTAGGCAGCCGCCAGTGACCGGGAACCGAACCGTCAGTTAAATTTGCTGTCCCATCGTCCGCGGACAAAAGCCTTGCCCGTTTATGCGCATCATCATAGCCGTCGACGGTATTCTCTCTCCAGGGTTTTGTTCCACCCCAACTGGCGTTCTTCAACCATATAAGTCTATTGGTGGTATCCGTTACGGTTCCATTGAGATTATCACACCACCGGCCCAAGGGACTTAAGTCTCCCGTGCAGGAAAATCCGGTGCCGGTTCGTGGTCCCCATTCGCCGGATGTCAGTCCCCAGAATGTTTTCCCTGCCACCACATCACCGACAGACGCTCCGTTGGCATCCAGCACCGGCGCCTTGCCCATAATCTCATCTAACGTGTGCATTGTGCCGGTCGTTGGTCCGCTGCCTGGATCGGTGAATGACGTCATCTTGTTCCCCGACGCGCCGGTATTCAGCCGGTTATAAATCTCCTCCAGAGTGTACATCTGCGAACCGGCCTCGGTCGGCCCCACGATGGGCTCCAGGTTCCCTGCCAACGCCACAGCCGCCGAAAACAACACTCCCAAGAAAACGCCTACTGCCATTCCTATCCACCTTTTCTGGCTACGCATTTTGTACCTCCTCTGTGCTAGCTCATATTTAGTGTTTCGGATTCCCTTAGCCGCTTCCAACTTTTTTTATATCCCTCCTAACCTCTTCGCCCAGGCGTGTCTGCCGCCAGATAAACCTGTGAAGGGGACCCTCAGCAAACCGACCCATGGGGGTGAAAGTGTTTTGCCGCCTTATCCTCAATGATTCCAGACCCCCAAGGAGCTTGCCCCCATTATTCCTGCTTCGCGAAAGAAATAGAAAACCCCACCTCTCGGTTGAGAAATGGGGTGACCTTGATTCCTCCATACTCGTGCCTCCCTGCGGTTGTGGTGGCGAAACTGGAAGATGGGTTACTTGGTTATTTTGGCTTTAGATTGAACTGAACTATACACCATTTCCGGAATAGTAAATAGGAGGATTTCGGCCATTGGAGTGGCCATTCACTTGAGGGCTCCACCAATGATTAGCGTTTGAACTCTTCCGTTTTATTCGAAATGAAAATTTGTGGATTACAGGAAGGAGTCTTGAATTATCCCGAAAAATGTCCCTCCACTTGCATAATGGTTTGCGCTCGCTTCAATATGAAAATGGGACTGAAATCCCTCCACCATATTTCTATTTCCAGATGACCGGCAGAAACAAGGCGTGGAACTTAAAAATAACGAGTGATCCAGGCCTGCGAAAGCTGGTCCGGCACACGGTTTCGAGCAGTCGGCTCACCCAACCCTTTCAGCGCTGCTCGACAACGGTGATCGGCGTTTCAGTAACGCCGGCATAAAAGACGATAATCTCTGCCGGAACATTTCCCTCTACTATCTATCGGGGAATAGGTGCCCAGGTGGGCGTTCCGTCCTCCCACTTGTTGTGGGTCAGCCGGACGACTAACCCGTCGGCCAGACGCAGGGCGTGGATCTCTCCGTAAGGTTGGGGATGGAAAAAAGGATAGAGGGGGTCTTCATCGTTTCGCCCTCCCCGCTGGGAGGTAAATACCAGCCACTGACTATCGGGAGAATAGACCGGATGAGCATCGATGCCGGGGCTGTCGGTCAGGCGGCGGAGCCGGCCGGGGTTTCCGTCCGGGGCGAGGTCGAGGGTATAGATTTCGTAATCTCCCTCGTGGTTGGAAGTAAAGGCGATCTGTTTTCCCTCGGGAGAGAAGGCCGGCATGGTGGCGGTGGCCTTAAAGTCCGTCAATGGCCGGACGTAGGTTCCGTCGGCGTTCATCCGGAAGATTTCGTGGCGGCCGGTGCGGCCGCTGCGAAAAACGATCCATCGGCCGTCCGGGGAGAAATAGGGGAAGGCGTTGTTCCCGGCGGAACCTCCGGTCAGATTCCGGGCCTGGCTGCCGTCGGGCCGGAATTTCCAGATATCGGCCCGGGCCGCGGGCCGGCCGAAGGTCGGCCCCACGGTGCAGACGATCCACTTCCCGTCCTGCGACCAGTTCGGCCGCCAGGCCGATTCGGGGTGGGGGTCGAAAACCACCCGGTACTCGCTCCCATCCAGCCGGGAGGAACTGATCCGCCGGAAATGCTCGCTGAAGGCCACCCGACTTCCCTGCGCATCGGTGGAGGGAAAAGAGCCCCGCAAAGGCCGAAGTTCAAGAAGCCGATCGGGCAGGCGGACCTGCCCGTAGCGACCGGCCGGGAACGGTGCGGCCGGCGTCTGGATGGGCGATGCCTGCGGCTGACCGGTTGTGCCGTAACAGATCAGGCGGCTCGAAACGGGATCAAAGGCCGGCGCCCAGTACTCGTGTTGCCCGTCGCTTTCCAGACGTTTAGCGGATCCGTCGGGGGCGATGGAAAAGATCTGCCAGCGGTCATTTTGCAGGCCGGCAAAAGCCACCCGGCCTTGGGGAGACACGGCCGGTGAGAGGGCGGGGCCGGAAAAGATCCGTTGGAGATCGGACCCATCGGCCTTCATCCGCCAGAGACCCGAGTCGTCGGCCTGCCGGGAGTAGAAATAGATCCACCGGCCGTCCCGGGACCAGGCCGGCGAGCCGTTCCATCCGGGTAACCGGGTCAAGCGTTGGACCTGGGACCCGTCGGCATCCATCATGTAGAGGTCGCTCTTCCGGTTCCCGTCCCGATCGCTGGAGAAGGCGATTTTTTTTCCGTCGGGCGAAAAGGCCGGCCGAAAGTCACCCCCCGGATGGCGGGTCAGGTTTTGGGCCCGGGCCGCAGCCCCGGGGCCGTCGGGCTGGAAAGGCAGGATGAAAATGTCGGCGTTGCCGTCCCGGGTGCTCACGAAGGCCAGCCGGCGGCCGTCGGGCGAAAAGGAAGGGGCGCTCTCCATGGCGTCGCTGTCGGTGAGGAGGCGGGCCGGTCCGGGATGGTTGAGGTCCAGGAGATACAAATGGGGGTTGCCCCGGCGTTCGGAGCAGAAGACGACCCATTGCCCGTCGGGGGAGATGACGGGATCATAGTCCAATCCGGTGGGATCGGTCAGCAACCGGGGCGGCCGGCCCGGTCCGTCGAAAAGATATAAACCCCAGCCGGAAGGCCGAAAAGAGGTGTAAAGGATGCGCTCCCGGAGGGGTTCCCCTCCCTGTCCCGAGGGGACGGCGGCCCAAAAAAATGGCGCCAGGAGCAAAAGCCCTCCGGCGGCCCAGAGGGGGAAATCCCGTTTTTTAGCCATGTGCTCTCCGATTTTTATTCATTTCATTTATTAAAAACAAAGGCAAAAAAAGTTGTCAAGCTTGAAAATACAGGTTTCATTGTATTTACATGAGTCCATCCAGAAGGCGATCATATTTAAATTACCTGAGAATGTTCACCAAATGGTTGGGAATCCTTTAAATCCCCCCGCCCCCTTTTATCAAAGGGGAAGAAAGGGGGATTGGTCCAGCGGAAGATTTCACCTTCCGTGGCTCTTCCCGACTCTTTCGAAATGACCAGTTCGTAAAGGTTTTATGCTATCTTCCGTGTCCTTTTTAGAAATCGTTTGCAACTATGAGGATAGGGGAAAGTCGGCTCGCCAAAAAATGGATCCGGAAAAATGGTCGTTAAAATTGGGGGCCGCTCCGGAGGATGGAGGGGTACGCTTCCGCATCTGGGCACCCCGGTTCTCCAACCTGCAGTTGAAGATTCAGGGCAAGGCCGGGACGGTACCCCTGACGGCGGAGGGAAACGGATATTTTACGGCCCGGGTAGCAGGCCTGGGGGCGGGAACACAGTATTTTTACCGGCTTCCGGGAAACCGGTTAAGGCCTGATCCCGTCTCCCGGTTTCAACCCGAGGGGGTGCACGGACCTTCGGAGGTGGTCGATCCGGATGATTTTCGCTGGGAAGATCATTTTTGGAAAGGAATCACCTTGGAGAAAATGATCTTTTATGAGATCCATACCGGGACCTTTACGGCCGAAGGGACTTTTGAGGCCGTCATCCCTTTATTGGATTATCTCAAAGACGAACTGGGGGTAACCGCCGTAGAGTTGATGCCGGTCGCCCAATTTCCGGGGGAAAGGAACTGGGGGTACGATGGAACGTTTCTCTATGCCCCGCAAAACAGTTACGGAGGACCCCGGGGCTTAAAAAAACTGATCGACGCCTGTCACCGGAAAGGTCTGGCTGTAATCCTGGACGTGGTTTATAACCATCTGGGCCCGGAAGGCAACTATCTCAACGAGTACGGACCGTACTTCACGGATCGTTATCAAACTCCCTGGGGAGCGGCCGTCAACCTGGACGGACCGGAGAGTGATGAAGTCCGCCGGTTTATGATCGCTAATGCCCTCTATTGGGTGACCGAATATCATCTGGATGGGTTGCGGATCGATGCCGTCCACGGAATCATTGATTTCAGCGCCCGGCATATTCTTGCCGAACTAAAACAGGCCGTTCAGCAGCAGGCCGGGAAATTGGGGCGACCGGTGGCCGTAATAGCCGAAAGCGATCTGAACGACGTGCGCGTTATCAATTCCTCTGCCAAGGGAGGATACGGCCTGGACGCCCAATGGAACGATGATTTTCACCACGCCCTCCATGCCCTGCTGACCAGGGAACGGGGGGGATATTACCAGGACTTCGGCAACCTCGACCAGTTGGCCCGGGCCCTGCGCGATGGATTCGTGTACAGCGGTCAATATTCCGCTTTTCGCCGAAGGCGGCATGGTAGTCCATCCGGACATCTTCCCCCGGCTAAGTTTGTCGTCTTTTCCCAGAATCATGACCAGGTGGGGAACCGCGCGCAGGGGGAGCGGCTCAGCACCCTGATCTCCCTGGAAGCCCTGAAGCTGGCCGCCGCGCTGGTGCTGCTGTCGCCTCATCTCCCACTTTTGTTCATGGGGGAAGAATACGGGGAAGAAGCCCCCTTTCTCTATTTTGTCAGCCATTCCGATCCCGGTTTGATCGAAGCCGTCCGCCAGGGGAGAAGAAAGGAGCTGAGCCCTTTTCCGGAAAAGGGGGCCCCTCCGGATCCTCAGGATGAAAGGACCTACTTTCTTTCCAAAGTTCATCCGGATCTCCGCCGGCAGGGAAACCACAAGGTTTTGTTTGAATATTATAAAGGCGTGATCAGCCTGCGGAAAAAAATTCCCGCCCTGGCCCATTTGCTTAAAAAAGGCCTGGAAATAAAGGCTTCAGCGGAAAGACTTCTTTTAACCATGGTCCGCCGCTATCCAGGCGACCAGGCAGTCTGTTGCTTCAATTTTTCAGGAAAGTCTCAAGAAATCCAGGTCCCCCTGGATCCGGGAGTTTGGCAGAAGGCGCTGGATTCTTCCGCGACCGAGTGGGGTGGTCCCGGGGAATCAGCCCCGGAAGCGCTCCGCTCCGGCGACGCAGAGGTTCGTTTCGAGATGCAGCCCTGGAGTGCGGTCCTTTATCGGAAATCCAATTCCGGGCCGGCGGGGGAATAAATCCGATCCCATGGAAAAAGAAAATCTCCAGCTCCCTGAAAAGGAAATCCTGCAAGCAGCAGTGGATCACTTGGAGGGCTCCTGCCGTTTGCCGATTTCCACCTATCGGCTGCAATTCAATCACCGGTTTACCTTCGCCCAGGCCCAAAAGGTCGTTGCTTATCTCCACGTATTGGGCCTGTCGGATGTCTATGCAGCAGCTTGTTTCTTAGCCCGAAAAGGGAGTCTGCACGGGTACGACATCCTGGACCACAACCGGCTCAATCCGGAAATCGGCACGGAGGAAGACTATCAGGAATGGACCCAGGAATTGGCTAAATACGGGATGGGACTGATCCAGGATATTGTGCCCAATCACATGTGCATAACCGGCCAGGAGAACAACTGGTGGCAGGACGTCCTGGAAAACGGCCCGGGGTCCTTTTATAACGATTTTTTCGATATCGATTGGAAGCCGGCCAAGTTGGAGCTGGAAAACAAGGTGCTTTTACCTATCCTGGGAGATCAATACGGCCGGGTTCTGGACAATCAAGAACTGGTTTTGACTTGTGAAGGCGGGGGCTTTTTTATTGCTTATGGGGGTCAGAAACTGCCCCTGGGTCCCCTATCCTATACCCGGATATTGAAATTAGGGCTGGAGGCCTTGACCCGGGAAATAGGGGCCGAGCATGCCGATCTCCAGGAACTGCTCAGTATCATCACCGCCCTGGAGCATTTGCCCCCGCCCACGGAGAAAGATCCGGAGAAGATCCAGGAAAGGCGGCGGGAGAAAGAAATTATCAAAAAAAGGATTGCGGCCTTATACGACGGTAATAAGTTGCTGCGCGGTTTTATCGACCGAAACGTCAGGACCTGTAACGGCCAAAAAGGGGATCCGGCGAGTTTTGATCTCCTGGACGAAGTGCTGAATGCGCAGGCCTATCGTTTTTCCCTTTGGCGGGTGGCCACCGAAGAGATCAATTACCGGCGTTTTTTTGATATCAATGACCTGGCCGGCCTGCGCGTGGAACGTCTCCCGGTTTTCCTGGAAACCCACAAGCTGATTTTTAAACTCATTAAGGAAGAGAAAATCAGCGGTTTACGGGTGGACCATCCGGATGGTCTATATAATCCGGCGGAATATTTTTACCGGCTGCAAAAGGCCTGTTTTATTCAAAGGGCCCTGCGGCAGGCCGAACTGGAGATGGCCCAGGCCGATCACGCCTCCTGGGACGAAGAGGAACTCGGGAAAGAACTGGGAAGCTGGTATGATGAACAGGTGCGTAGCGCCCCGTCCTTTTCCTCCCGGTCCGCCTTTTATATCATCGGGGAAAAGATATTAACCAGAGGTGAACGGATGCCCGAGGATTGGCCGATCAACGGCTCGGTCGGTTATGATTTTTTAAACGCGGTCAACGGCATTTTCGTCGATATGGAAAAGGGCAAAGCCTGCGAAGAGGTCTACAGTCGATTCATCGGCAATTCGATGGATTATTCCGAATTGGTTTATGAAAAAAAGAAGTTGATCATGCAGGTGGCCATGTCGGCTGAAATCAACATGCTCGGCCACACCCTCGATCGACTGACCGAAAAAAATCGCTATACCCGGGATTTTACCTTCAACAGTCTCAAGACGGCTATTATGGAGGTCATCGCCTGTTTTCCCGTCTATCGAACCTATGTGAATTATTGCCAGTTGCTGGAAAGGGACCGGCATTATATCGAACAGGCCGTAGCCCGGGCCCGGCGCAGGAACCCGGCCGTAAGCGCCGTGATCTTCGATTTTTTGGAGAAGATCCTTTTATTCCGCATTCCGGAAGAATTCGGCGAAGCGGAAAAAGGGGAATGGCTGGATTTTATCATGCGCTTCCAGCAATTCACCGGCCCGGTGATGGCCAAGGGCCTGGAGGATACGGTGTTTTATATCTATAACCGTTTAGTTTCCCTCAATGAAGTCGGCGGCCACCCGGATAATTTCGGTACCTCCCTGGAGGTCTTTCATGGCCGGAATATCGAAAAAACCAAATTCTGGACCTATGGTCTGAACGCCACCTCCACCCATGATACCAAGCGCAGCGAGGATGTGCGGGCGCGCATCAACGTCCTTTCGGAACTGCCCGCTGAATGGGGGAAACGTTTGCATCGTTGGAGCCGGATGAATAAAAAAAAGAAAACGCTCCTGGAAGGCCAGGAAGCCCCGGATCCGAATGAGGAATATTTTCTCTATCAGACCCTTTTAGGAGCCTGGCCTTTACCTCCGGAACGAAAAGCGGAGCGGCCTTTCATCGAAAGGATCGCTTCGTCCCTGCTGAAAACGTTGCCCAATCCTCCGGAGGATGAATCCGAGGAGGCCTTTTTTATCCGTAGAATAAAAGAATACATGGTCAAAGCCATCCGGGAGGCCAAGATCCACAGCAGTTGGATCAATTCCAACGCCGCCTATGAGGAGGCCGTGTCGCACTTCGTCGATGCCCTTTTGGACCCGGCCCCGGCCAATGCCTTCCGTAAGGATTTTGAAACTTTCCAGCAGATCATCGCCTATTGGGGGATGTTGAATTCCCTTTCCCAAACCCTGCTGAAGATTGCCTCTCCGGGTACCCCGGATTTTTATCAGGGCACGGAATTATGGGATTTCAGCCTGACCGATCCCGATAACCGTCGGCCGGTCGATTTCAAAACCCGGCAGGACTTGTTGAAAAAACTGAAAAAACAAATGGGGACGGCCCGGAAGGACCTGGCCGGACTGGTCGCCGACCTGCTCTTGAATTGGCCGGACGGCCGAATTAAACTTTATGTCACCTTTCAAGCCCTGAACTGTCGCCGGGAACACCGTTCCCTCTTCGCCGAGGGCTCCTATCTGCCCCTCTTCGCCGAAGGGAAACTCCCTAGAAACATTTGCGCTTTCGCCCGGCAGAAAGAAGGAAAGGTTTTGTTGGTCGTGGTACCGCGCTTCCTGGCCGGACTGGGGTTAACCCCGGGGACCCCGCCTTTGGGAAAAGTATGGGAAGATTCCACGCTGATCTTGCCCGGGGAAATAGCCGGGAATCGTTTTCACAATATCTTCACCGGGGAGACCGCCCGGGTGCTGGAACGGGAAGGAAGCCGGACTCTGCCCCTCGAAGAGGTCTTCGCCATTTTTCCCCTGGCGCTGCTGACCTCCTTTGAAGGTCCCGGCAGTTATTTTGAAAAAGGAGCGAACTAAAATGAGCCTCAAAAAAGCAGAAAATCCCTTTGCCTTCACCGGCTGTTGGGAATTGAAAGGGATGTTGGGCCGCACCGCCTGGGATGAACGGCAACTGCTGGAAATCATCGAGGAGATCCCCCTCGACTCCGTCTATTATCACACCCATGGTTTTTTCCTGCGCCACCAGCATATTGCCGGCCCCTATCCCAACGATTTCGCCACCTGGGCGGCGATTCAGTTACGGGACCACGTCCTGGGAGAAAAACTGGGGATTCTCGATCCCTTCGAATATGACAATCTGGAATCCTTGCGAGGCGAGATCATCAATACCATTGATAATCATTTGTCCCGGTTGCAGGTCATCCCCCGGATCATTTACGGTGAACCTTTCCATTTCATGCAATCACGGATCATTGCCGTCTCCACGGGATTGGCAGCCCATAACCTGGCCGAATTCTGCCATATTTTATCCGCGACGGATGCCAGCGTGGTCTACTTCCACACCTTCGAAGCCATGCTGCGCCTGGGACGCCGGGAAGGCGATTTTCCCTTTTGGATCAAAACCCAATTAGGGGAGACCGAATTGGCCGCGGCCATTTCCCACCTGGACTTGTATATGTCCAACCTCGAATCTTTCCGTAATCAGATCATCACCCTGTGTGGCGTCGTCCTGGAAAAGGAGGGGGAAAATGAGCCTGCTTGAAGCCTATAAAGAAGTGGTCCCCCCAGGGACCGTAGAGTTCCTGATACTCCTGGCTGAGAAAGTTCAGGGGAAAAGGATTCTGGAAATCAATTCCACCCGGGTCGGGGGAGGGGTGGCTGAGATTCTCCGCAGCCTGGTGCCCCTGTTCCAGGAGATCGGTCTGGATTGCCGCTGGGAAGTTATTACCGGAACCGAGGAATTCTTCAATGTGACCAAAGCGTTTCACAATGCCCTCCAGGGCTGGGAGCAAAACATCTCTCCCCAGATGTTGCAGAGCTACCGGGAGATCAATCGGGAGAACGCCGCCCGCCTCTCCTGTGACGCCGATTATGTGGTCATTCATGACCCCCAGCCGGCGGCCCTGATCGACAGCCGCCCCCCGGGGGGCAAATGGATCTGGCGCTGCCATATCGATATCTCCCGTCCCCAGATGAAGGTCTGGAATTTTCTGCGTCAGTTTGTCGTCAAATATGATAGTGCCATTTTTTCTTTACCCGGCTTTGCCCGCAAACTGCCGATCCCCCAGTTTCTCATCTATCCTTCCATCGATCCTTTGAGCGACAAGAACCGGGAACTGTCTACCGAAGAACAGGGCCGGATTCTGGAAAAATTGAACATCCCGCTGGATAAGCCCATTCTGCTGCAAGTTTCCCGTTTCGACCGCTTCAAAGATCCCTTGGGAGTGATTCAGGCCTACCAACTGGTCAAGAAACACCATGATGTACGACTGATTCTGGCCGGGGGAACCGCCACCGATGATCCCGAAGGGGAGGTGGTCCTCTCGGAGGTGCGGGAGGCCGCCTTCAATGATCCGGATATCCTGATTCTATTACTGCCTCCGGATGCCCACCTGGAGATCAATGCCCTGCAGCGGGCGGCGACGATTGTCCTGCAGAAATCATTGCGCGAAGGTTTCGGACTGACGGTGGCCGAGGCCATGTGGAAGGGCAAGCCGGTTATCGGCGGCTTTGCCGGCGGAATAACCGTTCAACTCGTCTATGGGATTACGGGGTTTACGGTCCATTCCGTGGAAGGGGCGGCGCTGCGCATACATTCCCTGTTGGATAATCCGGAATTATCCATCGAGGTCGGCCGGGAAGCCCGGGAGTATGTGCGGCAGAATTTTTTAATCACGCGCAATCTGGGTGATTATTTGGCCTTGATGAACTATCTGGGCTAGACGCCGGGGATTCGGTTGCTTTTGGTTCGCTGAATTTAAAAATTGGGTTCAAGGGTTCGAGGATTCAAGGGGTCAAGTGAAAAAACGATTAGGAAGGGGATCTCGCTCGAACCCTTGAACCCGAAGCCGGCGGCTTCCGCCGCCAACAGTTTACTTGATCGATTTTTTATGAAATTTTTCCCTTTGAATCTCCCGGCAGAGGGATTCATGGAGCATTTTCAGTTCCAATTGGTCCAGGGGATTGCGGGAATTTTCGATAGCCCGGTCCAGGTATTGCATGATATCCGTATCGTCCTCAAAAGGGTTTTCCATGGATTTCAGCATGCGCTGGTTGCGGGCCTTTTTTATCAACACTTTAGCCTGGGTGGTCTCGGACGGGGCTGATCTCAGGGAATAAGGATTGGCTTCCGACTTCCTGTCTCCGGTCAATTCTTCCCGTACCTCTTCGTCGTCCTCTTTGTATAGATCAAAAGGCCGAGTCATTCCATTCCTCTGTATACGAACTTAGTGTTGCGGTTCGCAGTGATAATAACGTCTGTCTAATGGATCCATTCAGGCAATTGCTCACCCCCCTAAGTCCCGAGTGTATCAATACGGTAGCGTATTGATAAGCGAGGGACTCAGCTCCGAAATAGGATCCGGTTTAACCAGGCCGGTGTTAATAATTGCTGATCAATTATTAAGGCCCCGCCTCCTCCTGTTGTCTTTTAGGGCAAGTTTCGTGAAGGTTCCGCCCAGTATTCGTTCTTTGGGCCATGGAAAACCGAACTGATATCCTGCGAGGCGTGGACCGGCTAAACGGGGCATCAAGGCTGCAGGGAAAGAGCCCGATCTGATTTCGGGCGCAGCAGACCCCTCCCGTCCGGCCGACGGCTGGACCCGTATAAGGGAAAGAGATTTGCGTTTCCTTGCTGTGGGAAGTACGGCCTGGATTTTTTTATTTCAAACTGACGTTTCTGCCAACGTACCGGATGCCAACTGGAAGCCTCGCCTGGTCAGTTGATTTTCACATTCCCCCTTCCTATAGTTCCTCATTTAGCACTGGCCGAAATCAAACAATATATCGGTTGAAAGCGGGTTAATCTTAAATGATTTTGGTGTATAGTACGTGAACCGGTCGCCGACCGGAAAATCCGCCCGGGAGTAACCGATGTCCTTTAAATTCGATGCCATGATGCTGATCCTCAATAAAATCGACAGCGGGGAAAAAGTAACGATCGAGTCCCTGAAAAATGACCTGGAGGTCAGTGAACGCACCGTTCATCGTTACCTGGAGACCCTGCAACTAAGCGGCTATCCCCTTTATTTCGACCGTCCAAAGGAGCGCTACCTGTTCCCGGAAGGCTATACGCTGAAGCAGCCGGGCTTGGATGCTGAGGAGTTTCTGGCCCTGGCGCTGGCTAAAAAGGTGATCCGGAGGTTGGGACCGGAATTCGAGGCCGGGCTGACCCGCATTGAAAAAAAATTGGCCGGCCGGGGGGCGAAAGCGGCCCCGAGAATTCTGGTTCCGGAAGGGGAGGCCGCCCCCCGGGCCGGTTTCTTGGAGTCCCTCAACCGGGCGGCTCTGCAGTTTCAGCGGGTCGAGTTTTCGTACGCGGCCCTGTCCTCCAAGACCCGGACCCGGAGGAGGGTGGAACCGGATTATCTTTTTTTTCAGGAAGGTCTTTGGTATCTGCGGGGCTATTGCTGCCTCCGGGAGGAATCCCGGACCTTCGCCCTGGACCGGATGGAATCCCTGAAAGTGCTCGAGGAACATTTCGTGCCCCGCCAGAGGTCCGGAGACGAGGAACTGGCCTCATCCTTCGGGAGTTTTTTGGACGGCGAACCGGAGGAAGTCATCCTGGTTTTCGATCCCGAAATCAGGCTTTATATCGAGCGCCGCCGTTGGCATCCCAGCCAGGAGAAGGAAGAACTGAAAGACGGCCGCCTGAAAATCCGTTTCCGGGTAAAGGGCCTGGAAGGGATCGGTCGTTGGATCTATCGCTGGCTGCCCTGGGTGGAAGTGCTGACGCCGAAAGCCCTGCGGGAAAAAGTCGAAGAGGATCTCGCCCTGGCGTTGGCGAAGCATGGAGGAAAGAAAGGGGAAAGGTCAAAGGAAAAAGGTGAAAGATAAAAGGCAAAAAGATAAAAGTTGGTGGTTTTTGTATTAAACCGCCAGGCCCGGGGCGAGCACCCGCGAAGCATGAAAATAGCTACTTAAGGGCACAGCCCCGCGTAACGCGGGGCTGTGCTACACTTCCAAATTCGATGTTGAATGTTCGATGTTCGTATTTTCGTACTAGGCGAACGGCGTCATCCAGCGGCAGACCACTACTTTTTTGTCTGTATGAAAATCGACGGCATCGTTGGCCCGGCCGCGGAGATCCCCGAAAAAGGAAATCTTCCGTCCCCCCACTGGGTAGTAGGCAATGGGGGCCGGGGTGCCCACATTGATTCCGATCTGACCGGTGTTGCAATAACGGACGAAATCCCGGGCCTGGCCGCCGTTTTCCGTATAAATCACGGCCGTATGCCCGAAGGGACTCCGGTTGACGATCTCGACCGCTTCGGCCAGGTCTCTGATTTTTTTGATGCAGCGCACCGGACCGAAGACCTCTTCCCGAAATATTTCCAGATCCGGCTCGGCCTCGATCAGGGTCGGGGCCAGGAAATAACCTTGCGGGTACTTCGGGACCGAAGGGTGCCGACCATCCAAAAGGATCCGGGCCCCGGCTTTTTCCGCCCGATCGATAAATCCCAACAGATTCTCCAAAGACTTCCGGGAAACCACCGGCCCTAGGGTGGCCTCGGGGTCCAATCCATAGCCCAGCCTGAATTGTAGGGCTTTTTCCAGAAATCCGGATAGGAAGCGATCAAAGACTTTTTCATGGACCAGCAGGTTGGAGCCGGCGAAACAGCGCTGGGAAGCGTTGCCGTAGCAGGAGTTCACTACGTTGTCCATGTTTTTTTCCAGCAGGGAGTCGGCATTGATAACCAGGTGGTTTTTGGCGCCGCCCTGGCACTGAGCCCTTTTGTTACGTCCCGTGGCCGTCTGGTACACGATCTCGGCCACTTTGGAAGAACCGACGAAGGTGACGCCGACGACGTCCGGATGGGTGATCAACTGGTGCCCCACCTCCGGCCCGCCTTGAATGATATTGAGCGCTCCCGGAGGGAAAGGGCATTCCTGGGCGATCTCGGCCATCCGGGTCATGGTCTGAGGGCAGAGTTCGGAGGGTTTGACGATGACCGGGTTCCCGCAGGCCAGGGGCCAGCAGAAATAAAGGGCGATCATGGCCGGGAAATTAAAGGGGGGAATGATGACAAAGGGGCCCAGCGGTTCGCGGACCGTAAAGGACTCCACCCGGCGCCCCACATCCTCGGAGTAGGTCCCCTTCATCAATTCCGGGATGCCGCAGGTGTACTCCACGTACTCGAAGGCCCGGGTCATCTCCCCCTTGGCATCGGAGCGGGTCTTTCCGTGCTCCCGGACCATAATTTCGACGATCTCGTCCTGGACCTTGTCCAACTTTTCCCAGAACCGGAACATGGCCTTGGCCCGGACCGGAGCCGGGGTGTGACGCCATTTTTCAAAGCCTGCCTTCGCGGCGGCAACGACCTGGTTCACTTCCTCCGGAGTCGATTGGGGCACCAGGGCAATGGTTTCATCGAAGGCCGGATTCTTGACCTCCAGGAATTCGGAAGCCTGTGATTCCAGCCACTGCCCTCCGATCAGGTTCTTTAAGGTTGGTATGGCCATGGGGACTCCTTAAGAATAATGTAAAATGTAAATTTCAAAATGCAAAATGCAAAATGAATACGAAAAAAAAGGTTTAGGGAACTGGTTTAAATAATTAACAATTGATAATTGATTATTGGGTTATAGCGAATGGTGGAACGAGAGGGATCAACCCCTCCCCTAAGAAACTCCCTGCTCTCTGCCCAATGCCCTCCTACCGCAACCCGTCTTCCTTCTTGGCCTGATCCACGGTGAGTCCGCCGATGCGGGCCAGGGGGCGGCCGGAATCGGTGACCACCAAGGCCACCACGATCTCGTCGTGGCGGGGGGCGTCGTAGACCCCGACCGTCATGGCGTCGAAATGGGTGCGGACAAAAGCCGCATCCTTATAATGAACGGGCACGTCGATCAACGTACCCGGGATACCCATCTTCTTGGCCGAGGGAATGATGGCTTTGCCGCCGCCCAGGGCTTCCCGGAAGGGCGTGCCCAGCTTGGGATGCAGGATGGCTCCGGCGTGCTCCAGTTCACCGCCGGTGCCCACGATAGCCCCCTTCCCATAGGAGTGGGCCTGATCCGACCGGATCCCCAACAGGGTGACGCAGCGTACGGCCAGCAGGCCTCCCAGCTTTTCCCCGATAGCGATCAAGGGTTCCAGGTTTTCAACGTAGTGGTCGGCGAAAGGGTTTTTAATCACGGCCAGGGCCGCCGCCTTCCGGGTGGGTGGCTGAATTTCCTGTCCCATCTCCCGATGGGTCTCTTCCAGAATGGTTATGATTTTTCGAATTTCCAACTCGACAACCTCCGTTTTTTATCTCAATCTTTCAGCCATCTTTCTGCTGCCCTCTGTCCTCTGATCTCTGCCTCTGTCTCTGTCCTCTTCAAACTATTTTTGCGGCTCGCTTCGGCGGCGGGGTGTTGCGGCTGGCCTTGACCAGCACCCGGCCGTCCACCATGACGATCGAGATGCCGGGGTTGTCCCCGGCGGCCAGACCGGACAGCAGGTCGTCGCCCACCGAGCCCATGGAAGCGTCGAGGAAAACCAGGTCCGCTTCCTTCCCCGGAGCAATGACGCCCCGATTCAAGCCGAAGACTTTGGCGGTGTTTCCGGTCGCCATGGCCACCGCCATCTCCGGCGGGGTCTCTCCCAGGGAACAGATCAGGTTCAGGGTGCGGAGCAACCCCAGGGGGATGACGCCGGTTCCGGAAGGGGCGTCGTTGCCGAGGATCAAGCGTCCATATTCTTTTCGCTGATGGATCTTCCGGGAGACTTCCACGGCCCGGAGGGGATTCCCGCAGTGGACGATTTCTAGGGTATAGGCGGTCTGCTCGATCAGTTTCAGGGCCTCCAGGGTCGATACGGCCGTGGGGCCGCCGTTGAGGTGAGAAACGATATCCGGGTCGGCGGCCATGACCATGTCCGCACTGACCGTGGTGCTGCCGGGGATCGAGGTGCCGCCCGTATGCATCATGACCACCATCCCGGCCTTTTTGGCCCAGGCGATCATCGGCGCGGCCTCCTGCGGGTCCTTTACGGATCCCAGCCCGACTTCTCCCACCACCCGGACGCCATGCCCGGCCAGCTCCTGGAAGTCGGCCTCGGTCAGACCTTTTTCGAGGATCACGGCGCCGCCCAGGACTTTCATCCCCCCGGGCCGGTAGTTCTGAAAGGACTTGGCGGCCAGGACGGCCAGGGCTTTCACCCCGGCCGGGTCCTTGGGACGGCCGGGCAGGTGCACCTCACCGGCGGAAACGGCGGTAGTGACCCCGCCGTGGAGTTCGCTTTCCAGGTAGTTCACGGTCAACTGGCGGGGGGTGAAGTCGCCTAAAACCACGTGGCAGTGGGAATCGATCATCCCCGGCATGACCGCCGCCCCCGCGGCGTCGATGATCGTCGCTCCGGCCGGGGCCGGCAGGGCGGCTTCATCGGCCACCCGGCTGATGAGTCCGTCTTCGATCAGCAAGGCATTGGCTTCCAAAATGGGTTCGGCTACGTCGCCGGACAGCAGCAAACCAATGTTTTTAATAAAAACTGTAATCATTGAATAAGCTCCCTAAGCAGAAACGTTTTGAATTTTGAATTTCGGTCATTTGAATTTGTTTCGAATTTCGGATTTCGGATTTCGAATTTAACTTAGGCAGGCTGGGGTGGTTTCCCCACCCCTTCACCAACTCGGCGGACTGACCACCCAGACGACCACGGTCCGGCTTTTCCCTTTATTGGTCCAGGCATGCGGGATCAGCGATGAATAATAGAAGCTGTGGCCTTCCGGGACGTTATAGATCTTTTCTCCTACCGTCAAGGTCAGATTACCTTCGAGGATGATGCCGAATTCCTCTCCCGCATGGCTGTAAGGGTCCCGGGAACCTCCGCCCGGCTCGATGACGGTGTGAAAGGGTTGCATCCGTTTGCCGGAAACGGTTTTAACCAGTTGTTGGATATGGGCCCGCCACCCCTTGAGACTCACCTGGAGGCGATCTCCCGGCGCCATGACCACCGGTTCCTCTTCGCTGCCGCCCACGAAGAAATCGACGATCCGGACGTTAAAGGCCTCGGCGATTTTCTTCAGGCTGGAGATGGAGGGGGATGTCTGCTCCCGTTCGATCTGGGAAATATAGGAGGCGGTCAGTCCGGAAATCTCTCCCAACTGCTGGAGGGTCATCCGGTTTTCCCGGCGGAGCGCCTTGATCTTTTTTCCGATATTTTCCAAAATCCGCTAAACCTGTTATTTAAATTTTAACTGATCTGTTAAAATAACTTGACGGGGGAAATATTTACCATTATTTAATTTATTAAACTTATATTTAAAAAAAGGCGGCGTCAAGATTTTTTTCCAGTAACTCTTATTTCATGAAGGAGGACCGGCATGTGCAAGGAATGTGAAGATTTGACGAGACGAAATTTCCTCAAGACCGCTGTGATCGGCGGAACGGCCCTGGGTATGGGCCTGATGGACCAGAACACCCTCTGGGGGGCCGCGGGGGCGAACCTCAAATTCAGCACCTGGCACCCGCCCTTGAGTCGGGAGGTCAAGACGGTCTGGACTCCCATGATGGAAGAGGTCAAAAAGAAAAGCGCCGGCAAAATGGGTTACACCATGTACGCCGGCGCCGCCCTGGGGAAAGGCCCCGAGCATTTTGATATCGTTGCCAAAGGGATGTCCGATTTGGGGTACTTCACCGCCACCTGGACCCCGGGGAGATTTCCCTTGACGGATGTCCTTTCCCTGGCGGTCTGGGTCAACGGCAAGGACGTGGCCGCTGACATCGGCAATGCCGTCTACAACCGGGTCCTGAAGGATGAGTTCAAGACCGTGAAGGTCCTGGAACTCAACGGCTGCATCCAGTCTTTTATCTGGACCAAAAAACCGGTTTCCAAAATGGCCGACCTGAAGGGGATGAAGCTCCGGTCCCCGGGCGGCCACCAGACCAACTACATCAAGTCCCTGGGAGCCGAGCCGATCTTCATGCCCCTGGGCGACGTATACATGGCCATGGAAACGGGTACCGTGGACGGCATCGTGACCTGCCCGCCGCTGATCCTGGCCTTTAAATTGTTTGAAGTGGCCAAACACGCCACCGTCCTGACCTTCGGCTGCGTCTCGGAGGGGACGGTCATGAACATGAACACCTGGAACGGTCTGGCGGCCGAACAGAAGGCGGTCATCGAACAGGTCTGCACCAATCCCTTCAAGACCACCGGCGGACTGACCAGCGATGACTACGAGATCATCATGAAGGAGATCACCTAGGCCGGGGTCAAGCTGATCGACCTGCCCAAGCCCGAGGCGGAACTCTGGTACGACAAGTTCCGCGACGTGACCCGGAAATGGGTGGCCGATCTCGAGGCCAAGGGGCTGCCGGCCAAAAAGGTCGTGGCCATCATGAACGAGGAGTGTGAAAAGCGGAAGGTCAACCTGGTGGCCTGCCCGCCGGAATTCAAAAAGATTTGATTTTCGGGGATTCCCGGGAGACAGGTGTAGGGGCGACCGGCTGGTCGCCCGAACCTGCCTCCCGATTATTTCCGATGTAGAAGGAAACCATGGCTGCCTATCAGACTTTTCGCCACCTGGTTGAAAAAATCATTTATTACATCGCGGCGGCGGGCATGATTTTCGTCATCCCCCTCATGCTCCTGACCACGGGCGACGTGGTCGGCCGGAGTTTCCTCGATAAACCGATCGCCGGGACTTTCGAACTGTCCGAGTACATGCTGGCGGTGATCATCCTGCTCAGCGCCGCCTACACCCAGCAGGTCAAGGGCCATGTGGCCGTGGATTTCCTGACCGCCCGTTTCAGCCCGAAAGTCCAGCGCTACCTGCAGGTGCTGACCACCGGCCTGAGCCTAGCCATCGTTTCCATCGTGGTCTGGCAGGGCATCGTCCTGGGCCTGGAAGAAAAGGCGGTGACCGACCAGTTGCGCATCCCCAAGGCCCCCTTCAAGATGCTGGTCGGGATTTGCGGGGCCCTGCTCTGGCTGCAATTGTTTTTTGACCTGGTCGACGCGGTTAAGGCCCGGAAGGGGGAAGCGTCATGGACCCGGTAAATGCGGGGATCCTGGGCTGTTGTCTCCTGATGGTACTCCTGTTCCTCCGGATGCCCATCGCCTTCGTCATGATGCTTACGGGTTTTTTGGGCGTTTGGAAACTCACCTCCCTAGAGGCGGCCCTGCCCATGGTGGCCCGCACCCTCTACGAATCCGTTTCCTATTATCCGTTTACCATTATTCCACTCTTCGTCATCATGGGCGGCTTCGCCGACCAGTCCGGGATCACCGGCCGTCTGTATGACAGCTTCGACAAGTGGTTCCGCCGGCTGGCCGGCGGGCTGGGCATCGCCACCATCGTGGCTATCGCCGGATTTTCGGCGATCAGCGGCTCTTCGGTAGCCACCTCGGCCGCTTTTGCCAAAACGGTCATCCCCGAGATGCGCCGATACCAGTATGCGCCTAAATTTGCCGGCGGCATCGTAGCCGCCGGGGCGACCATCGATTTTTTGATTCCGCCCAGCATCGGCTTTGTGGTTTACGGCATGCTCACCGAGCAGTCCATCGGTAAGTTATTAATCGCCGGCATGCTTCCCGGCCTGCTGCTCTCTCTGGTCTTTGTGATCATCATCATGTCCTGGGTCAAGATCAACCCGGCGATAGCCCCGGTGCCGCCCGGGCGGGTGACCTTCGGGGAAAAAGTCCGTGCCTTGAAAGGGATCTGGGAAACGCTGCTGGTTTTCTTTATCACCATCGGCGGCCTGTACTTCGGTTTTGTCAACCCCACCGAGGCCGGGGGGATCGGGGCCGTGGCCCTCTTGATCCTGGCCGTGGCCAAGCGGGAACTGAACTGGAAGGAATTCGTCAACAGCCTCTTTGAAACCGGCCGCGTCTCGGCCATGGTACTCTTTCTGGTGGCCGGGGCCAACATGTTCAGCTACTTTCTGGCCCTTTCCACCATCCCTAGTGCGGTCTCCACCTGGATCGGGGCTCTGGGGGTTTCCAAGTACGTGGTCCTGGTCATGGTCATCGGCATTTATTTCGTCCTGGGCTGTTTCCTGGATGCCGTCTCCATGATGGTCCTGACCATGCCGGTGGTCTTCCCCCTGATGATGAACCTGGGTTTCGACCCCATCTGGTTCGGGGTGGTGTGCGTGATGATGATGAATGCCGGCCTGATCACCCCGCCCGTGGGCCTGAACGTCTATACCGTGGCCGGGACTTTTCCGGATATTCCCATGAACGAGATATTCAAGGGCGCCCTGCCTTTTCTGCTGGGCCTCCTGGCGGTGACGCTGCTGATCACTTTTTTCCCGACCATCGCCACCTTTCTTCCGGCCCAGATGAAAGGCTGAAACCCCGGCCATGATCATTGAATTCCGGCTGAACGACCGACCGGTATCCCTCGAGGCCTCCGGAGGGGAATCCCTGCTGCACCTGCTGCGGGAAAGGCTGGGGGTTTTAAGCGTCAAGGAAGGCTGCGGGGTAGGGGAGTGCGGGGCCTGCACGGTGCTGCTCGACGACCGGGCGGTGAACGCCTGCCTGGTCGCCGCCGGTAAGGTCCGGGGCCGGCGGGTCACTACCATCGAGGGGCTGGCCACGGAAGAGGGGCTTCATCCTCTGCAGGAGGGATTTCTGCAGATGGGGGCCGTTCAGTGCGGCTTCTGCACGCCCGGCCTGATCCTGGCCGCCCATTCCCTGTTGCAGGAAAACCCGGCGCCGTCCCGGGAGGAAATCGTGCAGGGCCTGGCCGGCAACCTCTGCCGCTGCACCGGCTATCACGACATCATCCGGGCCGTGAAATGGGCGGCCAAAAGAATGACGAGATGATAAACAATGAACCTTTAGTGGGTTTTAGAAACCCCCGCCCTAAGGGCGGGGTCATGTGGACTGGCTACGCCGGTCCTGAATAGGGATTGGCTGAAAGCCCACTCACTGCTATCTTTTCCAACGAGTTGTTGCCGCAACATCGAAAGGAAGGAG
>JACRCK010000080.1 GCA_016219065.1 Deltaproteobacteria bacterium
GCGCCGGGGGGTGGAAAAGGAAGTCGAGGAGTTGGAACAGCGGATCAAAAAAAGCCGGGCCAAACTCATGGAAGTGAAAAACAACAAAGAATATAAAGCCATGTTGACCGAAATCGACGATTTGACCAAAGCCAAAAGCGTCCAGGAGGACAGCCTCCTGGAAATGATGGATAAGCTGGAGCAGTTGACCGGCCAGGTCCAGGAGCGTCGGAAGCTGGTGGACTCCAAGGCGAGCGAAGGTCAAATCCAGAAGGAGGCCTTGCAGCAAGCCGCCGCGAGTTGCGCCCTGGAGCTGGCCGAACTCGAAACCCGGCGACGGCAGGTGGAAACCCGGATCGAAAAACCTTATCTAGAAAAATACGAATTTCTACGCGCCCGCCTTCAGGGGCTGGCCATGGCGGAAGCCCGCCAGGGGGCCTGCCTGGTTTGTCACATCCATATTCCCCCCCAGATGTACAATGAACTGCAACGCCGGGATCGGCTGATCACCTGCCCCAGTTGTCACCGGATCCTTTATTTTGACAGCCTGAACGGTGCTGCCAAAGCCTGATGCCCCAACGGAAACTACCGGAAGCTTTCTGGAGCATCCATTCCGACGGGGCGGCCAAGGGAAATCCCGGCCCGGCCGGGGCCGGCTGGCTGATCCGCGACGGGCAGGGGCGGGTCCTGAGCCGGCAATTCCAATACCTGGGCCTGGGGACCAACAACGAGGCGGAATACCGGGCCCTGATCGGCGCCCTGGAAGAGGCCCTGGCTCTGGGGGGGCAGGCGGTCACCGTCTATTCCGATTCCGAATTGCTGGTCCGGCAGTTGAACGGGGAATATCGGGTGCGCAGTCTCCACTTAAAGGACTTTTTCAACCGGGCCCAAGATCTTTTGAGGCGTTTTCAGGAATATGTTATACTGCACGTACCCCGGGAACAGAACCGGGAAGCGGACCTGTTGGCCAATCAGGCCGTCAAGACCCATAACCGGAACTAGCCGGTGGAAGTGAACCAGATGATCGCCCGCCGCCAGGCGGGAGGAAAGTCCGAGCTTCGCAGGGCAGGATGCTGGGTAACTCCCAGTCTCGGTGACGAGAAGGAAAGTGCCACAGAAAATACACCGCCTCGCTACCCGCGGGGTAAGGGTGAAAAGGTGGGGTAAGAGCCCACCAGTATCCCGGGTGACCGGGATAGCTTGGTAAACCCCGTCCGAAGCAAGACCAAATAGGGGGGCGGCACGGGTGGCCCGCCCAAGGCCCCCGGGTTGGTCGCTTGAGATCCGGAGCAATCCGGGTCCTTAGAGGAATGATCATCGTCCCGGCCTCCGTAAGGGCGCCGGGAAACAGAACTCGGCTTATGGTTCACTTCCACCGCACAGGCCGCTTAAGGAGGGGGGACCGTTGAAGACCCTAGCCCTGATTACCGCGGCTGGCAGAGGCCGGCGGATGGGTTCGGCCAGACCCAAACAATTTCTGGCCCTGGCCGGAAAACCCATCCTGGCCCAGACCGTCGAAATTTTCGAAAGGTGCCGGTCCGTAGACGGCGTTTTCATCATCGCCCCCCAGGAGGAGATGGATCCGGTGCAGCGGGAGATTGTGGAGGCTTACCGTTTTCAAAAGGTGCTTAAGGTGGTTCGGGGAGGGCGGGTCCGCCAGCAATCGGTCTTTAACGGTCTGAAGGCCGTTAAGGCGGATTGCGAAATCGTTATCGTGCACGACGGGGTGCGGCCGCTGATTACCCCGGCCCTGATCGAGGCCAGCATCGAGCAAGCCCGGAAAACGGGGGCGGCCATCGTGGCCGTACCGGCCCGCGATACGGTGAAAAGGGTAAGACCCGGAGGCCGGCTGGAAACCCTGCCCCGGGAGGAGATCTGGCTGGCCCAGACCCCCCAAACCTTCCAATTTCCGCTCCTCTTCCAAGCCCACCAAAAGGCCGCCCAGGAATCCTTCAAAGGGACGGATGACGCCAGCCTGGTCGAGCGTCTGGGGCAGGAGGTTTCCCTGATCCCGGGGGATTATCATAACCTGAAGATAACCACCCCCGAAGACCTCTCTCTGGCTGAAGCCTGGAGGTCTCTGGAAAGAAAAAGCGTATGATCCTCCCCTGGCGAACAGGGCTGGGTTATGACGTCCATCAGCTGGTTCCGGGCCGGCCGTTGGTCCTGGGCGGGGTGGAGATCCCTTATCCCCGGGGGCTGGCCGGGCACTCGGACGCCGATGTGCTTTCCCACGCCGTGGCCGATGCCCTGCTCGGCGCCGCCGGCCTGGGGGATCTGGGCCGCCATTTTCCCGATTCCGACCCCCGTTACCGGGGAATATCCAGTCTCTGGTTCCTGCGGAACATCCGGGAAAAAATTTCAGGCCTGGGTTGGCTGGTGGGTAACCTGGACGGCGTCCTGGTAGCCCAGCAGCCCAAGCTGGCGGAGTACCTCGGTTCGATGCAGGTGATCCTGGGCGAGGCCCTGGAGGTGCCCCCGGACCGGATCAACGTCAAGGCGACCACCACGGAAGGGTTGGGATTTGCGGGACGGGAAGAGGGCATCGCCGCCTACGCCGTGGTCCTGTTGGTGAAGCGGGAAGGAGAACATGGCCCTGCGAGTTTATAACTCCCAATCCAGGCAAAAAGAGCCCTTCAGTCCCTTGGATCCGCCGCGGGTGGGTATGTATGTCTGCGGCGTCACGGTTTATGACAGTTGTCATATCGGCCACGCCCGATCGATGATTGTTTTCGACGTCATCTACCGCACGTTGCGGTCCAGGGGCTACGAGGTTCGTTACGTCCGTAATTTCACGGATATTGACGATAAGATCATTCAGCGCTCCCAGCGGGAGGGGGTTTCCGCCCAGGACCTGGCGGAAAAATACATCCGGGAATTTCATCGGGATATGACCGCCCTCGGCGTAGCGGCCCCGGAAGTGGAACCCCGGGCCACCGCCCATATCCGGCAGATTATCGAACTGGTGCAGAAGCTGATCCGGCAGGGCTATGCTTATGAAGTGGCCGGAGACGTTTTCTTCCGGGTCGGGCAATTCCAGGCCTACGGGGCCTTGTCGCGGCGGAACCCGGAAGAGATGCAAGCCGGGGCCCGCATCGATGTCGATCCCCGCAAGGAACATCCCATGGACTTTGCCCTCTGGAAGGCCGCCAAACCCGGGGAGCCTTCCTGGGAAAGTCCCTGGGGGTCCGGTCGGCCCGGCTGGCATGTCGAATGCTCGGCCATGAGCTCTCATTATCTCGGTGAAAGTTTTGATATCCACGGGGGCGGCCAGGACCTCCTTTTTCCCCACCATGAAAACGAACTGGCCCAGTCCACTGCGGCCTCGGGCAAGCCGCTGGCCCGCTACTGGATCCATAACGGGTTTGTAACGATCCAGGGGGAAAAGATGTCCAAATCCCTGGGCAATTTCCTGACCATCAAGGAGTTGATCTTACGCTATCATCCCGAGGCGATCCGCCTGTTTCTGCTTTCCCGTCATTATCGTTCGCCTTTGGATTACTCGGATCCGGCCCTGTTGGAAGCCCAGAGTCATCTCCATCGTCTGTACCGGCTGCTCCAGGACCTGGAAAATCCGGCGGCCCGGCCGCAGCAGGGCGGTCAGGAACCGCCTGGGCCTGAAAAAACGAGGGAACTGTCGGCCCTGATCGAGGACTTCCAGCAACGCGTTGAGGAAGCCCTGGACGATGATTTCAATACGGCCCAGGCCCTGGGGCATTTTCATGAACTGGCCCGCCGTTTGAATCGGTTCCTGGATTCGCTGGCCCCGCAGGCCTGGCAGGAACTGGCCGCTCCCCTGGCGGCGGCGGCGGAAAGTCTCCGGAAAACCGGAGCGGTTTTGGGCCTGCTGACCCTGGAAACCAAGTCCTTTTTCGATCAGGAGAATCAGCGCCTCCTTTCCCGGCGGGGGCTGTCGTCCGCCGATATCGAAAGTCTGCTGGCCCAACGGAACCAGGCCCGCCGGAACAAGGATTGGGCCGGTGCGGACCGGATCAGGGAGCAGTTGAAGGAGATGGGGGTCGTCATCAAGGACGGACCGCAGGGGACGGTGTGGTCGCTGGAGGAATAGGATTAATACGAAAATAAAGACGAACGTCCAACATTCAACATTCAACGTCCAACATCGAATTTGAAAACGTGGGAAACGATACAAACCGATAAAATATCCGCATGGTACGGGAGTAATGGAGTGATGGAGTATCGGAGTATTGTTTTAAGACCATTACTCCATCACTCCAATACTCCAATACTCCCAATACTCCAACAATTCCCATTCAAACCGTAAATTTCGGAGGTCGACTGATGAGTGAATTCAAAGATAAACGCGTTTTGATCACCGGCGGTTCCCGAGGCATCGGCCTGGGACTGGCCCGGTTTTTCGTGGACCGGCAGGCCCGGGTGGCCATCTGCGGCCGCAAGGAAACCAACCTGAATCAGGCCCGGGAAGCACTGGGAGGTAATGTCCTGACCGTACCGGCCCACCTGGGAAAGCCGGAAGACGTGGAGCAGTTATTTAAAACCGTCCAACAGGAATTCGGGGCCTTGGAGATTCTGGTCAATAATATGGGCATGAACATCTTTACCCCGGCTACGGTGGAAGCGGAGGTCGCCCTGTGGGATAAAATCATGGACAGCAACCTGCGGGCCACCTTCCTGGTCTGCCGCCAGGCCTTTCCCCTGATGAAAAACGGCGGCGGCGTGATCGTCAACGTCAGTTCCACTGCCGGCCTCCGGGCCGCGCCGGGCATGGGCATCTACGGCATCGCCAAAGCCGGGATCAACATGCTGACCCGGGTCCTGGCCCGGGAACTGGCTGCTTATGGTATCCGGGTCAACGCCGTGGCCCCCGGCATGGTGGAAACGGATTTTTCCAAGCCTTTCTGGGGCAACGAGGACATCCTCAAAGAATTGTTGAAAGGGATTCCCCTGGGCCGGATCGCCCGGGTGGAAGACGTCGTGCAGGCCGTTTCCTTCCTGGCCTCCGGACAATCCGCTTATCTGACCGGGGAAATCCTTTCCCTTTCCGGGGGATCGGAAGCTTGAAATATGGAGAACTGGAGTGATGGAGTAATGGTTTAAAAACACTGCTCCGCCACTCCAACATTCCAATCCCCTAATCCCCCAATACTCCAATACTCCCTCCCTCCCCCTTCCCCCCCCTCCCATCCTCTTGACACACCCGTCGCCGATATTTATCCTGAATCAATCATCCCATTGAAAAAGGAGGAACCCGCCATGCTTTTTAAAGGGTCCAGAACGGAGAGAAACATCCTGACCGCCTTTGCCGGGGAATCCCAGGCCCGGAATCGGTATACCTATTTCGCCAGCCAGGCCAAGAAGGACGGCCTGGTCCAGATCCAGGCCGTCTTCGAGGAGACGGCTAACCAGGAAAAGGAGCACGCCAAACGGCTGTTCAAACTCCTCCAGGGCGGCCTGGTGGAGATCCAGGCCGGTTATCCGGCCGGGGTGATCGGCACCACCGCCGAAAACCTGATCGAGGCGGCCCAGGGGGAAAATTACGAATGGACCGACATGTACCCCTCTTTCGCCCAGGTGGCCCGGGAAGAGGGCTTTGACGAAATCGCCCGGATTTTTGAATCTATTGCTGTGGCTGAAAAACAGCATGAAAAGCGGTACCTGGGATTTCTGGCCAATGTCAAGAACGGGAAGGTCTTTAAAAAGGATCGGTCCGTTACCTGGCGTTGCCTGAACTGCGGCTACCTGCACGAGGGGACCGAAGCCCCGGATCAATGCCCGGCCTGCGAACACAACCGGGATCATTTCGAGGTCTTGTGCGAGAACTGGTAACAGAAAGGAGTAATGGAGTATTGGAGTGATGGAGTATTGGTAAAAACATCATTCCACACTCCGGCTATGAACAGGCCCGAAGAGACTTTCTTGCAAATGGGCAGGAACCTTGTTACGCTGATAATAAGAGCTTGCCGAAATTATTTGGAAAGAAAAACGTCATGGGGGATGCCATGAATAACACCGACGAACGCTCCGTCCAGATGCTCTGCGCCGCTCTGGAGATGGAAGAAAAAGGGAAGGCTTTTTACGAAAAGGCCCTGGCCATTTCCCGGAACCCGCTGGGCCGGGAAATCTTCAAGACCCTCATCGCGGACGAAATCGTTCACCGCGAACGGATTCAGAAAATTTATGATTCCCTGATGAAGGATCAGGGCTGGAACCAGGACTGGGAGCACCTGGTCTGTCCCGTCCAGGATTGGGGGACGGTTTTCCGGGATCTGGCCGCCCAATATGCCCAGTCGGGGGCGACGGAGGCCGGCGATCTGGAAACCGTAGAAATCGCCCGCGATTTTGAGCTCAGGAGCATTGCCTTCTACGAAAACCATCTGGCCCAAGCCACCGAACCCCTGGAACAGGCCTTCCTGAACCAGATGATCCGGGAGGAAAAAAGCCATTACCGGGCCCTGCAGGATACCTATTATTACCTGACCGACCCGGAGGGCTGGTTCATCGAAAAGGAAAAGGCCGGATTGGAAGGGGCCGGCTGAGAGCCGACCCGGAGAGTCCCATGGAAGCACTCCATATCGTGGTCGGCGGGGAAGCCGGCCAGGGATTGGTGACGGTCGGACAACTTTTGGCCAAAGTCCTGGTGCGCTGCGGCTATGCGATCGTGGTCACGCAGGATTATCAGTCCCGGATTCGGGGCGGGCATAATACCTTCCGCATCAGAACCTCCCTAACGGATCTCCAGGCCCCCCAGGAAGCGATCGATCTCCTGGTGGCCCTGGATCCCCTGACTGTGGATCTCCACCGGGGGGAACTGACCGAGCGGGGCCTCATCCTGCTGGACCGGCGCTGGCCGGGACCGGAAGGCCGCTGCCTGAGCATCCCCTACCAGGAACTGGCCCCGGAGCGTCAATGGAACATGACGGCCCTGGGGATCGTCGCGGCCCTGCTGGGGTTGCCGGAACCTCAGACCACCCGCGCCATGACCGATTTTTTCGGCCCCAAAAACCCCCAGGCCGCCGAAGCCGGTCGGCAGGCCCTGGAGCAGGCTTTTTCCTGGACGCGGGATCAGCACCCTTCCTTTCCGCCCCTGCCCCCCGGCACCGCAGGCCCCCCGCGGCTCATGCTGAACGGCAACGAGGCCATCGCCCTGGGGGCCCTGTCGGCGGGCTTGAAGTTTTTCGCCTTCTACCCCATGTCCCCCTCCACCACCATCGGGCTCACCCTGGCGTCCCAGGCCTCGTCCCTGGGGCTCATCGTCGAACAGGCCGAGGATGAAATCGCCGTGATCAACATGGCCCTGGGGGCCTCCTTTGCCGGCGCGCCCAGCATGGTGGCCACCTCGGGCGGCGGTTTCGCCCTGATGAACGAGGGGGTCAGCCTGGCGGGGATGACCGAAACCCCGCTGGTCCTCGCGGTCTGTCAAAGACCCGGGCCGGCCACCGGTCTGCCGACCCGAACCGAGCAGGGAGACCTGGAGCTGGTCCTCCACGCCGGGCACGGCGAGTTCCCCAGGGCGGTCTTCGCCCCCGGCTCGGTGGAGGACTGTTTCAGCCTGACGCGAAAGGCCTTGGAAACCGCCGAACGGTCGCAGGGTCCGGTTTTTCTGCTGACCGATCAATTCCTGGCCGATTCCTATCGGGCTGTTAAGCCCTTTGAGCTGACCCCGCCCGCCCGCCGGCCGGCGCCGGGGGACGACAAGGGGCCTGAAACCTATCTGCGCTATGCCCTGACAGCGGACGGCGTCTCGCCGCGGCTGTTTCCCGGCGCCACGAAAAACCTGGTCATCGCCGACAGCGACGAACACACCGAAGACGGACACCTGACCGAAGACCTGATCGTCCGGAAACAGATGGTGGAAAAGAGATTGAAGAAGTTGGACCTCCTGCTGGAAGGGGTGATCCCCCCGGAGATGACCGGTCCGGACCGACCGGATCTGTTGCTGGTGACCTGGGGTTCCAGCCGGGGTGCCGTCCTGGAGGCCGCCGAAATTTTGCGGGGCCGGGGCCGGTCCGTGGGGGTGCTCCACTTTTCCCAGGTCTGGCCCCTGCGGCCGGATCAATTTTTAACCCGCCTCGAGGAGGCCGGAGAGGTCGTATCGATCGAAAGCAACGCCTTCGGCCAGTTTGCCCGGCTGCTCCGGCGGGAAACCGGGTTCCAGATCCGGCGTCAAATTCGGCGTTATGACGGCTGGCCGATCACCCCGGAATATATCCTGAGAGACCTGGAGACGCCATGACGGTGCACTGGGAAGATTACGGTAATTTCGAAACGGCCTGGTGCCCGGGATGCGGCAATCACGCCATACTGCCGGCGGTCAAGAAGGCCCTGGCCGCCTGCGACCTCGCCTCGCACCAGGTCCTGATGGTTTCGGGCATCGGCCAGGCGGCCAAGGCCCCCCATTACCTGAGGGCCAACGTCTTCAACGGGCTCCACGGCCGGGCCCTGCCCGCGGCCACCGGGGCCAAGCTGGCCAACCCGGAATTGACGGTGGTCGTCGAAAGCGGGGACGGCTGCACCTACGGCGAGGGGGGCAATCATTTCCTGGCGGCCATCCGCCGCAACATCGACCTCACCCTGCTGGTCCACAACAATCAGGTTTACGGCCTGACCAAAGGGCAGGCCAGCCCGACCTCCGGGGAGGGCTTTTTGACCAAGGCCCAGCCGGAAGGGGTGGCGGCGGCCGCCTTCAATCCGGTGCTGGTGGCCGTGGCCATGCAGGCCGGCTTCGTGGGCCGGGGGTTTTCCGGGATGGAAGACCACCTGACGGGATTGATCCAGCGGGCCATCCGTCATCCCGGTTTCGCCCTGGTGGACATCCTGCAGCCCTGTGTCTCGTTCAACAAAGTCAACACCTACGGCTGGTACAAAAAGAGGTGCTATGAGCTGCCCCCCACCCATGATCCCCAAAACTGGGAGCAGGCCCTGGAAAAGGCCCGGGAATGGGGGGACCGTATCCCCGTGGGCGTTCTCTATGAGAACACGCGGCCCACGTTCGAATCGCACCTCTCGGTCTTGCAGGGCGGCCCGGTCATTCACCGGAAGGTCGATCTCGAACGCCTGGGGCGGTTCATGGAATCGTTCCAATAACCCGCGGAGGAGGACCGAGATGCGCAAGTTGATCGCAGTATTGCTGGCCGCCGGACTGCTGGCGGCCGTGTCCGTGGTTACGGCGGCCTCTCCCAAAAAACAGACTTTGTTGAGCAGCGCCACCCAGGAATGCCTTTCCTGCCACCGGGAGTTGACGCCGGGATTGGTGCAGGACTGGGAAAACAGCCGTCACGCCCGGATGACGCCCCGGGAGGCACTAAAGAAGGGCAAGCTGGAACGGCGGGTTTCCAGTGAAAAGATACCCGCCCCGTTGACCGGCACGGTGGTGGGCTGCGCGGAGTGCCATACCCAGAATCCCGCCAAACATAAGGATTCCTATGAACACAACGGCTACCAGGTCCATACGGTGGTTACACCGGAAGACTGCGCCACCTGTCACGTCCAGGAGCGGGAGCAGTACGACCAGAACCTGATGGCCCGGGCCTACGGCAACCTGATGAACAACCCGGTTTACCTCCGCCTGGTGGAGGACGTGAATGCCTCCGGATCGTTCAAGGACAAGCGCCTCCAGTTGACCAAACCCGACGCAGCGACCAATGCCGACTCCTGCCTCTTCTGCCACGGCACGATCGTGGAAGTCAAAGGACTGAAGAGCCGGGAGACCGCCCAGGGCGAAATGAGCTTCCCGGTCCTGACCGGCTGGCCCAACCAGGGGGTGGGCCGGGTCAATCCCGACGGCAGCCTGGGTTCCTGCGCGGCCTGCCACAGCCGCCACGGTTTTTCCATCGAGGTGGCCCGCAAGCCTTACACCTGCTCCAAGTGTCACAAGGGCCCCGATGTGCCGGCCTACCAGGTGTACGAGGTGAGCCGGCACGGAAACCTCTATGCCGCTCAGGGCAAAGACTTTGATTTTAAAGACGTCCCCTGGAAGGCGGGCAAGGATTTCACCGCCCCCACCTGCGCCGCCTGCCATGTGAGCCTGATTACGGGCGAAGGAGGGCAGGTGGTGGCCGAACGGACCCACCGGATGAACGACCGGCTGCCCTGGCGGCTCTTCGGCCTGATCTATGCCCACTCCCATCCGAAGTCCGCCGACACCTCCATCATCCGGAACAAGGCCGGCCTGCCCCTGCCCACCGATTTCAGCGGGGCGGAAGCGGCTCCTTTCCTGATCGATGAAAAGGAAAAGGCCCAGCGGTATAAAAATCTGCAGCAGGTCTGTCTGTCCTGTCACAGCCAGACCTGGGTGTCCGGGCATTTCCAGCGGCTGGAACAAACCATCCGGACCACGAACCAGATGACGTTGGCTGCCACGGAAGTGATGACGGCGGCCTGGGACCAGGGCCTGGCCCGGGGATTGGCTCAGAAAGCCAACCCTTTCGATGAAGCCATCGAGAAAAAATGGATCGAACAGTGGCTTTTTTTCGCCAACTCCACCCGCTTCGCTTCGGCCATGATGGGGGCGGACTACGGGGTTTTCGCCAACGGGCGCTGGTACCTGCGCCGGAACCTCCAGGAAATGAATGAGTGGCTGTGGGAAAAGGGGAAGAAAAGATAGAATGCAAAATGCAAAATGCAAAGTGTAAAATGCAAAATTTGATAAATCCGCAAAAGGCCTAAATTCCGTCATTGCGAGCGAAGCGAAGCAATCCCCCAGCGGCAAATAGCTGATTCTTGGGGATTGCTTCGTCGCTTCACTCCTCGCAATGACTCCTTTGGGGACTTTTTGCGAACATATCAATAAAAAAAGGAGGAAATGAACATGAAAAAATACATTTGTGACGTTTGCGGTTATGTCTATGACCCGGAAGCAGGAGACCCGGACAACGGCGTGGCCCCGGGAACGGCCTGGGAGGATGTTCCGGCCGATTGGCTCTGCCCGATTTGCGGGGTCGGCAAGGACGCCTTCAGTCCGGAGGACTGAAAAATGGAGAAATCCATGAAAAAAAGGTTCCGGTTTTTTCTGGGGATCCTGCTGATCTGCGGCGAGCTGTTGCCGGCGCCGGGCCGGGCCGCAACCGATCCGCCGGCCAAGGGGGCCCTTTTCCCGGCCCTGACCCTGCCCGGGCCTAAAAACGTCGAGGACCGGGACTACCTGGGGCTTTCGACAGCCGGACCTTTCAAACTGACCCAACTCCAGGTCCCGCTGATCATCATCGAAATTTTCAGCATGTACTGCCCCATTTGCCAGAAGGAAGCGCCGTTGATCAATGAACTCCATCAGGCCATTGAAAAAGATCCCCAACTGAAAGGGCAGATCAAGCTCATCGGCATCGGGGCCGGCAACACCCTTTTTGAAGTCGATTTTTTCAAAAAAAAATACCAGGTTCCTTTTCCCCTGCTGCCGGATGAGACGTTCGTCCTGCACAAGGCCCTGGGCGAAACCCGGACCCCTTATTTTTTTGTGGTCAAGCTGAATAAGGGCGAAGCCCCCCGGGTGATCTATTCGGAACTGGGCGGGATCAAAAGGGTGGAATCGTTTTTGGAAACCATACGCCAGTCCGCCGGACTCAAATAGGAGGAAATATGGGTCGCTGGAAAACGGGATTGATTATGCTGCTGGCCCTGGCGATCGGCGGGGTGGGGGCTGCGGGCCAGGTGCAGGCCAGGTCGGAGGCCTATAAGGAAAACATCTATGACCCCGGCCTTTTAAAACCCAGGGACAGTCAACTGAAAGTCAAAGTGGGGGAAAAAGCCCCCGAGTTCAGCCTGCCCGCCCTCTCGGGCGGGAAAGTGGCCTTAAGCGGCTTCCTGGGGGAAAAAAATGTGGTGCTTTCTTTCGTCCCGGCGGCCTGGACCCCGGTCTGTTCCGACCAGTGGCCGGGATATAACCTTGCCAAGGAACTCTTCGACGAGCGCAACACCATTCTCCTGGGGATCACCGTGGACAACCTCCCGACCCTTTTCTCCTGGACCAATCAAATGGGGAAACTCTGGTTTCCGGTGCTCTCCGATTTTTATCCCCACGGGGCGGTGGCGGACCGCTACGGTGTGCTCCGGTCCGACGGCACCTCCGAGCGGGCCTTGTTCGTCATCGATAAAATTGGGGTCATCCGTTATATCGTCGTTCATGACATCAACCGGCGACCGCACCTCGAAGTTCTGATCCGAGAGCTGGATAAACTGGAAAAGTAGTTGAAATATAAAAAAGAAGTTAAAGCACTCCTTTCGGAAGAGAACTTCTCCGGGCTGCTGGAGCTGGCCGGGCGGCACGGCGGGAAGACCGGGAATATTTTGATCAGCCTGGTCACCGACCTCGATCCGGTTACCCGCTGGCGGGCCATTAAAGGGCTGGGGCTGGTTACGGCCCAGCTCTATCAAGGGGACCCGGAGCAGGCCCGGCGGGTCCTCCGGCAATTGATCTGGAACCTGAATGACGAATCCGGCGGGATCGGCTGGGGGATGCCCGAAGCCTTTGGGGAAATCCTGGCCCGCCAAAAGGACCTGGCCCGGGAATATTCCTGCATCCTGGCCGGTTATTTGGTGAACTCGAAAAATTGCCTGGACCAGGATATCCTGCAGCAAGGGTTGGTCTGGGCTTTGGGTCGGGTCAAGGAGTTCAAACCCGCAGAGCGGGAGCTGATCATCAGGGCTTTGCTGGCCTTGCTGAAACAGGCCCGGGGCGAACTGATGGCCATGACGGTCTGGACCCTGGGGGAGCTAGGCGCCGGGGAGGCCCTCCCGCTGCTGGATGACTTGCCAAGGGCTGAGCAAATGCTTAATCTTATGGCCGATGACGAGGTAAAGACCTTGACTTTCAACGAGGTCTTGGATCAAACCAAGCGAAAATTAAAAGATTTTATTGAGAAGGAGGTGGCGCAAGTGAACGACTGGAAATGCAGCAAATGCGGCTACACCCTGAAGGCGGATATGCCTCCGGAAATCTGCCCGCAATGCAAAGAAAAGTGCGAATTCGTGAATATCACCTGCTACATTCCGGAATGTGGTTTTTCCGGTTCCGATGATCGCTTGAAGGGAGAATCGTAATGTCCAAAAAAAAATACACGGTCCGGGCCGAGTGCCCGGCCTGCGCCTGCGGGGATGTAACTTTTCTGGGCTCTGAAAAGCTCCGGGAAAAATTTATCGGGGATGAAAAAGAGATTGAAATCCTCTGCCCCCTGTGCGGGACCAAACACCGGGGGCAGGTGGTCGCTGAAGAGGACGCGCCCGGTAAATGAAGGTTTTGGGGATCTACGGCAGCCCCCGGCCGGGCGGGAACAGCGATCTGCTGCTGGACCGGGCCCTGGAGGGGGCGAACGCCGCGGGGGCGGAAGTGGAGCGCATCTATGTCCGGGATCTGAAGATATCCGGCTGTCTGGAATGCGGCGGTTGTGATGAAACCGGAGCCTGCGTTATAGCGGATGAAATGGAAGCGGTCTATCCCCGACTCCGGGAGGCAGAGATTATTTTCATGGCCGCCCCCATGTTTTTTTACGGCGTCCCGGCCCAACTGAAGGCCCTGGTCGACCGGTCTCAGGCCCTGTGGTCGGGGCGCCGTCTGGAAAAGACCCTTGAGCAGCGGCAACGCTATGACCACGGCCGGGGATATTTCATCGGCGTGGGGGCCACCCGGGGCAAGACCCTGTTCGACGGTTCCAAAATGATGGCCAAGTATTTTTACGAGGCCCTGGACAAGAGCTATGCAGGGGGCCTCTTCTATACGGCGGTCGAGAAAAAAGGCCATATCCGGGATCACGCGCAGGCCCTGCAGGAAGCCTATGATCTGGGACGGAAGGCCGTTTTGGGCGTAAGACCTTAATAATCAATAATCAATTGTTAATTTTTAATTATTAATGAAAAACCAAGGGATAACGGATTTATTTCATATTACGTCCTTTAACCAGCAACCAGCAACCAGCAACTAAAAACCAGCAACCAGGGAGGAAAAATATGACCACACCCATGCATTGCCCCGGATTTGAAAGGATGAAACATCTGAAATCCTTCTCTTGTAAATGTCCCAACTGCGGCCGGGAGACGGAGATCTTCTCCGATGAGTTCGAAAAAAAGCACTTCTGCAAGGGCTGTCAGAAGGAGATCGATTTCACCATGTGCACCCTGGAAGGGGAAGCCGAACCGGCGCCCATCCGTTAACTCGTAATGAAGGATAAGGGGCGGGAGGTCTTCGGCA
>JACRCK010000081.1 GCA_016219065.1 Deltaproteobacteria bacterium
AAAGCCTACCGAAACCGCCGCCCGGAACCGGCGCCCCCCGGCTGGTCGGAGGAGGTGTTGAAGAGCATACGCCGCTGTCGGACGGAAAAACCCGATTCGGGAACCATCCGGCCGGAATATCTGGTCTGGCGGTTCGCTTCAGCCGCCTGTTTGCTGGCTGTTATGCTGGTCCTGCTGGCGGCCGGCATCGGCCTGAGGCCGGAACCTCATTGGGTTCAGTGGTTGATCGCCGATCCGATCGGCTTGGACATCAATCCTTTCGGCCTGGCCAGCGGCGGAGGACGGATTTGAAGCAATGGAAATTGTACAGCGCGCTGTTCCTTATTTTTCTGGCCGGGCTGATAACCGGTGCGGTTGGTACCGGTCTTTATAACCGCCAGCGCCAGGAAAGCCTCCAGCGGGGTGGTTATCCCACCGTCATCCGGAATATCATCCTGGACAGGCTCACCCGGGAACTGGGTCTTGAGGCCGGACAGCGGCGCGAGGTGGAAACCGTTATCCTGGAGACCCAGGCCGGGCTGAAGGAACTGCGCAACCGCTACCGGCCGGAAGCCGAAGCCCTGATCGCCCAAGGGATCGTTAAAATGAAAGGCCGCTTGTCGGCCGGGCAGCAAGCCAGGCTCGACCAATTGATCGCCCAAGAGCGACAACGACGGACGGCGAATGGGAAGTAAGCTGGACGCCAGCCGGGAATGCCCTGCGGAAAGTCATTCTCTGAAAAGGGAAATCGGTTTGTTCACGGCCGGCGTACTGGTCGTGGCCAATATGATCGGGACGGGCATCTTCACCACCTCCGGTTTTATTATCCAGGAAGTGAAAGAGCCGCTGGTCTTGTTGGTGTCCTGGCTGGTAGGCGGTATTTTCGCCCTCTGCGGGGCCTTGTGTTACGGGGAATTGGGGGCCGCCTTTCCTGAGGCCGGGGGGGAATATGTCTATTTGCGGGAAAGTCTGGGTCGCCTGGCGGCCTTCCTTTCGGGTTGGATTTCTTTATGGGTGGGTTTTTCCGCCCCCATCGCCGCTTCGGCCATCGCCTTTGCCACCTACGGCTGCGGCTTCCTGTCCGTGCCGGTTCAACCCCTTTTCAGGGTTACGATCTTCCCCGAGACCGTCTGGACGATTACCCCGGTCGAGCTGGCAGCGGTGGCCGCCATACTGATCCTTTCCTTCGTCCATTATTACGGTATCAAGGAAGGCAGCCGGGTGCAAAACGCCCTCACGGGCTTCAAGATCTTGATCATCATCCTTTTCATAACCGGCGGCTTCATTTGGGGGAACGGTTCCCGGGCCCATTTCTCCGGCGACTTTTCCCTGGCCAGCCTGTTTAAGAAGGAATTTGCCGTCTCCCTCATTTTCATCTCTTTCGCCTACAGCGGCTGGAACGCCGCCACCTATCTCGGCAGTGAGATTAAATCACCCCGCCGCAATATACCCCTGGCCCTGCTCCTGGGCACCGGTACTGTCCTGATACTATATCTGCTCCTCAATGCCGTCTACATCTATGCGCTTCCGGTCCAGCGGATGAGCGGGGTCCTGGAAATCGGGGCCCTGTCCGCGGCTTCCCTCTTCGGGCCGACTAGCGGGCGTTATTTCAGCGGGGCCCTGGCCATCGGCATTTTATCGGCGCTCAGCGCCATGATTCTGACCGGGCCGCGGGTCTATTACGCCATGGCCCGGGACGGTTCCTTTTTCGAGCTTTTCGGCCGGGTCAATGGTAAAACTTGCACGCCGGCTTTTTCCATTTTTCTGCAGGCGGCGATGGCTATCCTGTTCATTGTGACCGCGTCTTTTGAAAAACTCCTGATTTACATCGGCTTCACCCTGGCCCTCTTTGCTCTGTTGACCGTCCTGGGTTTGATGCGCCTGCGGCTGAAAGGAAGCATCCGCTCGGCTTCGTATCGGACTTTCGGTTATCCGGTTACGCCGATCCTTTTCATTGCCGGCAACCTCTGGATCGCTTATATTTCCATCCGGAGCCGCCCCACGGCTTCTCTCTGGGGACTGGTTACCATCGGCGCCGGCCTGTTGGCTTATTTTTATTTTAGAAAGGAAAAAGGTAAGCATGCGCAATCCCGCTAAAGGGGCTGAACAGCCCGGAGAGCCATCAGGGATTTCCCGTCGCGATTTTCTGCAAAACCTGATCGCCGGCGAAGTCCTGGTCGGGTTGATTTCTCCGGTACCGGCCGACTGCCAGGTTTCTCCGGAACCGCTTCCCTCTGATTTGACCCGGGGGACCCGGCTGGACGAAGGCCGTCCGAGCGCCACCGCGCTGGGGACGGCCCTGGCCCGGGCGGCCCATCAAATCCTGGACCGCCCTCGCGTCCTCGAGGATCCGCTGGCCCTGCGGATACTGGGACTGGAAAAAGAATCGGACCGGCGGGAACAGCTTATCGGGCGGTATCGGCCCCAGGGAGCCCTGCGGGCCTTCCTGGCGTTGCGGAGCCGTTATGCGGAGGACGAACTGGCCCGGGCGATTCAGCGGGGGGTCGGCCAATACGTGATCCTGGGCGCCGGCCTGGATACCTTCCCCTACCGGAACCCGTATCCCGGTTCGAAACTGCGCGTGTACGAAGTGGATCATCCGGCCACCCAGGCCTGGAAACGCCGGCGGTTACACGAGTCCGGGATCGAGATCCCGGACTCGGTGGCCTTTGCCCCCGTGGACTTCGAAAAACAATCGCTGGGTGAAGGGTTGGTCGGGGCCGGTTTCCGGAAGGCAGAACCCGCTTTCTTTTCCTGGCTCGGAGTCGTGATCTATCTGACGAAGCCGGCCGTACTGGAGACGCTCCGTTTCGTCGCCGCTTTACCGGCCGACAGCGAGATCGTCTTCGATTACTGCGTTCCGCCGGCCGGGCTGCCGGACGACCTGCGCGCCGCCCACGAGCGTTTGGCCCGCAGGACCGCCGAGTACGGAGAACCGTGGATCACCTATTTCGAACCGCAGGCCTTGGCGCAGGAACTGCGGCAAAAGGGGTTTATGCAAATGGAAGACCTCGACTCCGAGGAAGCCAATCGCCGCTACTTCAAGGACCGGGCGGACGGCCTGCGCGTCAACGGGGCCGGCCGCCTGCTGATGGCCAGGGTCTGATCGGCAGGGTCAACCCGAGAATCGTTACCGGTCTTTATTGATCAGATGATTCATATACCCAAAGAAATCCTCTGGGATTACCGGGAACCCCCTGAAGACCTGCTCTGGAGACTGCAGCGGCCGGCGGACTTTTTCCCCCGCTATGGGCAGGACAGGGCAACGGTGGCCCTTTTATATCGGCACCGGGACCAATTGAAACTGGATCCCCCGACCTGGGCGCTGATCAAGGCCTACCCCGAGGCCTGGGAGGAAAAATGAAATCGATGCTTGGCAGTCCTTGTCCTCTTATTTCTGGGCCTGTCCGCTGATCCTCTCCCGGCTGCAACCAGAGACGTCCAGACCATCATGCTCTCGAACGAGAGTAGCGGCTGGCTTATCGACCGGCTGATCGCGGCGGGCCACCAGTCCGAAAACCTGTACACGCTCCTCCAGTTCCTGCAGCCCTATTCCGGGGGCGTCCATCCCTATTTAGCGATATTTCAAATAACCCGATCGGTAGCAGCACGGATGGATCGCTCATTATTGGTCCAATCTATGGATACGATTATGCGTCCACACTGTTTTATTAATAACAGGGACAATCGGGGGCGTGGGTCACAGGAGCCTTTCCGCCAGCAACTCGGCGGTGTGTTTCACCCGGACGGTCCCGCCTTCCTTGTCAAAAGCTCCCCGGATCTGGAGCACGCAGGCGGGACAATCCATGGCCACCAGGGGGGCTCCGGTCTGCCGAATGTTATCCAGCTTCCGCTGCAGGATGTGGGCGGAAATGGCGGGGTTCTTTAGACTGTAGGAACCGCCCATACCGCAGCACATATCCGCTTCGAACATCTCGGTCACCGTATAGCCGGCCTTCGCCAGGAGACTTCGGGGTTCCTGAAAAACCCCGAGGGTTCGTTTCAGATGGCAGGAATCGTGGTAGGTCACCGGGATCGTCTCCGGGATCTCCGCCAGCTGCAGTCTTCTTTCCTCGACCAACTTCCGCACCAGTCTCGAAAAATCAACCGTCCGGCTGGAAAGCTCCCGGGCCTGCTGATTAAGGCCGGTCTCCTCCAGGCTGTTGATGAATTCGTATTTCAGAAAGGCGGTGCAGGTCGGACAGGCCGAGACGACGGCGCGCACCTTCTCCTGGAGCAGGGCGTCGATATTGTCCGCAGCATTGTGGGCCGCCACCTCGAAGGCACCGCTGTAATGGGCGGGGGCCCCGCAGCAGGTTTGCCGGTCGGGGAACACCACCTCGATGCCGGCCTTATTGAGTACGGCGACCACCGCCTCGCCAATCTCGGGATAGGCAAAATCGATCAGACAGCCGGCGAAGAAGGCGACCCGCTCCCCAGTTACCGGTTGCCGGATTTCCCGGAACCGATCCCGGAAGGGGACGGCGGCAATGGCCGGGAGGCTCCGGGACCCGGTCATATCCGACAGGAACAGGGGCAGATGGCGGATAAATCCATCCTTGACAAAGGGTTTCTGGGCGATGGCGGCGGCGCGGAGCAGGCCGTGGAACACCCGGCGATTATTCACCACGGAATAGGCCGCCTTCTGGCCGAGGGACTGACCTTCCTCCCGGGCCAAATTCCGGCGGATTTCGACGATCAGCCCGGGGATGTCGATCCGGGCGGGGCAGACCTCCTTACACCGGCCGCATTGGATGCAGAGTCCCTGGATTTCCTCCGACTTCTTCAGCTCGTTGAACCAGGCCGTCAGGATGACGCCGATCCCTCCCGTATAGGTATGGCCGAAGACGTGGCCGCCGACGAGGCGGAAGACCGGGCAGACATTCAGGCAGGAGGCGCAGCGGATGCATTGGAGGCCCTGTTTGAATTTCGGGTCCCGGGCCATTTCGGTCCGCCGGCTGTCCAGGAGGATGATATGGAGTTCCTTCGGGGAGCCGTCCGTGTTGGGGACCGGGCCGGTGATCATCGTCACGTAGCTCGTCAGGAGTTGGGCCGTGGCGCTGCGGGGCAGAGCCTGGAGGATCGGCGCCACCTCCTCGAAACGGGCGATGAGTTTCTCAAGGCCCACGATGGCCACGTGGATCTTCGGCAGAGTGGTGACCATCCGGCCGTTTCCCTCGTTGGTGACCATGACGAGAGTGCCGGTCTCCGCCACGGCGATGTTCGCCCCGGAGATGCCCAGGTCGGCCTCGAGGAACTTCTGTCTCATTTCGGTGCGCGCCACCTGCACGAGCCGGGGAATATCGCTGCTCAACCGTTCCCGGAGTTCCTTGCTGAAGATCTCCGCTACTTCCTCTTTCTTCAGATGGATGGCCGGCATGACCATGTGCGAAGGCCGCTGTCCCGAAAGCTGGATGATCCACTCCCCGAGGTCCGTCTCCCGCACTTCGATCCCCGCCTTTTGGAGGGCGGCGTTGAGATGGATCTCCTCGGAGGCCATGGACTTGGACTTGACGATGGAGCGCACGCCGCGCTCCCGGGCCAGATTCAGGATATAGTCCCGTACCTTTTCCGGGTTGTCCGTCCGGAAAACCCGGGCGCCTTGGGCTTCCACCTTTTCGGTAAATTCAGCGGCCAGCTCCTGAAGACGTCCGGCGGCATTGCCTTTGATCTCCGCGATCCGGGTCCGCAGGGCCTCAAAATCGATCCCTTCATAGGCCTTGGCCCGGCTGACGACGTAGGCCTCGGAAAAGCGGGTGAGGGCCCCGGCGAGGCTGGCGTTCTCCAGGGCCTTATGGATATCCTGTTTGAAGGGCCTGGTCATGCTGCCTCTTGCTCCGGGTCGATGCAGACGATTACGACCCGGACCGGTCCGTGGACCCCGATGGTCAGGACCCGTTCGATGTCGGCGGTCCGGCTCGGCCCTGTGATCAGGGCCAGATAGGCCGACTCCCGGGGGTCGATCAGCCGGAGGACCGCCGGCAGATCGGGCACGATTTTCCCGGTTTCAAGCAGGGCCAGATGGATCTCCGGCAGGGTCGAGACAAGTCGTTTCTCCACGGCCGTGGCATCCTGGACCAGGGTCCCGGTGTCGGCCAGGCCAAAGTCCATCTGGCTGATGCCGATCTTCGCTTCGGCGGCCCGCTGGCGGGTGACCTCGAAATGGAGACCGGGTACGATTTCGGTCAGGCGTTTCGTATCGAACCCCTCGAGAAAGGGACCGGGCGCCCAGAGCGCACAAGCCCCGACGGAATCTTCGATTCCTTCTTTTTTCAGGAATTCGAGGATAAAGCCCATGGCCTCCATTTTGGAAGGGAAGCGATGGACTTCGCTGCTGACGGCTTCCGCCCTGATTTTAAAAGCATTGAACATTGGCATTTTGGTTTCACTTTAAAAGAGGAAGCCCAAACCTTATCGGGGAATTCCGATCAGTTATAACCCTTACCGGGTCGGCAGGCGAGACGCCTGCGTTTTTAAATTCGATGTTGGACGTTCGTTTTTTGTATTCAATACCCATAGGCCTTGGCCGGCAGCCAGAGCACCAGTTGCGGGTATAATAGGGTCAATACCAGGCCGATGAGCTGCAGGATGATGAAAGGGACCACCCCCCGGTAGATATCCGTGAGCTTCACCTCGGGCGGACAGACCCCCTGGAGATAGAAGAGCGAGAAGCCTACGGGCGGCGTCAGGAAGGAGGTCTGCAGGCAGACGGCGATCAACAGCACGAACCAGACCAGGGCCGGTTCGGAGATCACACCGTAGCCGTCGATTTCGACCCCAAGGGTCTTGATGACCGGCGCCAGCAGGGGCAGGACGATGAGGGTGATCTCGATCCAGTCGAGGAAGAACCCGAGGAAGAAGACAAAACCGAGGATCGTGCATATTTTGCCGTAAGGGCCGAAGGGGATCCCGTTCAGCACCTTGGTGATGAATTCGTCCCCGCCGAGGGACCGGAGCACCAGGGCAAAGATGGTAGCCCCGATGAAGATGGCCATGATATAGGCCGTGGTGTTGAAGGTGCCCTTCAAGACGCCCTTGATCACGCCCAGGTTAAGTTGCTTATTGATCAAAGCGAGGACGCAGGCCCCCAGCACGCCGACCCCGCTGGCTTCGGTGGGGGTGCAGATCCCGGCAAAGATCGAGCCGAGCACGGCGAGGATGAGCGATCCGGCCGGCAGTACCGACTTGAAGACCTCCCAGAGGATGCGGCCCAACTGAAACGCCTTGCGTTCCGGGTCGAGGGGCATGGTCTGGGGTTTTATAAGACCGAGCACTATGATAAAGACGATATACAGGACACCGAGGATCAACCCCGGAATAACCGCGCCCATGAAAAGGTCCCCCACGGAAAGGGCGAGTTGATCGGCCATGATCACCAGCATGATGCTCGGCGGGATCAGGATCCCGAGGGTGCCGGAGGCCGCGACGATGCCGGTGGCGATCGGTTTGGTGTAGCCCTGGCGCAGCATGGCCGGGAGGGTCAGCAGGGCCAGCAGGGTGACGGAGGCGCCGACGATGCCGGTGGAGGCCGCCAAAACGATGCCGATGAGGGCCACGGTGATGGCCAGGCCGCCGCTCAATTTCCCGAAGGCCTCCTGCATGGCCTTCATCATCTTCTCGGCGATGCCGGACTTGTCGAGGAGCAACCCCATGAGGATGAACATGGGGATCGCGACGAGCACCCAGTTGTCCATGATCTTATAGATCCGGTTCACCGCCATCCCCAGGACGGTAAAATTGAGGCCCGTCGTCGTTCCGAGAAACTGGTCCGCGAGATAGCCCACGACCGCAAAGAGCACGCCGGTGCCGCCTAGGGCCCAGGCCACGGGAAAACCCGTGAATAAAAAACAGATGAAGGTCAGAAACATCAAGACAACGAGATAATCATTAAGCAGCATGGCGCGGCACCTCCGGTAAGGACTTCTGAAAAGCTCCGCCTTTCAGAGAAAGAATGACCCGGGCCAGGCGGGCCAGGGTCGCCACCAGGACCAGGAGAAAGCTGATCGGGATGAGCGACTTGATTGCCCAGCGGAAGGGCAGGCCCATGGGGGCGTCCGAGCTCTCGTTGACTTTCAGGGAGTCATACACGTAGGGCAGGCCCTGCAGGATGACCACGACGATAATCGGCAGGAGCAGAAAGACAATGCCGAACAGCTCCCACCGGCTCTTCCATTGGGGCGACATGCGGGCATGGATCACGTCGATGCGGATGTGGGCGTCGCTGACCACGGCATAGGAAAGGCCGATCATGAAGGCCAGGGCATAGAGGTGCCACTGGACTTCTTCGAGGATCACCAGGCCCCGGCCGAAGACATACCGGAGAATCACCTGGATGATGATTACGGCGACCAATACGGCGTTGATCCACATGGCAACATTGCCGATGCGGATGATGAACCCGTCGAGGGCGTCGGAAAATTTACTGGGGGTATCTTTGATTTCGGTTACCATCGTAAACTCCCTTGGCGGCGGGAGACCCCGGCTTAACCGGGGAATCCGTTCCTGAAGTTATCTTTTACAGGTGGCGCGTTGCCCGGGCGGACAACGCGCCGCGCGAGGATTTACTGCCTGGGCAGGAAGCCCAAAGACGACCACAAGTCATAATCCCGGTCGAAGGCCCGGAAATCGTCCCAGACCTTTTTGAAGAAGGGGTCCCTGGCCGCTTCGGCCGCCGCTACCTCATTCCAGGTCTTCTTATAAAGATCAAGCATCTCCTTGGACCATTTCATGTTTTTCACGTGGCGTTTCTCGGCGTTTTCCCGGATGACCTTGCCCTGGATCGCCTCCGTGTGGGCAAAGCTGTCCGCTACGCTGGCCTTGCAGATGACCTCGATGATCCGCTGCTGGTGTTCGCTCAGGCTGTTCCAGACTTCTTTATTGATCAACAATTCGAAGGTCGTGGCCTGCTGGTGCCAGCCGGGATAATAGTTATACTTGGCGATCTTGTAGAAACCGAGCCGCTCGTCGATGGCCGGCATGGAGAATTCCGTGGCGTCCAGGGCCCGCTTCTCCAGGGCCGGGAAGATCTCGCCCGCGGGCAGCAGGCTGACCGAAACACCCATCTTTTCCATCACCTTGCCCCCCAGGCCGAAAAAGCGCATCCGCATGCCCTTGAGGTCGGCGGCGGACTTGATCTCCTTGGTAAACCAGCCCGAGGTCTCGGGGGCGATGATGGCCGCCAGCAGGACCTTCACGTTGTAGCCGGCCTTGTCGTACATCTCCTGGTAGAGTTTCATGCCGTTGCCGTAATAAAACCAGGCCAGGTATTCCCCGGTCTCCGGCCCGAAGGGGACGGCGGAGAACAGGGGCGCCGCCGGGAGCTTGCCTTCCCAGTAGCCGGCCGTGCTGTACCCGGCGTTGACCTTGCCTTTCGATACGGCGTCGAGCACCTCGAAGGGGGCCACCAGCTTGCCGGGCTCAAAGACCTTCATTTTGACGCTGCCGCCGCTGGCCAGTTCGATATTGTTCGCGATGTACATGATGCCGTCACCGAGGCCGGGCAGGTTGGTGGCAAAGGCCACCGGCACCTGCAGTAAAACCGGTTTCTCCTCCTTGGCCGCCGCCGGGGCGCTCCCGGGCGCTGCCGCCGAAATTAGGGCCCAAGCCGCCAGCCAAACCAATAACCGTTACATACGCTCCTCCGTTGGGGGTTGATTTATTTTACGGTCCACTGTGAGGGTTTGGAAAAAGGAAAAAAATCGGGTTCCGTCTGATTTTTGACATAGGGTTTTGTCCTATGCCCAGGGAAAACGGTGACGGCAAATACCGGGGCAGGGGTGTGGCGGCGGTGCGGTGCGGCCGGGGGGGGTAGTCTCGGGAAGTTTAGTCGGTCAGGCAGACCAGCCCGTATTTTAGCGCATAGTTGGTCAGTTCGGCATTGGTCTTCAGCCGCATCTTTTCGAGGATGTGCGTGCGGTGGGTGCTGACGGTCTTCACGCTTAAGTACAGTTCATCGGCGATGTCGCTCACCGTCCGGCCCCTGGCGATCAGGCAGAGAATCTGGTATTCGCGGTCCGAGAGCCGGGCATGCAGCGGGCGGTCGGTTTCCGGCACGAGGTCGAAGAGGAGCTTCTCGGCGATGGAGGCGCTGATGTAGCGGCCGCCTCCGGAGATCTTCCGGATCGCCCCGATCAACTCTTCCGAGGCGCTGGCCTTGGTAATGTACCCGCTGGCGCCGGCCTTGATCGCGCGCACCGCATACTGCTCTTCGGGATACATGCTCAGCACCAGGACCCGCAGTTTCGGCTTCTGGCTTTTCAGGAGTTTCAGGGTGTCGAGTCCGCTCAACCCGGGCATGGCGATATCGAGCAGGAGGAGATCGTACTCGTTTTTTGCGACTTTCTCGAGCACCTCCTGTCCGGTGCTGGCCTCGTCGGCCACGACGATGTCCGGTACATCCTCGAAGATCTGACGGAGTCCTTCGCGGAAGATGGCGTGGTCGTCGGCGATGAATAGGGAGATCATGGGGTGGCCGCCTTTCTGCAGGGGATGTTTACGGTGATCGTGGTACCCTCTCCCGGGAGGCTGTCGATCGAGACCCGGCCGCCGAGGAAGCGGGCCCGTTCCTTCATGCTAATCAGTCCGAACGAGGCATGGCTGGCGGCTTTCTCGTCCGGAATGCCCCGGCCGTTGTCCTGAATCGCGAGCCGGACGGCGCCGTCGTCCTTTTCAAGCCGGACGGCGACCCGGGTGGCCCGGGCATGACGGATGACGTTGGTCAGGGCCTCCTGGAAGATGCGAAAAACCGCGGTGGCCACATCCTGATCGGGGACCGAACCATCCGGAGGGACTGCAACCGTACAGTCGATCCCGGTCTGATCCCTGAATTCCTGGGCCTGCCACTCGATCGCGGCGGCCAAACCGAGGTAATCGAGCACCCCCGGCCGCAGGGCGGAGGAGATGCGCTGGACGGTTTTAATGGTGCTGTCCACCAGGCCCGACATGGCCTCGGTTTTTTCCCGGAGCGGTTGTTGGTCGCCCCCCAGGCGTTTTTTCAACCAGGCCAGGTCCAGCTTCAGTTTCGACAGCACCTGCCCGAGTTCGACGTGGATTTCGCGCGCGATGTGTCCCCGCTCCTCCTCCAAGGCGGACTGGATATGGTCCGAGAGGCTCCGCAACTCTTCCCGGGACTTGCGCAGCGCTTCTTCCACCCGTTTTTGCTCGGTAACGTCTCTCCCGATGGTTTTGGTCCTGGTCAGCCGCCCCTGGGCGTCGACATCGATAAAGACGTTCAGACTGGCCGTGAAAGTCGCCCCGTCCTTTCTCCGGAACTCCCGTTCCAGGCCGAAGAGGGTCCGGTGCTCGGTCAGGGTGGAAAACTCCCTTTCATGGGTCTTCCGGGAATCTTCGGTCAGAAAGTCGGCAATGGGCCGGCCGACGATTTCCTCCTTGGGATAGCCGAGCATGGCCACTTCGGTGGCATTGCAGTCGAGGATGATCCCCTCGCGATTGATGGAGTGGTACATGTCGGGGGCATGGTCATAGAGATCGCGGTACTTCTCCTCCGATTCCCGCAACGCCTTTTCAAAACGTTTCCGGAGCGAGATATTGACGAGCAGGATAACGATGATCAGGGACAAGGTGGCGATGATCGCGGCGCTCACCAGGATGAACCGCTTGTACCGGCCATAGAAAGAATCGGGCAGGTTGATGACGATGCTGTTCTCGGGGAGCTCGGATTGCCGGAGGCGAAACCGTTTTAACTGGAGATAGTCGAACATGTAACGGTTCGGACTCTCCTGGACGACGGGGATGTTCCGGACTTTTTCTCCGTTTACGATGCGCAGGGCGATTTCCGCGGCGGTCCGGCCCTGGTCCCTGCCGCTGGTCAGCATGCCGCCCACGATCCCTTTGCCGAGGTAGAAATCCCAGACGCCGTAAATAGGTACCCGCGCTGCCCTGGAAATGAGGGCGATGCTTTGATCATAATCGTAGACGTTACCGGACCGGTCCCGGTTGAAGGTCATCAAAAGAATGAGGTCCCCCTTCGCTAAATACCCGACCTCCTCGAGGACTTCCGCCATATCGACATTTTCAAGAAAAACAAAGCTGACCTTTTCTTCAAATTCGGGCCTTACCTCTTCCAGAATCTTTTTGTTCGCCAGACCGGTCGTCGTCCGGTCATTGATGACGATAACCCGCGTGGTGTCGGGATGGAGGCGCAGGGCGGTCCGGAGGGTATTGGGTATATCGAAGGCCTCGACCACTCCGGTGATGAGACCTTGGCGTCCCGCCCGATCGGAATCTTTGAAGTAGTTGACCCCGCAAAAGACCGCGGGCACCCCGGGGAAAAGGGCCTGATGGTATTTAAGGTAAAAATTGAAGGCGTCGTCGTCCGTCACCAGAACGACCTGGAAGGCGATGGCTGCGTATTTGCGCTTCAAAAACCGGGAGAAGCCGCTGTAATAGGCATCCGTGGAGATCCGCTTCGTATCCATATATTCGGTATGGACATCGATATCCGGTGAACGGGACTTCAGTACCGACAGGATCCCTTGGTCCTCACTGTCCGTCCATTCCAGGCCCTTGTGATAGGAGTGCAGGATGAGGACATGCTGCTTTCCGTCCCCGGCGGTTGCCCGGCTGCGCCACAGGGCCGGGGATAAGACCATCGAGCAGACAAGGAGCGTTACAAAGGCCGTGACCAATCGCATCGGGAATCGCGAAACTGCCCGGGAAACACTTCTCCTGGACCGGATTTCGAATATCTTCGCTCTTGTTTGGTTGGTGGCCATGACCTACCATATCTCCGGCCAGGGCAAATCCCCGCTGAAAGCTAATCGGACATTTGTGATTGCCGGGTCCAGGGTAACGCCCCCCGGGGAGTTCGTCAAAAAAGGAAATACGGCTCTCCGGAAGAAGAAAGGCATTTATCGACAAAAGATACATGAGGAATATACTAAAAGATAGGAACAATTATGCGTCCGGGGTGTTGATCCCGATTCCGGGCTGCCCATCCGGTGAGTGGGCGCTCAGGCCTCCTCCCCTATCTTTTTCTCCGCGGACGATCCTTGTCCTTTTTTCGTGGCGGTCTTTTTTTTCCTGAAGGACCCGATTTGGGTCTCTCTTCCAGGGGCGGCTGGGGCGGCCGCACCTGAAGCGTCTTCTGGTAAAAATCATCCAGGAGCATGGCTACCAGGTTTAATTCCTCTCCCTGTCCCAAGGTCTGGGCCAAAGGGAAAAAACGGCGCATCCGTTCCACCTGCAGGCTGTCCCGGGAACGCAGTTCGGCTTCCAGCAGGGCCGTGACCCGCTGACCGACCAGCGCCTCTACCTCGGCGTTGTCGGGCACCGGGCGCTCCTGGAGCTCGATGCTGAACCGTTTGGCGATCTGCTTCAGCTTGATCTCTTCCAAGGGGGTGACCAGGGAGAAGGCCACGCCGGCGGCCCCCGCCCGCCCGGTCCGTCCAACGCGGTGGATATAAAGCTCCGGATCTTCTGGAGGCTCGTACTGGATCACATGGGATAGATCGTGGATGTCGATCCCCCGGGCTGCTACGTCGGTAGCTACCAGAAAGCGCAATTCGCCTTTCTTAATGCGTTCCATGACCTTTTCCCGGGCCGCTTGGGAAAGATCGGAACTCAACTCGTCGGCATCGTAACCGAAACGCTGGAGTACTACCGTCAGATAATGGACGGTGCTTTTGGTATTGCCGAAGATCAGGGCGGAAACCGGGTTTTCAATTTCGATAATCCGGATCAGGGAGCGGTCTTTGTCCATGCCGGAGGTTATGTAGTAGGCATGTTCGGTGCCGGCCACGTGGACCTGGTCCCGGCTCAGGCTGAGGAACTCGGGATCAACGAGAAATTGCTTGGCCAGCCGCAGCACAAATTCCGGAAAGGTGGCCGAGAGCATGTAGCCGTTGATCCGTCGGTCCGGCAGGTATTCCTGGACCTGTTTCATGTCCGGATAGAAGCCCATGGAGAGCATCCGGTCGGCCTCATCAAAGACCAGGACTTCCAGGTGCTGCAGGGTCAGGGACCGTTTCAGCAGATGGTCGAGGATCCGTCCCGGGGTGCCGATTACCAGGTGGGCCCCGTTTTTAAAGGCCTCCAACTGGGGTCCGTAGCCCACCCCGCCGTAAACGGCGATGGAGCGGACTCCCAGAGCTTCGCCTAGGAGTTCGGCTTCCTTACCCACCTGCTGGGCCAATTCCCGGGTCGGCACCAGCACCAGGGCCTGGCAGACGGCCCGTTCCGGGTCGATCCGTTCCAGGATCGGCAGGAGGTAGGCGCCGGTTTTGCCGCTCCCGGTCTGGGACTGGATCATCAGATCCCGCCGGGCCTGGAAGTAAGGGATGGCCTTAGCCTGGACCGGCATCAGCCGTGGCCAGCCGGCCCGGCCCGCGGCCAGCCGGAGCGGTTCGGGGAGATCCTCCAAAGCGATTTCCGGCAAAGCGTTGGCCGGCTCGATGAGCTGGTCTTCCTGTATTTCTCCCGCCGGCGGTTCTCCGGAGAGCCCAAATTCGGTTACGGGCACGCCGGCTTCAGCGTCCCCGGGGTAATCGTTGTTTTCGTTCATGGTCACCGTACCCTTTTAAGTTTTTTAGGATGATAACAGAATATCATTTTAAAATCAATCAATTGGATGAAGCTGCGACCTGGAGCCAGCGATGGGCCTCTTCCAGCAATTCGGCCAGTTCGTTGCGGACTTTAAGAAACCGAACCAGGGTTTCTCTGCGGGCCAGGCGGGCGGCCCAAAAGGTCTTCAGGGTGTAGGCGGTTTCCGTTTCCCTTTCCATGGCAAACAGGGCCAGGACTCCAATCAGAGGAGCCATAATAAAGCTCAGGGCTGCCCCCCGCCAGCCTCCCAGGGCCGCGGCCCAACTCACCAGCAGCCCGAACCAGAACAAATGGAAAACCCCGCCCGCCAGGGCCTTAACCGTGGCCGTCATTTCCGGAGAGGGTTTTATTATTCGTATGCATAAATCCGTCGCGTAATAGGGAACAGCCCAGATCAGGAACCCTCCCAGGCAGAGGGGCCATAAAAAAAGACCGTAGCCGGCCTCGCGTAAAATAAAGCCTAGGATGACCGAAACCGGAACCGGGTTTTCCAGGATCCGGTCATTGAGCCCAAAACGTTTCAGCCGGCGGTCGTAAATCCGCATTTTCAACCAGAGCAATTCGTATAAGACCGGATTATGGGTACGCAGCCGTTCCAGACCCCGGGCGATGGTCTTTTTCCGCTCGATCCGGTCCCGGCTCGTATCCGTAAGATCCCGGGCGGCGACGTACAGTTGATCGACCCGCTCCACCAGGGCGGCATCGAAATTGGGGTCGACCTCCACTATCAGGGAGCGCAGGCGGTCGGTAATCCGTTCGGTCAGCAGCCGGACGGCCTGGGCCGGGTCGGCTCGAAAGATTTCCAGCAAATCGGCTCCTGAAAAGGGGGCGCCAAACAGCAGGGTCACCCGGGAGCGAAAAATGGTCTTCCGTTCGTAATTAATTCCCACAGGGACCAGTCGGAGGGGGATCCCTTCCTGAAGAGCTTCCAGGGCCATGCGGGCCGCGCCGGTACGGAGCGGTTCCAGGTGACCCCTGGAATGGCTGATGCCTTCGGGAAAAATTCCCACCGTCTCCCCCCGGGCCAGGGCTTGATGCACCGCCGCAAACGTAGCAATATTTTTACTGACATCGACCCCTTCATCCCGATGACGATATACGGGGATGGCGCCTGAATATCGAACTAGCAGACCCAGGGGACTTCGGGTAAACAGGGTGGATTTGGCCAGGAAGCGGATCGGCCGCCGGGTGCCGGCCCAGAGGACCGCCGGATCCAGCAGGGCATTGGGATGATTCATGACCAGCAGAACCGGTCCGGCCGGGATGCCTTCGCCGATGATTTCCAGCCGGTAAAAGATAATAGTGATCAACCAGGAAAGGACCTGGATCAAACGGTTTCCAAGAGATTTTTTTCCAGAGGACATACTTCTCATGCTGGAGTATAGGAGTAATGGTCATTAAAACAATACTCCACCACTCCATTACTCCAGATCAGGATGAAGCCGCGACCTTACCGTTGAAATCCAATAAGTAAATTGCCTTATCTGGTCGGCGGGCGAGAAGCCCGCCACGTTTTTAAATTCGATGTTGGACGTTCGATGTTCGATGTTGGATGTTCGTTTTTCGTATTATGCTTCATGCAGCCGCTCCTCCGCCTCCCGGGCCGCCCGTTGTCCTTCCGGAACGTTCACAAAAAAAAGGATCAGGGCCCCCACCAGAAAAAAGACGACCACCGAAAGAATGGCGCTGCGGCCGGATTGGGTGACCGCAGTAAAGGCGGCGAACAGGGCCGGCCCGAAAATGCCGGCGAATTTTTCCGTAACCCCGAAAAATCCGAAAAATTCTGAAGACTTGTGCTTGGGAATCATGCTGGCGAACAACGATCGGCTCAGGGCCTGGCTCCCGCCCTGGACCATGGCCACCAAAACGGCCAGCAGGTAAAAGTGGAACATGGTGCGCATCCGGTAAGCCAGTACGGTTATGACCAGATAGACCAGCAGGGCCAGAAAGATGGATTGTTTCCCCCCCAGGCGCCCTGCCAGCCGGCCGAAGGCGAAGGAGAAGGGGATGCCGATAAACTGGACCAGCAGGATGGCCACGATGAGGGAGTTGGCGGCCAGTCCGATGCTTTCCCCGTAAACGGCGGCCATGCGGATGATGGTATTGATGCCGTCGTTATAAATCAGGAAGGCCAGCAGCATCAGGAAGGCGTTTTTATAAAACCGCAGTTCCTGAAAAGTTTCCCGAAGACGCTGCCAGGCGATCCGTATCGCCCGCTCCCCCGACTGTTCGTCCGCTTCAATCCGGCGGGGGGGCTCCGCCACCTTCAGGAAAAGGGGAATGGAGAAGCCCAGCCACCAGAGACCGACACTCAGGAAGGATAGCCGGGCGGCCAGGTCGGGACCGGAAAGGCCGAAAAACCCCGGATTCAGAATCCAGGCCACGTTCAAGGCCAGCAGCAGCCCCCCTCCCAGATAGCCCAGGGCATAGCCGGCGGTGGAAACCCGGTCCAGTTCTTCCGGGCCGGCCACGTGGGGCAGCAGGGAATCATAAAAGACGAAGCTCCCGGAAATGCCGATGTTGCCCAGGATGAACAGGAAGATGGCCGGCAGCCAGTCCCCCCGTTCAATAAAGAACAGTCCGGAGGTGGCCAGGACGCCCAGGGTCAGGAAAAAGCCCAGCATCTTTTTCTTGATCCCGGAATAGTCAGCCAGGGCGCCCAGGAAGGGGCTGAGGACGGCAATGATCACCAGGGCCACGGTGGTGGCGCCCGAGTAGAGGGTCAGTTTTTCCCCTGCCGGGAGATCCGCGGCCGCCACCTTGTTGAAGTAGACGGGGAATACGGCGGCGATAATGGTGGTCATGAAGGCCGAATTGGCCCAATCGTAAAGGGCCCAGGCCCGCAGCTCCGGTCGCCCCAGACCCAGGCGGTCTAAAAAGGTCCCCTCCGTTACTTTCACGATTCCCCCGATAATCTTGAAAAATGGACCTACTATAGTCGCAAATGGGAATAATATAAACGGGAAAGTAGTTCCCTTTTCGGTTTTTTGATGTACACTAAAAAATGAAACCCATTTAGGAAAAGGAGGAAAGTCCATGCCCCATGTAATCATCAAGATGCACCCTGGAAGGACCGAGGAACAGAAAAAATGCCTGGCCGAGACTATCTCAAAGGATGTCATGGAGATTTTATTATGTGAGGAAAAAACCGTGTCGGTGGCCATCGAGGAAGTGGAACCGGCCGAATGGGCGGAGAAGGTTTACCGGCCGGATATTTTGGGCAACGAGGCCCGGCTGTACAAAAGACCGGGGTACAATCCGTTTGAAGGAAAAGAGCCGCCGGGGTTAAAAGACATCTACATCCAGCGGCTGCAAACCCAGTTCGACGAATGGAAACCGGAAATCGAAAAGCTGAAAATCAAGGCGGAACAGGCGGCGGCCGAGGCCAAATCCGAATACCGCAAACTGATCGACGACTTGCAGGGCAAACAGAAAACCGCCCGGACCAAGCTGGATGAACTCCGCCAGTCGTCCGGAGGGGCCTGGGAGGACCTGAAGATGGGGATCGAGGGG
>JACRCK010000084.1 GCA_016219065.1 Deltaproteobacteria bacterium
CCACGATGACGTCGTAATCGGCTTGGTTCATGTAAAAAACCTGTAACTTCGGAGTAATGGAGTAATAGAGTGGCGGAGTAATGGAGAGACGGAAAAGCTTCCCAAGCCGATACTCCGATACACCAATACACCATCACTATGGATCAGGGTTAAAAGAGCTTCTCTTTATACCATATAATATATTAATATTACATAATAAAATAAACAGACTGCCGAATTCTACTAGGTAAAAAGTGCTATTTTCGTATTAAATCCTCTGCTCATGAAAAAAAACCGGCAGACCGTTGCCGGTCTGCCGGTTAGGAATTCCTTGAAAACAAAGATCACAAGGAAAGCTACTTCTTCATCTTTTTCATGAAGACTGCTTCGGCTTTGTTGGCCGCCGCTTCCGCTTTTTCAGCGGCTTTCTCGGCCCGCATGGCCGCGTCTTCAGCCTTCTGAGCCGCCATCTCAGCCTTTTTGGCTGCCGCCTCGGCTAAACTGGCTGCGGCCTCGGCCCTTTTGGCTGCGGCCTCGACCACTGAGCATTCACAGTCAGCCTTGGCTACAACGGGAGCAGGAGCCGGGGCCGGAGCCGCCTTCGGCGGTTCAGCCGTCGCTTCCTTGAAACAGCCACACCCGTAACCAAAAGCAGCCAGGAAAAAAACCAACGTAAAAAGACTTGCCAATCTGATCGCCCGCTTTTTGGGTTTAATCACCTTCCCTCACCTCCTCTCCTCAAAACACTAAATTCCAATAAACTAAAATCATTGACAAATGTATTGTTCAGTAAAACCTTATTGAATTGAAAATAATAAAAAAAACGTGTTCTTGTCAAGGAAAAAATCAATTTCGGGTAATATCCACCGGGATCCCTTTGGCCTCTTGTAAAACTTGCGTGAAGAGGTCCAGGTCGATGCGATCCGCCCATTTATGTTTCTGAACTTTGCCGTGTCCATAGGCGGTCAGGTCCGGGATCCGGCTGTAAATATCTGGATGTACTTCGGCAAATATACGGCCTTGCTTAAAACCGATTTTTACCGGTTCGTAGATCATTTCAACCGGCGTTTTAAGGGGAACGGCAGCAAAGAGTCTTTCGATGTCTTCCGGATAGAGCCGGATGCAGCCGTGGGTAACCAGGCGGCCGATGGCCCAGGGGAAATTGGTCCCGTGAATCCCGTACCCGGGGATGGATAGACCCAGCCAGTAATCCCCCAGGGGATTATCCGGTCCGGCGGGCATGATTTTCATCTGGTATTTTTCCTGGAGCGACTCCGGAATATGCCAGGCTGGGTTTTTTCTTTTCTGGGCGACGTAAAAGGTGCCCAGGGGACTGAACCAGCCTTCGTCGCCGATACCGATCGGGTAGGTCCTGACCATCTGAATGGATTTATTAAAGAAAAACAAACGCATCTCGGCAATATTGATGACGAGGCCAAATTTGGCTGTCTCCGGGAGGATCCATTGGGTCGGGATCAGCAACCGGGTGCCTTCAGGGGGGATCCAGGGGTCTATGTCCGGGTAAAGGCATTCCAATTCATTGAAGCCCAGGTTGTTATCCCGGGCGATATCCAACAGGGTATCCTTTTTATGGGTGACATATTCCCCCATGAGCCCGATAACGGTATCAGCTTTGGCGTCCAGGGACGCCTTGGGGTCGGGGAATCTATAGGAATAGGCCCCGCGACCCCAGGCCAGTTCGGCGGACAGCAATAGAAGAATGAAAAACGCCGGCAACACGCTAAAAAAACGATTTCTGAAATTCATTAAAGCCTTTCTCCCTATGACCGGATTTTCGTCTTTATAATTAAAAAATTAACAATTGACAATTGACAATTGATTATTGTTTTTCCCGTATTATATCTCCCCCTGCGTTCAAAAAGTCAAGGGAAAGGGGCTTTTTATTTGACTTGCCCGGCGATCCCCATTAAGTTCAGTTGCAGGTTTGGCAGAGTGTTGGAGTATTGGAGTATTGGAGTGCCGGAGTATTGGACTGCGGATAGGATTTCTAATGGCTCCCCTTGTCGTCGATATAGACCGTCTGACCTTGATCACCGGCCCCAGCCGCGGCGGTAAGACCAGCCTGGCCCTGCGGCTGGCCGCCTCCTTTCCGCCGCCCCGGGCTTACCTGGCCACGGCCCAGGCCTTGGATGACGAAATGGTCCTGCGCATTCGCCGCCACCAGGAGGAAAGGGGAGGGGAATATGAAACGGTGGAGGAACCGTTGGAGCTGGTCACGGCCCTGGACCGTCTGAACCGCCGGTGCACCGTTGTAATCATCGATTGCCTGACCCTCTGGTTGAGCAATCTGCTGGGCCGGTGGGGAGACCATGAAGACATGATCCTGGAAGAAGCCCGGGGGATCATCCGCTTTTTAAGGGATTTCCCCCTTCCGACCCTGGTCATCTCCAATGAAGTGGGCTGGGGGATCGTCCCGGAGAACGCCCTGGCCAGAAGATTCCGGGACCTTTCAGGAAAGATCAACCAGGAACTGGCGGCTGCGGCCGACCGGGTGATCTTAAGTGTGGCCGGTATCCCCCTGGTCCTCAAGGGTCCTCCGTTGTGACGTCTTTAATTAATAATCAGTAATTAACAATTGATTATTGACAATTGTTTTGGTTTTTGGGTTTCTTGTTTTTATTGATTGTTAACAATAAATTACGCCATCATATGATCGCTTTTTTAATCGCCCTGCGTTTCCTCACCATCCTTCCCATCGGCAGACATATCCCGGTAGATTCCACCCTGGTGGTCCGATCCAGCAAGTTTTACCCGCTGACGGGGCTGCTCCTGGGAGGGCTGTTCTGGATTTTCTACCGCCTGGCCGGGGGGGCTTTTCCGGTCGAGCTGTCCGCCGGCCTGCTGCTGGCCTTCTGGGTCCTGATGACCGGGGCCCTGCACCTGGACGGGCTGGCGGATTGCTTGGATGGCTGCTACGGGGGAAAGAATCCCCTTGACCGGCTGCGGATCATGAAGGACGTTCATGTGGGCACCATGGGGATCGTCGGTTTAATTTTGCTCCTGGGCTTAAAATTTCTCGCTTTGAAGCAGGTGCTCGCTTCCCCGGCCCTGGTGGTTTGGCTGTTCCTGATACCGACGGCCAGCCGTTGGACCCCTGTTTTTATGTCCGCCTTTTGGCCTTACGCCCGGGCCGAGGGCGGGCTCGGCCAGGGCCTGGTCCAGGAAATGAGAAAAAAAGAGCTGTTCTGGGCCACCCTGACGGCCTGGGGTATCGTCATCGGGGTCGCCGGCTGGCTGGGGCTGGGGCTCATGGCCCTGCAGCTTGGCTGGAGTCTCCTGGCCGGCTGGTTTTTTTCGAGAAAGCTCTGCGGCATCACCGGCGATACCCTGGGCGCCGTTATCGAGACCGGGGAATTGGCGGGCCTTTTATTTATCGCCGGAGTCGTTCCTTATGTCTAAACCGGACGGCCCCTGTACCCGGCTTTTTCTGGTCAGGCACGGCGAGGTAGTCGCCGAGGCCCAGGGGAAGTTTTTGGGTTTTACCGACGCGGAGCTGAGCCCCCGCGGCCGGGAGCAGTTGCGGACCCTGGCCCGCCGGCTGCAGGCTGAGGTCCTGGATCGGGCCTATGCCAGTGATCTGAAACGGGCCGTGGAATCCGCCAGGATCCTTTGCCGGGGGCGTTCCCTCGTTCCGGAGGAACGGGCCGAATTCCGGGAAATGGACATGGGGGACTGGGATGGAAAGGCCTGGCAGGAGATCGACCGGCTATATCCGGGTAGAAAAAAATTTCATTTCAGTAATCTGAACCAGTTTCATTTCCCCAACGGGGAATACTGGAATCCCTTCCGCAGCCGGGTGGTAAAAGGGGTGCAAGAAATCATCCGGGAGAATCCGGGAAAAAACATCCTGCTGGTGGCCCACGCCGGCGTTAACCGGATCATCATCGCCCAGGCCCTGAAATTGCCCTTCAAGAACATGTTCTTCCTGGACCAGGCCTACGCCGGCTTGAATATCATCGAATACTACAGCGGCTACGCCATGGTGAAACTGATGAATGGAACCTTCCTGGAGTAAGCCGCCTGATAACCAACGAAAGCTAAACTCGAAATTCGAAGCCCGAAATCCGAAACAAATTCAAATGACCGAAATCCAAAATTCGAAACAGGTGAGCTTCCCCGAACGCAGGTTTTACCAATCTCCCCGGTTAAAGGACCTTTATTGCCACAGCGCGGGATTAAAGATAAATGTATCGGTCATTTGAATTTTTGAACATTCGGATTTGTTTCGAATTTCGAGTTTCGGATTTCGAATTTAACTTTGGCGCGGCTTAGCCAGTGTCACCCTTTCAGTTTGTCATCGCCTACTTGATAGATCTGGCCGTGGGGGATCCGCGCTGGTTTCCCCATCCGGTCCGGTTCTTCGGCCGCATTATTCAGGGTCTGGAAAAGGTCCTGCGCCGGCCCTCCAACAACCCGGTCTGGGAGAAGGCCGCAGGGATCCTGCTGGCCGTCGGGTTACCGGGCGCCGTTTTCGCCCTCAGTTACGCCCTGTTGAACGTCTGGTTGAGCGCCTGCCCCTGGCTGCAGTCCCTGACCACCATCCTGTTGGCTTATACCACCCTGGCCACCCGGTCGCTGCACCAGGAAGCCGCCCGGGTCGTTGCCGCTCTCGAAGCCGGCCGGGTGCCGGAGGCCCGTAAGTGGCTGAGTTGGATCGTGGGCCGGGATACGGAAAACCTGGACCGGGAGGGGATGTTGCGGGCCACCTTGGAGACCGTCGCCGAAAACCTTTCCGACGGGGTGATCGCCCCGCTTTTTTATTTGCTGATCGGCGGGGTCCCCTTGGCCCTGGCCTTCAAGGCCGCCAGCACCCTTGATTCTATGGTCGGTTATAAAAACGACCGTTACCGGCATTTCGGCTGGGCCTCCGCCCGTTTGGACGATCTCTGGAATTACGTGCCCGCCCGTTTGACGGCCTGGCTGATCGAGTTGGTTTCTCTGATCCGGGGCTGGGATTGGCGGGCCACGCGCAGGATCCGGCTGCGGGACGGCCGGAAATACCCCAGCCCCAATGCCGGCCTGCCGCAGGCGGCCCTGGCCGGGGCCCTCCGGATCCGGCTGGGCGGCCCGGTTTCCTACGGCGGGGTGCGGAGCGCCAAGCCTTTTCTGGGGGATGACGACTCGGAGGTCACCCTCACCGAGTACACCCAGACGATTTTTATCTTATACGCCGCCTCGGCCATCATGGCGGGTTTCGTTTTGGCCGTCAGGATAATGGCAGATTATTTAATACGATAATAAAGACGAACGTCCAACATCCAACATCGAACGTCCAACATCGAATTAAAGACGTAAGGCGGGCGTCTCGCCCGCCGGCCCGGTAAGGGTTTTAACTCTTTAGAATAGGGGGCTTGGGCCCCCCCCTTTTGCCAAAGGGGGGTTGGGGGGGATTTCCAGGCTTGGCTCGTGCTCACCCCGAACTCGGATGTTTATTAAAAAATGCCATGTCGAGTGCGGCACGGCGGATCAGACGAAGCGGATTCCGCGGACTTACGGAGCAGATCATGAAAAGCTGGTTGAAAAGCCGGACGCTGGAAGAGGTCCTGGGGCAATTGTTCATGGTAGGGATCCAGAGTCCCCGTTTCTCCGGGGATGCCGACTTTCTAGTCAACAAAATTCGGGCCGGCGGCTTTATCCTTTTTAAACGAAATTATCAGGATCCCCAGCAACTGGCCGAACTCTGCCGGCGACTGCAGACCGGGGCCCTGGAAAGCCAGGGCCTGCCCCTTTTAATCGCCATCGACCAGGAGGGTGGCCGGGTACTGCGCCTGGGGCCGCCTTTTACCCAAATCCCCGCCCCGGCGGAAATGGCCGGGGGCACTGATCCGGGAGAAACCCTGCGCCGGTATGCCCGGATTACCGCCCGGGAATTGAAGCTGGCCGGTATTTCCATGAACCTGAGCCCGGTCCTGGACGTCAACCTGCGGGGACCGGAAGGGCTCATGGCCTCCCGTTGCCTGGGTACCGAACCGGAAACGGTGGGCCGCCTGGGCCGCCTCTATATTTCCGAACTGCAGCGGCAGGGTATCATGGCCACGGCCAAACATTTCCCCGGCATCGGGGATATCGAACTGGACCCTCATCAGGACCTGCCGGTCCAGCCGAAAGACCAGGAAACCCTGGGGCAGGTTGAACTGGTTCCCTTTCGGGAAGCCCTTTCCGTCCCGGTGGACGCGGTCATGATGACCCATACCATCTATCCGGCCTGGGATCCTCGCTGGCCGGCGAGCCTCTCCACCGCCCTCATCGCCGGATTGCTCCGCCGGGGAATGGGCTACCGGGGGCTGGTGATAACCGACGACCTGGAAATGGGGGCCATCGGGCGCCACTTCGAAATAGAGGAGGCGGTTTACCGGGCCTTTGAAGCGGAAGCGGATATTCTGCTCATCTGCCACGACCCGGAAAAAATCGAACGAGCCTATCGCTATCTGTTGCAGAAGTTCAAAGAGGGCCGCCTCTCCGAAAGCCGGCTGAGGGATTCGGTGGAGCGGGTCCTTTTTCTAAAAAAGAAATACCTGCAAAAGCCCTTCCCGCCTGCGGCTGAGACGATACGCGCCTATTTTCAACAGACCTCTGCGGTTTCAAAGATTAAAACAAAAACAAACGAACAACGAACATCGAACGTCGAATTTAAGTACGAAAATAGCTTGCCAAGCTCACCCTGGCTCAGACCGACTCGGTCTGCCAGACCGAGTCGGTCTTAACTTTGGGTATGGGGGTTTAGTGCGGAAACAGGATGCAAGGGTCCCAGGATTCCAGGGTTCGAGTCGCTGCTAGACGACTTTGTTCTTTACTTGAATCCTCGACCCCTTGCCCCTTGAATTCTTTGCTTCATTTTCATGCTTTAATCGAGGGCCGGCCCCAGTGAGGCGAGCGCTTCCTGCAAATCGTCGGGCAGGGGAGAAGAGCAGGAAAGCCTCTCTCCGGTCAGGGGCTGGTCGAAGGAAATGAAATGGGCATGGAGAAAATGCCGGCCCGTTGCCAGGGGGGAGACGGCATCGTTTTCCGGCCCGTACAGCCGATCGCCGATTACCGGGTAGCCCCGGCCCGCCAGATGCACCCGAATTTGGTGCATGACGCCGGTGACCAAATCCACTTCTACCAGGGTCGCCTCCGGCCAGTGCTGTCGGGGCCGGACCCGGGTCTCGGCCCGATACACCCTGCCCCGGGGAGGAGGGCTGTCGGCCGAAACCGTCATCATTTTTTTGCGGTCCCCGGGATGATGGGCCAGCGGGGCCGTAATCGTTTCCTCTCTTTCCAGCCGGCCCCGGACCAGAGCCAGATATTTTTTGGTCCAGCGACGCCGGGCCAGATCTTTTTTCAATCGCTCCCGGGCCTCGGCCTGCCGGGCTACTAGCAGCAACCCGGAGGTGCCGGTATCCAGCCTGTGGACCAGGCCGGGTTCGAGGGGTTCAGGTCCCACGCCGCGTAATTCCGGGAAGCGGCTCACCAGCCCGTTGGCCAGCGTGCCCCGTTCCCAGACCTTGAGCGGATGAGTGGGGATTAAACCGGGTTTGTCGACGACCAGAAGGTCCGGGTCCTGATATGGGACCGTAAACCGGACGGAGGGATCAGCCAGGGGCAGGGCGTCCAAACCGGTCGGCAGGTTCACGTTAATCCGGTCGCCGGACTTGACCGAATCCCCCTTGGCGGCGATCCGCTGATTCATCCGGATTTTTCCCGCAGCAAAAAGCTCCTGCCACATCCGGCGGGATAATCGGGGCAGACGGCTCTGAAGAAATCGATCCAGGCGGCGTTCCCCGGGAGCGACTTCCGGGACCAGCCATTCCCGGTTTGGTTCATTTGGATCGGAATGTTCTTTCATCAACGAATTATACCAAAAAAACCGAGAGATTTCAATCCGGATACCCAGGTAATAATTGACAAACCAAAGATATTAATATAAATTTTCGCTATTCTCGGTTAAAAAAGGTGGAACGGCATGGAGGTTTTTTCATTAACCCATCAAGGCTTCAAAAGGGCCGATAACCAGGACCGTTTTTTTGTCCGGTCCTATGATTCCGGGATCTGGCTGCTGGCCGTGGCCGACGGAATGGGCGGGGAGGCCGCCGGAGACCAGGCGGCCCAATGCGCCATTGAAAGTCTGGAAGATTTTAATCCGGTAACCGAAGATCCCATCGCCCAGTTGCTCACCCTTTACAAACAGGCTTCCAATAATATTTACGAGAGAGTCCGTGAAAACAACCACCTCTCGGGCATGGGGACCACCCTGACGGCCGCTTTCCTAAAGGAAGAAAAGGTTTACTGGGCCCATGTAGGGGACAGCCGGATCTACCTTTTGACCGGAGGCGTTCTGCAACGGATAACCTGGGACCATACCCTCCCGGACACCCTGTTAAAAGAGGGGGATATCACCCCCGAGGAAGCCCGCAATCATCCGGCCCAGAACATGCTGTTACAATGTGTCGGCTGCGGCCGGTTTAAGGCCAGCACGGGGATATTCCGGATAAATAAAGGGGACCTGCTGTTGCTTTCCAGCGACGGTCTGCACCACGAAGTGCCGGAAAAGGTGATTCAGGACCTATTGGACAGCGGCGGCAGCCTGGAAAACAGGCTGCAAGCCCTGGTCAAGGCCGCGCTGGACGCCGGGGGCCGGGATAATATTACGGTCGTAGGCGCCCTGGTATGAGGAGGGTCCGGTTTTGAGCCCGGACGTCTACTGCTATTTGCAGCAGGGGAAAAAGGCCAAGGCGGTGCTGGCCCCATCCCTGGGGGGCTGGCTGCTCGGATATGCCCGCTCTTTTGAAGAACGGTGGGAGGAAGCCTTGTACTGGTCCCCGGCCGTAGTGGACCGCTATCCGCAGGAAATGTACGCCGGCAACCCGGTCTTGTTTCCACTGGTCAGCAAAAACCGGGTGGGAGAACGGGAGCATCACTACGCCTGGGAGGACCGGATCTATCCTCTGCCCCAGCACGGACTGGCCCGCAGGAGGCCCTGGGCGGTCGTCCGCCAGGAGGCGGAGGCCGTCACCCTGGAACTGACGGACGACGGGGACACGCGCGGGGTCTATCCCTTTTCTTTCCGCTACCGTCTGACCTACCGGCTGGAGGCGGGACGGCTGCACTGGGAACAAAGGGTTGAAAATCCCGGACCCGGTCCGTTGCCTTTCAGTTCCGGGTTCCATCCCTACTTTTACGTTCCGCTGGGTCCCGCTGGACGGCGCACGGAAGGCTGGGTGCATCTGCCCCGCTGCCGGGCGGTCACTCCCGTCGGCTTTTGGGAAAAGACCCGCCAAACGGACCGGCCGCCCTTTGATTTGAGCGTGAACAAGCCCTTCGAGGGGACCTTGTTTTTCACCGAACTGGAACGGAGGGAAGTCACCTTGACCGATCCCACCCGCGGGGTCGGCCTGCGTTTGAACTGGGAGGGAGCGCCCGCCTATCGCTATCTGGCCCTCTGGACCCGATCCCCGGAAGCGCCTTTCTTCTGCCTGGAACCCTGGACCGCCCTGCCCAACTCCTTTACCACCCGGGATGATCTGGTGGTCCTGGAACCCGGGGAGGTTTTTCAGGCCGCTTTCTGGCTGGACGTGGAGCGGCTGGAGGAAAAAGATTTAACAACAAAAAACAATAATTAATAATTAATTATTGTTTTTTGAACACCCATGAATCCCATGAATAACAACCCTGATTTTGAAAACTCCTGGGAAGTACTGGCCCTTGATATAGGCGGGGGAACGCAGGACCTGCTGCTCTGGTCCCCCAACCGCTCGATGGAAAATTCGGTGCAGTGCGTCCTGCCTTCACCAACCGTCATGGTGGCCCGCCGGATCGCCGAGGCGACCCGCCAGAGCCGCCCCATATTTCTCTCCGGTTCCTTGATGGGGGGCGGGGCCTCCTCCCAGGCGATCAGGCGCCACCTGAAAAGCGGGTTGCCGGTCTACGCCGAACCGGGGCCGGCCATGACCCTGCACGACAATCTGGAATATATCCTGGAGGCCGGGGTAATTCTTACCGAAACAGCCCCGGCTGAAGCGGTAAAAATCCACCTGTCCGATATTCAGGAAGAAGCCCTTACCGCCCTGCTGGAATCCTTCGAGTTGAGCCGGCCCGGTCATTATCTGGTGGCGGTCCAGGACCATGGCTATTCACCGGTGGAAAGCAACCGCAAATTTCGGTTCCAGCATTGGGAACGGTTCCTGCAAGGGAGAAAACCGCTGGAAACCCTGCTTTACCGGGAAGTCCCGGATTACCTGACCCGGATGCGCGCGCTCCAGGGCACCTGGCCGCAGGCCCGGGTCATGGATACCGGCGCCGCGGCCATTTTGGGAGCACTGGAAGACGACCGGAATCCGGGACGGGCCGAGGAACTGCTGGTAGTCAATATCGGCAACGAACATACCCTCGGGGCCTGGTTGGTGGAGGGGGCGCTGAAGGGGATTTATGAACATCACACGACCTTGTTGGACCGTGAAAAGCTGCTCGACCACCTGGACCGTTTCGTGGCCGGTGCCATCAGCAACGAGGCGGTTTACGCCGACCGGGGTCACGGCTGTTTGAACACCGCGCCCCGAACCGGCAGGCTCCCCCGCCTGCTCGTAACCGGTCCCCGCCGGCACTTGTTGGCCGGGACGAGAGCGGAAATGGCCGCCCCCTACGGCAACATGATGCTCTCCGGCTGCTTCGGACTGCTGCGGGCCTACCGGGGGCCAAGAAGGGATCCGATCAAAGGTCAAGATCTGACACCTGCCAATAAATCCGAATTTTATTGACAATAGCGGACAGATATCTTCAAAATATTTTTTTTGTGAAGACTCGGCCTGAGCAAACTTCAGGAAATCCTCGAAAGAACCTGAAGGCGATGGATTCGATCGGCTAACAGGTTTTACGATCTATCCTGTACCATTCTTCCACCAGGACTGAGGAAGCCAAACCATGACTGATGACGAGATCCCCTCCGGTGTGGCGGACGACATGCGCCGGCGTGCGGAGGAGGTCGCCCGGTCCAGGGAAGAGCGGCTGCCGGAAACCCCGGAGGCCCCTTCACCCGAGGCGGCCCAACGGCTGCTCCACGAACTGCGGGTGCATCAGGTCGAACTGGAGATGCAGAACGAGGAGTTGCGCCGGGTCCAGGAGCAACTGGAAATTTCCCGGGCGAGGTATTTCGACCTGTACGACCTGGCCCCGGTGGGCTACTTGACCCTCAGCGAACAGGGGCTGATCCTGGAGGCCAATTTCACCTTGACTGCCCTTCTGAAGGCGACCAGAGGCGAATTGGTCAAACAGCCCTTGACCCGTTTTATCCTTCCTGAGGACCAGGATATTTACTACCGGCACCGGAAGCAGCTTCTGGAAACGGGAGCGTCTCAGGCGTTCGAAGTGAGGATGTCGCGAAAGGAAGCCGCCCCCTTCTGGGTGCGGTTGGAGGCGATCTTTGCCAGCGACGATGAGGGGGCGCCTCTGTATCGGGTCGTGGTGAGCGACATTACCGAGGGGAAACGGATGGACGCCGAGAAGGCCGAACTCGGGGACCGGCTCCGGCAAACCCAAAAGGCTGAAAGCCTGGGCCGCATGGCCGGGGCCATCGCCCATCATTTTAATAACCAGCTTCAAGCCGTGATGGGGAACCTGGAGCTGGCCCTGGACGATTTGCCGCCGGATAAAGGCCCGGTCATAAATCTGAAGGCCGCCAGGCGGGCGGCGGGCAATGCGGCGGAAATCAGTAAAGTGCTGCTGACTTACCTCGGAAAGACGCCCGGTGAAAGGGAGCCACTGGATCTTTCCGAGATCTGCCGCCGGGGCCTGATCATGCTCCGGGTCGCCATGCCGAAAGACCTGATCCTGGAGATTGATGCGCCCTCACCCGGTCCGGTTATCAGTGCCAACGCGAACCAGTTGCAGCAGGTCCTGATCAACCTGGTTACCAACGCCTGGGAAGCTACCGAAGACGGCCGCGGCGCCATTCACCTGACCATCAGTACCGTTCCCGCAGCGGCTATCCCCGCGGCGCACCGATTTCCACCCGGGTGGCAGCCGGAGGATCGGGCCTATGCCTGCCTGGAAGTGGCGGACAGCGGCTGCGGAATCCCGGCCCAGGATATCGAGAATATTTTCGACCCTTTTTTCTCCACCAAATTCACCGGCCGGGGTCTGGGCCTGCCCGTGGTTCTGGGGATTGTCCGGGCGCACCGGGGGGCCGTGGTAGTAGAGAGCGAACCGGGTCGGAGGAGCACCTTCCAGGTCTTTTTACCGTTGTCCGACCAAAAAGTTTCCCGTCTGCCGGACCGGGCGCCCCAGGCACCGGAGCTGGTTAAGGGGGGTGCGGTGCTGTTGGTCGAAGACGAGGAAATGCTTTGTGAACTGGTGGCCATCATGCTTAAACGCCTTGGGTTTACGGTGCTCCAAGCGAAAGACGGCCTCGAAGCAGTGGAATTATTTCGGCAGCATCAGGATGAAATCCTTTGCGTCTTGTGCGATCTGATCATGCCCCGCTTGGACGGCTGGGCGACCTTGACTGCTCTGCGTCAGCTCAAGCCCGGCATCCCGGTAATTCTGGTCAGCGGATACGATGAGTCCGAAGTGATGGCCGGCGACCATCCCGAAAGGCCTCAGCTATTTCTGAGAAAACCCTTTGAATTCCAGGAGCTGCGCTCCGCGATCTCCCAAGCTTTGAAGACCAAGACGGAAGGGGAACAGGCTGAGGGCTGAGGAAGGCACTAGACGGAAGTTTGGCTTCCTTCTATCGTGAGCATTGAGCCAATTTTCCAGAGAAAAAAGGACCCCCACAATGAAAACCAGAAAAACAGGCCTCCAGGGATCGGGCGAATTGCGCCAGCAGGCGGAGAAGATCGCCCAGGCCAGGAAATCGCGGATGCCGGAAAACATAGAGGTTCTGTCACCCGAGGCCGCTCATCGACTGCTGCACGAACTGCGGGTGCATCAGGTCGAACTGGAGATGCAGAATGAGGAATTGCGCCGGGTCCAGGAGCAACTGGAAGTCTCCCGAGCCCGTTATTTCGACCTGTACGACCTGGCTCCGGTGGGTTATGTCACTCTCAGTGAACAGGGGTTGATCCTGGAGGCTAATCTCACCATCATCACCCTGCTGGGAGTGACCAAGGGCGCTCTGGTCAAACAACCCTTGACCCGCTTCATCGATCGCGAAGATCAGGACATTCACTACCGGCACCGAAAACAACTCTTGGAAACGGGCGCGTCCCAGGTGTACGAAGTCAGGATGAGGCGAAGGGAAGCCGGTCTGTTCTGGGCGCGGCTGGAGGCCGTCGCCGTCCAAAACGCCGAAGGGGTTTTCTTCCACCGCGTCACGGTAAGCGACATTACCCCGCGCATTCGTGCCGAACAGGCGGAAAGGTGCGCGACGGAAGAACTGAAAAAAACCCACCAGGCACTGGAGGTGAGGGTCGAGGAACGAACGTCGGAAATCAGGATCCTGTCAGCGCGACTCCTGGCTGCCCAGGAGGATGAAAGAAAAAGGATAGCTATGGACCTTCATGATGGCCTCGGGGGGTTACTGAGCGCGATCAAATACAAAGTTGAAGCGGCCCAAGGGCTCCAAGAAGTAAAAGAAGTGCTCCCTTACCTGCAGCAAGCCATTGCTGAATGCCGGCGAGTTCAGTTGCATTTGAGGCCTTCGATGCTGGATAATATTGGCCTGCTGCCTACCCTGAACTGGCTGATCCGGGAGTTCCAGAAAAGTAATCCCGGACTAGAGATCGAGCAGCAATTTGAGATCGAAGAGGAGGAGGTTCCACTCTCCTTGAAAACGGTAATTTTCAGAATTACCCAGGAGACCTTGAACAATATCTTCAAACACAGCGGGAGCAGTTGGATGCACCTAGCCCTGCGGAATTCCAATGGCGCACTGCAGTTGACCATTCGGGACACCGGTCAGGGGTTTGCGGTTGAAAAGGAGTCGGCTGTACCGGGATCCGATCACGGGTTCGGACTGGCTATTATGCGGGAGCGGGTTGAATGGTCCGGGGGAATCTTCTCGATCCAATCCGTGCTTGGAAAGGGGACCATGGTGCAGGCCTCCTGGCCGGAAGAACCGAGAGACGTCGGACTTGCGTCCGATAAAAATGCGTAAGATCCAAGGGAAAGAATTACGGCGTCGGGCGTTCGCTGTTCGAGGCGGGAAGGCCGCAGGAGAGGGCCATGGAGATCCGTCAGGAAAGACAGGCCAAGGAGGATTCCGGATGGCCAAAACGAAAAGGGCCGAGGGGAAGAGAAAGCAGATGGATGAAACGACTGACGGCCCTGCGGCCAGGGAATCGGCGAACAACTTTCCCATCGTCGGCATCGGCGCCTCGGCCGGAGGGCTGGCAGCCTTTGAGGCCTTCTTTTCCGCCATGCCCGCCGCTGTCGATCCCGGCATGGCCTTTGTCCTGGTGCAGCACCTGGCCCCGGACCACAAGAGCATCCTCACCGAGCTGATCAAACGATACACCCGGATGCAGGTCTACGAGGTCGAAGACGGAATGGAAGTCCGGCCCAACTGCGCCTACATCATTCCGCCCAACCGAGATATGGCCTTGCTGCACGGCCGTCTGTATCTGAGCGAGCCGCTGGCTTCCCGGGGCCTGCGATTGCCCATTGATTTTTTCTTTCGCTCCCTGGCCCAGGATCAGCACGAACGGGCCATCTGTATCGTGCTCTCCGGCACCGGCAGCGACGGCACCCTGGGCCTGCGGGCGGTCAAGGGCGAGGGCGGCCTGGTGATGGTCCAGAATCCCGAATCCACGCCCTACGACGGCATGCCGCGCAGCGCCATAGCCACCGGGCTGGTGGACTTCATCCTGCCGCCGGCGGAGATGCCCGCTCAACTCATGGCCGTCGTGGACCGGGCCTTTGGCAAGTCTCCCCGGCTGGCGGCTACCCCGGAACCAAAGGCCGAAAACGCGGTGCGTAAGATCTTCATCCTGCTGCGCGCCCAGACCGGTCACGATTTTTCCCAATACAAGCCGAGCACCATCAACCGCCGGATCGAGCGGCGCCTGGCCGTTCACCAGATCGAAAGTCTTGACGGCTACCTGCGCTTTCTGCAGCGGACTCCGGCGGAGGTGGAGGCGCTCTTTCGCGATTTATTGATCGGGGTGACCAATTTTTTTCGGGACCCGGAAGCGTTTGCGGCGCTCGAGAAGCAAGTCATCCCCCGGCTTTTCACCGGTAAATCCTCGAACGCCGAGATTCGCGTCTGGGTGCCCGGCTGCTCCACCGGCGAGGAGGCCTATTCCCTCGGTATCCTCTTCCAGGAGCGGATGGAGGCGCTCAAACAACGTTTCAAGGTGCAGATCTTTGCCACCGACATTGACAGCCAGGCCATTGTTACGGCCCGCGCCGGACTCTATCCTGCCAGCATCGCCGCTGATGTCACGCCGGAACGGCTGGCCCGGTTTTTTATCCTGGAGCCGGGCGGCAGCTTCTACCGCGTCCACAAAACCATCCGCGATCTGGTGGTTTTTTCCGAACAGGATGTGATTAGAGACCCGCCTTTTTCCAAACTCGACCTGATCAGTTGCCGTAACCTTTTGATCTATATGAGCGGGGAATTGCAGCAGAAGATTATTCCGCTGTTTCACTATGCCCTGAACCCCGGCGGATTTCTTTTCCTGGGTACCTCCGAGAGCGTGGGGGAATTTGCCGATTTTTTTGCCGCGCTGGATCGCAAATGGAAGCTGTATCAACGAAAAGAGGAATTGCCCGGAGTCCACCGTACGGTCCTGAGCCGGTTTCTCCCGCTCCGGGTGGAAGAAGGCCCTTTCCCGCAGACCGCGGATAAGACGCCTGGGGAAACCAGGCTTCCGTTGCGTGAATTGACCGAACGGGCACTGCTGCGGCAATATGCCCCGGTTGGAGCGCTCGTCAACGAGCGCGGCGACATCCTCTACCTCCATGGCCGCACCGGGCGGTACCTGGAACCGGCGCCGGGCGAGGTCGGAATCAACAATATTTTGAAAATGGCCCGCGAAGGGTTGCGGCGGGAATTGACCACGGCCCTGCACAAAGCTGTGGCAGGTACAGAGATCGTGCGTTGTCCGGACCGGCGCGTGAAAACCAACGGTGACTTTATCACCGTTCGGGTGACCGTTCGCCCGTTGCCCGTGGGCCCGGGCGCAGTCCGGCCTGCCGCGCCGAAACAGACCGCCCAGGCGCCGAATTTGTTTCTGATTATTTTCGAGGAACCGCCGCCGGCGGTCTTGGAACGGCCTGAAAAACCCGGCGCCGTTGAGGCCGGTCTGGGTGCGCTCGAGAGTTCCACGGATGTGGACGCCCATATCGCGGCCTTGAAGCAGGAACTGCGCGCTAAGGAGGAATACCTCCAGACCACCAATGAAGAACTGGAGACTTCCAATGAAGAGCTCAAATCTTCCAATGAGGAGATGCAGTCCGTCAACGAGGAACTGCAATCCACCAACGAGGAATTGGAGACCTCCAAGGAAGAGCTGCAATCGGTCAACGAAGAACTGGCCACCGTCAACGCCGAACTGCAAACCAAGGTGGCCGACCTATCCCGGGCCAACAACGATATGAACAACCTGCTGGCCGGCACAGGCATCGGCACTATTTTCGTTGACCTGCAAATGCGGATCCTGCGTTTCACCCCCACCGCCACCCAGGTGATCAACCTGATCCTGACCGACGTGGGGCGTCCGGTGGGGCATATCGTTTCCAACCTGACCGGTTACGACAGCCTGGTGACGGACGTGCAGGCGGTGTTAGATACCCTGGTGCCCAGGGAAGTCGAAGTGCAGACCCGGGCGGGCGACTGGTTTCAGTTGAATATCCGGCCGTATCGCACCCTGGAGAACGTCATCGAGGGGGTGGTTATCACCTTTACCGAAATTACCTTATTGAAAAAGGCGGAAGCGGCCCTGCGGGATTCCGAGGCCCTTCGTCGACTGGCCGTGGTGGTTCGCGACTCCCAGAATGCCATTACGATGCAGGCTTTCGATGGCCGCATCCTGGCCTGGAACCCGGCGGCGGAGAGGATGTACGGCTGGACCGAGGCGGAGGCCCTGACCATGAATATCGAGGACCTGGTCCCGAAGGGGCGGGGCCAGGAAGCGTTGGCGAGTTTGCGGCGACTTAGCCGGGCCGAGTTTCTTGAACCCGGCCGCGTGGAGCGGGTGGCCAAAGACGGCCGAATTATTGCGGTTTGGTTGATCGCCACCGCCCTGGTCAATGAATCCGGGGAGCCCTATGCCGTGTCGACCACGGAAAGGGGAATAATTGGAGGGTAAGATACAAGAATGGATCCCCGGATAACCGACCGCCTCGAGGAACTCCGGCGGCAGCTCCGGCACCACAACTATCGCTATTACGTCCTGGACGACCCGGAAATCTCCGACGCCCAGTACGACCGGTTGCTGCGGGAACTGGAAGACCTGGAAGCCCGCCACCCCGAGCTGGTCTCCCCCGATTCTCCCACCCAGCGCGTGGGCGCCGGACCTCTGGAAAAATTTGAGACCCTGGCCCATTCGGTCCCCATGCTGAGCCTGGAAAACGCCTTCAGCCGGGAGGAGGTGCTGGAATTCGAGGCCCGGATCAAACGGTTTTTGAAAAACGATGGGGAGATCGAATACACGGCGGAACCTAAAATGGATGGGCTGGCCGTGGAGCTGATTTATGAACAGGGGCGCTTGTCCCGATCGGCCACGCGGGGTGACGGGTATGTCGGGGAAGAGGTAACCCAGAATATCCGGACCATCCGGGCCATCCCTTTGCAGCTTTGGACGGAAGAAGTCCAGCCTCCCGAACGGCTGGAGGTCCGGGGGGAGGTCTATATGCGCCTCAAGGATTTCCGGGAACACAACCGCCAACGGGAGGAGGCCGGTGAGCCGGCCTTTGCCAATCCCCGCAATGCCGCTGCCGGCTCCATCCGCCAACTCGATCCCCGGATCACGAGCCGGCGGCCCTTGTTTTTCTTTGCCTATGGTTTGGGTTTGATGACCGGGCTGCCCTTCACCAGTCAGTGGGAAGTGCTCCAGGGGCTGACCGCGTGGGGACTGCCGGTCAACCCGCACCTTGAAAAAATCACCGGCATCGCGGCCTGCTGGGATTTCTGCCGGGAAATGGAAGAGCGGCGCCACTCGCTGCCCTATGAAATCGACGGGGTGGTCATCAAGGTCAATTCCCTGGCCCTGCAGGAGAAGCTGGGCATCAAGTCCCGCAGCCCCCGCTGGGCACTGGCCTATAAATTCCAGCCTTCCCAGGAAAACACCCGGATCCTCGATATCGAGGTCCAGGTCGGACGAACCGGGGTCCTGACCCCGGTGGCCCGGCTGGAGCCGGTTGCGGTCGGGGGGGTCGAAGTCAGCCGGGCCACCCTGCACAACCAGGATGAAATCGAGCGCAAGGATATCCGCATCGGCGATACGGTGGTGGTGCAGCGGGCCGGGGACGTCATTCCCGAGGTGGTCAAGGTCGTTTCCTCCCTGCGCCGGGGCAGCGAAAAGCCTTTCAAAATACCCGACCGCTGTCCGGTGTGCCGGGCGCCGGTGGTTCGTTCTCCCGGGGAGGCGGCCCATCGCTGCACCAATCCGAACTGTCCGGCCCAGATCAAGGAATCTATCCGGCATTTCGCCTCGAAGGGGGCGCTGGATATCGATGGCTTGGGGGAAAAGCTCATCAATCAACTGGTGGACAAAGGATTGATCAAGGATTACGGAGACCTTTTTCACCTGACTCGGGAAGATCTGGTGCCCCTGGAACGTCTGGCTGATAAATCGGCCGGGAATATCCTGGCGGCCCTGGAAAAAAGCCGGCAAACCACCCTATCCCGTTTTTTGTACGCCCTGGGGATCCGTTTCGTGGGGGAACATGTCGCCGCTGTCCTGGCCGATCACTTCGGAAGCCTCAAGGCCCTGGCGGACGCCGGCGAGGAGGAGCTGCTTTCCCTGAAGGAAATCGGACCCCAAGTGGCCGCCAGCTTGCGGGCTTTTTTTGCCCAGCCCGGAAACCGCCGGGTGATTGAAAAATTGCTGCAGGGCGGCCTCCGCTTGCAGGAAAAAAAGGGGGCCGGACCAAAGAAACTGGCTGGAAAGACCCTGGTGCTGACCGGGCGCTTGAACCGGTTTACCCGGGATGAGGCCAAGGAACGAATCCAGGCCCTGGGCGGAAAAGTGGCCGGCTCGGTCAGCGCCAAAACCGATTTTCTGGTGGCGGGGGAGGAGCCCGGATCGAAGCTGGATAAGGCCCGGGAATTGGGGGTGCCGGTTTTGAGCGAAGAGGAATTTATAAATATTTTATAACTATATGTAATTAATAGACAAAAAGCAATAATTAATAATTAATAATTAATTGTTAATTATTAATTATTGTTTGTAAAAGATTTCAGTGAGGGGCAGGCGATGGAAAAGATGTCCGCACACGTCGTTGTCCACGGCCGGGTGCAGGGAGTTTACTTCCGGGCCTATACCCGGGATCAGGCCCGTCTGCTGGGCTTGTCCGGTTGGGTGCTGAACCGCCGGGACGGATCGGTGGAGGCCTTTTTCGAGGGAGAAAAGTCCCGGGTGGAAGAAATGGTGGCCTGGTGCCGAGAGGGTCCGCCGACCGCCCGGGTGGAGCAGGTGGCAGTGGAATACGGTAAATTCCGCGGCAGCGGCGACTCCTTTGAAGTCCGTTATCGTTAATATAATGTATTTCAAATATTTACTTGACTTGAGGCAGCTGTTTTAGTAATTTATAAGTTTATTTTTATAACCTCGGCGTCTCGATAGGAACTTTAAGTGGAAGAAATCAATATTATTTTTCCGGATAAGGGACAATCGACCTTCCCCTTGGGCACCACGGCCGCCCAGGCCCTGGGGGCCTGGCGCCGGGAGGCCTTGAAAGGGGCGGTGGCCGCCCGCTGGAACGGGCAACCCCTGGATCTAAGCCGGGTTCTGACCGGTGACGGCGAGTTGGCTCCGCTTAGCGGCGATTCGGCCGCCGGGTTGGAGATTCTCCGCCATTCCACTTCCCATTTGCTGGCCCAGGCAGTCAAAGAACTGTTCCCCGAGGCCAAACTGGCCATCGGCCCGGCCATCGAGCAGGGCTTTTACTATGATTTCGACGTCCGGGTACCCTTTGTCCCCGAAGATCTGGAGCGTATCGAGGAACGGATGAGGGCCCTGAGCCGGGAGAAGATACCGGTCACCCGTGAAGAACAGCCTCGATCCGAGGCGATTGGGTTGTTCCAAAAGCAGGGCGAGTCCTATAAGGTGGAATTGCTGGAGGATCTGGAGGCCCCTACGGTTACACTCTACCGGCAGGGCCAATTTGCCGACCTCTGCCGGGGACCCCATGTAACCTCCACAGGGGAATTGCGCCATTTTAAACTGACCCAGGTGGCTGGCGCCTACTGGCGGGGCGACGAGCGCAATCCCATGCTCCAGCGGATCTACGGCACCGCCTTCTTCACCGAAAAAGAGCTTAAGGACCACCTCCACCGCCTGGAAGAGGCCAAACGCCGGGATCATCGCCGGCTGGGCAAGGAACTGGACCTATTTAGCCTCCATGACGAGGTCGGGCCGGGCCTGGTAGTCTATCATCCCAAGGGGGCCCTACTGCGCCATCTCCTGGAGGACTTTGAGAAAAAGGAACATTTTAAGCGGGGTTATGAGATCGTCATCGGCCCCCAGCTCCTGCGGGCCGAACTCTGGAAGAAGTCCGGCCATTACGAAAATTACCGGGATCTGATGTATTTCACCGAGATCGACGGGCAGAGCTACGGGATCAAACCCATGAACTGCCTGGCCCATATGATGATCTACAAGTCCAAAGTGCGCAGCTATCGGGAGCTGCCTAAACGGTATTTCGAACTGGGGACCGTCCACCGCCATGAAAAATCAGGAGTCCTGCACGGATTGATGCGGGTCCGGCAATTTACCCAGGACGACGCCCATATTATCTGCACGCCGGACCAGCTCCAGGAGGAGATCCGCGGTGTATTGAATTTCGTGGCCGACGTGATGGGCATCTTCGGTTTTCCCTTCGAGGTGGAGATCAGCACCCGTCCGGAAAAATCCATCGGCAGCGACGCCGACTGGGAAAGGGCCACCCAGGCCTTGTCTCAGGCCCTGGAAGCCAACGACCTGCCGTATTCCATCTGCGCCGGGGAGGGTGCTTTTTACGGTCCCAAAATCGACATCAAGCTGAAAGACGCCTTGGACCGGCGCTGGCAGTGCGCCACCGTCCAATGCGACTTCACCCTGCCCGAGCGGTTCGATCTGGCCTATATCGGACCGGATGGAGAACGCCACCGGCCGGTCATGGTCCATCGGGTGATCCTAGGGGCTATCGAGCGTTTCCTGGGGGTGCTGATCGAACACTACGGCGGGGCTTTTCCGGTCTGGCTGGCCCCGGTCCAAGCCATCGTCCTTTCCGTAACCGACCGGTCCGGCGATTACAGCCGCCAGGTGCATGAGGAATTGTTCAAGGCGGGGATCCGTTCGGAACTGGATCTGCGCAACGAGAAACTGGGTCACAAGGTCCGGGAGGCCCAGGTCCAGAAAATCCCTTACATGCTGGTGATCGGGGACAAGGAAACGGAACAGGGCACGGTCAGTCCCCGGGCCCGCAGCGGTGAAAATCTGGGGGCTATGGGCCTGGAGGATTTTATCCACAAAGTGCAGACGGAGGCGGTGCCGGGTTTCAAGGAATAAAAAGCGGTTTACTTATAGTTAACCATAAATTAATAATTAATAATTAATTGTTAATAATTAATTATTAATGATAGATAATAAAATGTAAGGAGGTGGTTTTATAAGCAAGTTGGCGCACATCAATTCGGAAATTCGGGCGGCTACAGTCCGGGTTATTTCCGAAACCGGTGGGCAATTGGGAATCTTCCCCCTGAATCAGGCCCTGGCTATGGCCAAG
>JACRCK010000076.1 GCA_016219065.1 Deltaproteobacteria bacterium
AAGGGGTTATGATTCCGGCCACCCGGCTCCGGTGGGGCCGCCGGGCCCCTACCCTGAACCGCGGGGAGATTTCCCCTCCCGGGGAATAGCGATTTGTGGTAAGCTGAAATTTTTTATCAACGAGGAATAATTCCGCCGGTTGACCTTCCGGGGCAAGCAGCTTATATCATGGCCACCCTATCTCCCGCCCTTTCCACCAAAGGATTGCTGAACCTGTTCGTGGTTTACCTGGTCTGGGGCAGCACCTATCTTTTTATCCGCTTGACCGTTCAGGAAGGAAGCGGTTTCCCGCCTTTCGCCATGGCGGCCAGCCGGACCCTCTGCGCCTCGGCCATCCTTTTCGGCCTGGCCGTCGCTTTCGGCCAGCGTTTACGCCTGCCGGGATCTCAATTAAAGATCCTGATCGTCTCCGGGATCCTGCTCTGGACCGGGGGAAACGGGCTGGTGGTCTGGGCCGAACGCCAGGCCGACTCGGGCTATGCCGCTCTGGTCGTAGGCACCACCCCCATGTGGCCGGTCATCCTGGAATCGATTCTGGACCGCAAAACTCCGTCTGTTTTTCTAATCCTTTTCCTGCTCATCGGTTTCTCCGGCCTGGCCGTTCTGGTGGCGCCGGCTCTCCGGCCGGGTCTGCCCGTCGAGGCCTCCGCGACCGCGGCCCTGTTGGCCGCAGCCCTGGCCTGGTCCGGAGGCTCTCTGCTCCTGCAGCGCCGGCCGCCGGCGGCGAAGCCTCTGGTAATTTCCGCCTATCAGCATTTTTTCGGGGGTCTGGGTCTGACGGCCGCCGCGTTATTTACGGGGGAACCGTGGCCGCACCCCTCGGGGCTGGCCTGGCTCGGCTGGACCTATCTGCTCGTCTTCGGATCCCTGATCAGCTTCACTTCCTTTATCGTCGCCGTGCGCCACCTTCCTCTTTCCGTGGTCATGACCTATGCCTATGTCAATCCGGTCATTGCCGTCATTTTGGGCCGACTGGTCCTGGGCGAGCGCATCACCGCCTCCACCGTGACGGGCATGGCCTTGATTCTAATCGGGGTCTCCGGTGTGTTCTGGCAACGCTTCGGCTCGGGCCGGAAAGACCGGAGACGGCCCGGGGACTGGGACTGAACGCTGCGCGCTTTGCCAGCGGGGGATCAGGTTTCTATCCGGATCGTTCCCTGCAGGTAAGTAACGGCCCGGCCGCCGATGGAAACCCGGTCCCCCCGGTCCAGACCAAACAAGGCCCCGCCCCGCGCCGAGAGTTGCCGGGCCTGCAATTCCTTCTTGCCGAGACGCCCGGACCAGTAAGGGATCAGGGTGCAGTGGGCCGAGCCGGTGACCGGATCCTCCGGGATGCCCGCCCGGGGGGCGAAAAATCGGGAAACAAAGTCGCAGTTCTTTCCCGGTGCGGTTACGATGACGCCGAAGAAATCCAGGCCAGCCAGTTGTTCCATCCGGGGCGCCAGGCTTCTGATTTGATCTTCCTGCTCATAAATAACCAGCAGGTCTCGGGCGGACCGGAAAGTGCCCACCGGGGGTATGCCTAATATTTCCTCCAGATTATCCGGCGACCGGTAAGGCTCGGGGGGCCGGGCCGGAAAATCCATCAGCAGCAGGTCCCCTCGGCGTTCGACCGTCAGCCTGCCGCTGCGGGTTTCAAAGGCCACCTGACGGGCCAGCGTATCTTTGTACTCCAGCACGGCGAAGGCACTGGCCAGCGTCCCGTGTCCGCAGAGATCTATTTCCAGTTTGGGGGTGAACCAGCGCAGTTCATAGTGGTGACCGGCGGAAACTAAAAAGGCGGTTTCCGACAGATTGCTCTCGGCGGCAATGGACTGGAGCCGGTCGTCTTCCAGCCACGCATCCAGAAAACAGACCCCGGCCGGGTTTCCGGCAAAGACCCGGTCCGTAAAAGCGTCGATATGATAAAATCGGGCTTCCATTTTTCTTCCTCCTTTTTTCTCCGACCTTTTAAGGTCAGGTATAAAACAACTGGACCGAAAATAACAGATGTAATAAAATTGAATTGTTACCAGTACAGTTTAATTATGGATATGTTCGCAAAAAGTCCTCCAAGCTGTCATTGCGAGGAGTGAAGCGACGAAGCAATCTCCAAGAATCAGCTATTTACCGCTGGGGGATTGCTTCGACCCGCCTAAGGCGGGTCTCGCAATGACGACTTTTTGCGAGACCATCAATTATTGATAAGCTGTACTGGCCGATAAACCGGCTGCCGCCGGCCGGGATGGGAGCCCCACCGCCCGTAGGCTGGCGGAGGAAGGAGCAGATTTTGGTCCGGGGCGAGAAGATCTATCGTTATGAAAAGGTGGCCGCCGATCTGGCCCGGCTGATCGATCAGGGGACCTTCCGGCCCGGGGACCGCGTCCCTTCCCTGCGCGGGATCTCTCGCCGGATGCAGGTCAGTATATCCACGGCCCTGGAGGCCTACCGGCTCCTGGAAGATCGGCAACTGATCGAAGCCCGGCCGCAGTCAGGATATTATGTCCGCCGTTTATCCAACTATGGGCTGAAGGAGCCGAAACCGATCCGGCCGGAAAAAAGCCCCACCACCGTCAGCGTCGATGAGCTGGTGCAGATGGTCATCCGGGATAGCCGCAATCGAAATCTGGTTCCCCTGGGAGCGGCCGTTCCCAATCCCGACAATTTGCCCGTCGACAAACTGAATCGCCTCCTGGCTGCCGTCGCCCGCCGGAAGGGGGTGCAAAGCATATCCTATGAAATGGCGAACGGCTGCGAGGCCCTTCGGGTTCAGATAGCCCGGCGGTTGCTGGCCGCCGGCTGCTCAGCCCATCCCCAAGAGCTGGTGATTACCTCGGGCTGCCAGGAAGCGGTGGCCCTTTCCCTGATGGCCGTCTGTCGACCGGGGGACACGGTGGCCATTGAATCCCCCACCTATTTCAATCATCTGCAGACACTGGAAGTGCTTCATCTCAAAGCCCTGGAAATTCCCTCGCACCCTGCTTCCGGAATCAGCTTCGCCGCCCTGGAAACGGCCTTGAAAAAGCACCGGATCGGGGCCTGCCTGCTGATCCCCAATTTCAGCAACCCCCTGGGCAGCCTGATGCCCGACGAGCAGAAACAGGCCCTGGCGGAGTTGATCGTCCGGCATGACCTGCCCCTCATTGAAGACGATATCTACGGCGATCTGGGGTTTGCTCCGGAGCGGCCCCCGGTGGTAAAGGCTTTTGATAAAAAAGGATTGGTCATCCTTTGTTCTTCTTTTTCCAAAACCCTGGCCCCCGGGTATCGCATCGGATGGATCCACCCGGGACGCTTTCAGGCGGAGATCGAGCGGCTCAAGACCGCCTGCACGATCGCCACAGCCACGGCCCCGCAACTGGCCGTGGCCGAATTTTTAAACAACGGCGGCTACGATCATCATTTAAGGAAAATTCGCCGGATTTATATGGGGCAGATCTGGTCGATGACCCAGGCGGTAAGTAAGTTTTTCCCGCCGGGGACCCGGGTCACCCGGCCGGCCGGAGGATTTGTCCTCTGGGTGGAGTTGCCGGAGTACGTGGATTCTCTGAAGCTCTATGAACTGGCCCTGCAGGCCGGGATCACCATTGCCCCCGGTCCCATTTTTTCCATCCGCCGGGGATATCGAAATTATATCCGGCTGAACGCGGCTTTCTGGTCGGAAAAAATCGAAAAGGCCCTGGCCCTCTTGGGACACCTGGCCGAAAACCTGAAATAAAAACCACCCCCCTCTCGGGTACGTCTCCCGAATGGGGCCTGTCGGTTTACGGGGAATCCTTGGCTGTGGATGACCCGGGGGGGCGCCCTAACAAATCTCCTGGGAAGAGCAGGAAAGCACCTGAACGGCCCGGCTCTTGTTCCGGAAAATGGTCGTGCCCTTCAGTCCCAGGCGAAAGGCTTCCCGATAGAGGTTCAAGATGGTCTCCGGGGTAGCCGCTTCGGGCAGATTGATGGTTTTGGATACGGCATTGTCCACGTGGTTCTGAAAAGCCTTCTGAATCCGCAGATGGACGAGGGGCTCGATCTGGCTGGCGCTGCGGAAAAGCTCAGGGATCCGCTTCCGGATGAACGGGCTGCTTTTCAGCGCCTCGTAAATCGGATCACGCAGCTCCAGCTCGATATCGCCCAGCAGCCGCCGGGTATAGCGGATATCATAAATCGGTTCGATGCCGCTCGAACAGCCCGCGATCAGGCTCAAGGTCCCGGTGGGGGCCACCGTGGTGGTGGTGGCATTTCTCTGGAGCAGGCCTTTTTTCTCCCACAGGCTGCCGGGGTAATTCGGGAAAGGCCCCCGCTCTTCGGCCAGTTGCCGGGAGGCCGTTTTCGATTCCTTGGCGATGAAACCCATGATCTGCCCACCGACCTTTTCGGCCTCCGGCGAGTCGTAGGCCAGGCCGAGCTGGATCAGCAGATGGGCGAAGCCCATCACGCCCAGTCCGATTTTCCGGTTGGCCCGGGTGATTTTATCAATGGCGGCCACCGGGTATTGGCCCATCTCGATCACGTTGTCGAGAAATCTTACCCCGAGGTGGACCAGTTCCCGCAACCGTTCCCAGTCGATTTCCTTTTGCCGGACCAACTTGGAAAGATTGAGGGAACCCAGGCAGCAGGATTCGTAGGGCAGCAGCGGCTGTTCGCCGCAGGGGTTGGTGGCTTCGATCGTTCCGATGTGGGGGGTGGGATTGGCCCGGTTGATCGTGTCGATGAAAAGCACCCCCGGCTCTCCCGAGGCCCAGGCCGACTCGGCGATCAGTTGGAAAAGGTCCCGGGCTTGCACCTCTCGGGCCGTTTTGCCGGTCCGGGGGTTGATGAGCGGAAACGGCTCCTCCCGGTCGTAAGCCTGCATGAAGGCATCGGTGACGGCCACGGAAAGATTGAAATTGGTCAGTTCGGCCGGATCTCGCTTGATGGTGACGAATTCTTCGATATCGGGGTGGTCGATGCGGAGAACGGCCATATTGGCCCCCCGGCGGGTTCCTCCCTGTTTGATCACCTCGGTGGCCATGTTGAAGACCTTGATGAAGGAGACGGGCCCGCTGGCCCGTCCCATGGTCGAGGCGACCAGATCGTTCCGGGGCCTCAACCGGGAAAAAGAAAATCCCGTGCCGCCGCCGGTCTGGTGGATCAGGGCCGTTTCCCTGACCTTTTCGAAAATGGAATCCAGCGAATCTTCAATGGGGAGCACAAAGCAGGCCGCCAACTGCCCCAGGTCTCTCCCCGCGTTCATCAGGGTGGGCGAATTGGGAAGAAATTCCAGATTGGAAAGCATGGCGTAGAAGGCGGCTTCGGTCTTTTCCCGTTGTCCGCCTTTAAAATTTTCTTCCGCCCGGGCCATAAAACCGGCCACCCTGCGGAACAGGCCTTCCGGCGTCTCCAAAGGCCTCCCGGTTTCGTCTTTGATCAAGTACCTCTTCTGTAAGACCAGGAGTGCGTTTTGGTCGACCATAACTTCCCCTCTTTTTTTCAGGGCCGGAACCAGGAAACGAGTCCAAAATCACCGGCACCGTTCAAATTTTCTCATAGAATCGACATTTACAAAACCAAAATTTCCGGGGACAGGCATGGCGGACGGTCCGTGGGACGTTTAAAACCCGGCCGGCGAATCGATTTACCGGAGGCCGTTTTCAAGAAGTTCCCGACCGGAGCGATAACGATTCGGGCTTAATCTACCGTTTTTTTAATCATAAAATACCGCATGAACGTTATTTCCTTTTTCCTTGTGATCGAATAAAATAACTATTTTTAAAATAAAAAATGCCAGGAGGGTTCCAATGAAAAAATTTATGCTGACCGGGATTATCGTTTTATTTTCCATCATGGCCTTGGCCGCCTTGACCTATGGGCAGACCGGCGGGCATGCGGGGCATGGCCAGCCGGCCGCTCCGGGATCCGGGCCCGCCGCTCCGGGGGGACATGACCATGGCGGAGGCGGGGCGGGGCCAGCCAAGATGGGGGGTTGCCCCATGATGAGCGGCCAGGGCATGATGGGTGGTCACGGGATGATGGGCGGCCAAGGCGGCATGATGGGCGGTGGCCAAGGCATGATGGCCGGCCGGGGTATGGGCGGCGATCGGATGATGGAAGTCGAGCATCACCTGGCGCGGGTTCTCGACGACCTGAATCTGGACGAGCCGCAAAAGAAGGCGATCAGTGAGATCAGGAGCACTATTAAAAAAGATACCATCCGGAAGATGGCGGATATCCGCATCGCCCGTATCGAGCTCAGCGATCTGCTCCTCCAGGATCTGCTGGACCTGAAGGCCGTCGAAGCCAAAGTGAAGCAATTGGGATCCTTGCGGACCGAAATGCACCTGTCTCATATCAAAGCCCTGGAAAATATTAAAGCCAAATTGACTCCGGATCAGCGCAAAAAGTTGAAAGAGCATTTAAAAACCGGTCCGATGATGATGATGCATGAATAACGATTCGGTGAAATCTTAAACCAACCAAAAAGGGGGCTCCGGTTTACAAACAACCGGCGGCCCCCTTTCAAATTTTTCCCGCCCTTTTCCTCTGACCAGCCCCGCCTTCCCCCGGCAGAATCTCCGTTTAAAGGGATCCATCTTTTTATGGTATCCGATAGGAAATTAAGGTACCCTTAGTACGAATAAAATCCGCCAAGAGAAATCAGGATGTGCTTTCCCTGCGATATTGATCAAATCGAGAAGCGGTAAATAAATTTTTAACCGCCGCAAACGATCAATATTTCTTCACCAGCTCCAACCCTTTGTAGCCTCCGTTAAAACCGCAGGCCTTCAAGGGATCGGCGTATTCGCTGCCCAGGGCGGGGCGGCCGTTGATCTTTTCCACCAGGATGATTTTCTCGGGGCTGAATTCCCGGGTGAGCAGGGTGTTGAAAAAGGCCAGGTATGCGGGAAGGCGCGGGTCGGCGGGAGGGGTCCTGATTTCCAGGGCGCCGCCGTTCCGGCGGGAGATGACGACCAGTCGGGCTCCGCAGTAGACCAGGTGGGTCGACGGCAGTCGGCTGGGGAGCAGCCCTTTCAGGGCCTCCAGTTTGATCCCGCAGAGCGAGGCCGGATCAGCGGCATTCAGCCAGTAAACGGGCTCCTCCTTTGGTAAGTCCTTCAGGAAGCGGAAGGCCTCGGCAGAGATGAACTGGAGGCCCGGAATCCCTTCAAAAAAGTGTCCGGACAGGATCTCGCCGGAAAGCTCCATGAGCCGCAGGACCTTGAATATCCCGGGCCACTGGAGCAGCGGCAGCTCGCCTGCCAGCAGTTCCCGGAAGAGGAGACCATAGCGTCGCAAGAGCTGGCGAATCCGGTCCTTGTTCCGTTCGGCTTCGGCGATGGGATCGTCGTCTATTTTATCGAGGCCGATGGCGTACCAGTTGCCGGAAAGGGGGCGGGTGGCCGCCCAGCGGTTATAGGCCGATCGGGAAGGCCGGCCTCCTTCCCCCGGCAAAGGGAAGGGGGCAAAATCGGTCAGGATCCCCCGGCGCAGGGTGGCGTAGGCGTCGTTGGTGATCCGGCCCTGCCAGACCAGGTCCCAGAGCATTCCGGTAACGGTCCGGCTGTCCAGGTTGGCCTGGCGGACGATATCCAGGAAATGGTAGCGACCGATTTCCCGGGGCAGCAGCCGGGCGATTTCATCCGCCCCGGCCCCGGCTGCCGTTGCTTTCGAACCAACAGCACGTCGGCCGTGATCCAGGAAGAGGTCCAGGTCATCGGGAAAGGCCAGACTCGCTTTTCGCAGGCCGCAGCCGAACCACAGGATCTGCCCGGACTGGATCAGGCCATCCAGCCAGGCCCCGAAATAGGGCGACAGGCGGGCCGGTAGAAACTGTTTTTCCCAGGCCTCGGCGGCGGCCGGAAATCCGAAAAGCTGATCCAGAACGCCCTGCAGGTCATCGGGCGATTGGCCCGAGCGGGTCAGACCCTGCCAGGCAGCCAGAAACAACGGCAGCCGGTCCAGGGGCCAGGCCTGGAAGGAGGGCTGCCGCGACCTCCGGGCCATGCGGAGCAGGATCTCCAGGTTCTCCCGGTCGCAGATTTCCAACTCTCCGGCCTGTTCCGTCAACAGGTCGAGCACCACCTCCTGGGCTTCGGCCACGCCGGCCAGCAGCTCACCCAACCGAGCTCCCTCCAGACCCAACGCCTCCGTGAGGAAGGAAACCCGCACCGGTCCGTAGCAGGAAAGCCATTGCCGCAAGAGTTCCGCCAGGGCGGTTTCCGCCGCACCGGTCTTTTCGGGTTTCCGGAGAACGGCCTCGGCCCACCGGGCGGCCCGGCCGCTCAAAGGGACGTTGGAAAAAGCGTCCCGGAGGACCAGTTCCTCCGGGCGGACCTGCCAGGCCTCAGCGATCCGGCCCAGATTTTCCACAGCAAAGATCAAATCCAGCGCCGCCCCGGGCAACCGCAGGACCGCGATCTTTTCCCGCACCGGCGCCAGCGGATCATTCGTGGATCCTCCGCGATCCCGGTCCAGGGCCTCCAGGAGCACCGTCCACTCGGGGGCCGGAATCAGGATCCGCTCCTTGACCCAGTCCAGGAGGTCGGCAGCCGACCTCGGGGCGTAGCCCGGGGCCGTGCGCTTCAGCTTGCCCTCCAACGCGGCGACGAGATCCCGGGCCAGGCGCGGCCGGAGCTGCTGGGAAAACAGGACCTCCCGCAGCAGGTCCCCGCTCAAGCGGGAAGCCTGGGTCGATCGGGGCGAGTCGTCGGCATACATGTGGGCGTTGGTTTGTCGGTAGATCAGCCCGTCGGCAAAAGGCGAAGCCGCGGCGGTGACGGCCTCGGTGACCTTTATCCGCCCGTCCTGGATTTCGCCCAGCAGTTGCCTTAAAGAATCCAGGTCGAATTCGTCCTGGAGGCAGGTGCGCCAGGTCTCCAGCAGGATGGGGAAGTCCGGATAGGTCCGGACGGCCTCCAGCAGGGTCTTGGACCGGAGCCGGTTCAACCAGAGGGGCAGGCGTTTTTTAAAATCCCCGCGGGGGAGCAGCAGGGCCCGGCCGGCGTTTTCCCGGAATTTAGCCCCGAAAAAACCGCTCTGCTCCAGGGTCCGCCGCAGCAACCGCTCCAGGTTCTCCGGGGTCACCAGGGCCAGGACCTCCCCGGCCGCAAAACCCTCGGGCAGCAGAAACAACAGGCCGTCGTTATTCTGGAAGATTTCGAGCTGGGAGCCGGTCTTCTCCTCCCAGGCCGCCTGCAGGGCCAGGCCGAAGGGGCGGTTGATTCTACCGCCCCAGAGCGTGTGCAGGATGACCTGCCGGTGGTCCGCGGTGTTTAGGAGATCCCGGAAGTGCTCGATCAGCAGATGATGCCGATGGGGCAGCTCGGCCCGGGTCGCCTCCTGCTGCCTTTTCAGGAACCCGAGCAATTCCCCGGCCGCCCCTGCCTCCAGGAAATAATTCCGCCGCAATTCCTCCAGCCAAAAGGAAGCCTCGGGTCGGGCCTGGAAGCTTTCCAGGAACAGCAGGATTTTTTCCGAAAAGTGAAAATCCCGATTCAGGTCCTCGGCCTTCCAGAAGGGGATGATGCCCGGTTTGACCGCCGCCGGCAGCACCTCCACGTCGTTGGCCGTCACCTTCTGGATCCGCCAGACCTGGGCGCCCAGGGCGAAGGTATCGCCGATACTCCGTTCCCAGACAAACTCTTCGTCCAGCTCGCCGATCTTGGCCCGGGAATCCGCCACCCGCAGATCGTAATAGCCGCGGTCCGGGATGGTCCCGCCTGACAGGTAGAGCAGACGCAGCACCCCCTCCCGGCCATAAACGGTGTTGTCGAGCAAGTCCAGGGACAGGCGGGCCTTGAGTTCCCGCAGCTTCGTTCCGGCGTAGCGCCCGGCCAGCATATCCAGGACCAGGTCGAATTGCCGGCGGGAAAGGCGGTGGTAAGGGTAGCTGGTCCGGAGGAAGGCGAAGAGTTCGTCCCGGTCCCAAACCTCCAGGCCGGTCAGGGAAAGGATCACCTGGGCCAGCACATCCAGCGGGTTTTCGACCGGCCGGACGGCTTCGATATCCTGATCCGCCACGCTTCTGGCCAGGACGGCCGCGGTCAGGAAATCGAAACCGTGGGTGGGGTAGAGCAAACCGCGGCTCAGCCCGCCGACGCGGTGGCCGGAACGGCCGATCCGCTGGATGGCCGCGGAGATGGCAGGCGGCGTCTGGATGAGCACCACCAGATCCAGGTCGCCGATATCGATGCCGAGTTCGAGGGAACTGGTGGCCACGATGGCCTTCAGCTCGCCGTTTTTCAAGCGTTGCTCCACAGCCAGGCGGATCTCCCGGGAGAGGGAACCGTGGTGTGAATAGGCCAGCTCCCCGCTCTGGCTTTCATTGATCAGGCGGGTGACCTTTTCGGCGGTCCGGCGGCTGTTGGCAAAAAACAGAACCGAGCGCCGGGCCCGGATGACCTCCCGAAAGGCCTCGGCCAGAACCGGCCACCGGGAGGTCTCGGCGGGCTGCTCCCGGATGTCGGGCGGAAAGCGGACTTCGAGGCCGTAGCGCTTTGGTTCCGGCGATTTTATGACGGTCACTTTTCGCTTTTCATAGGTCGCGGCCGGACCCTGGCCCCGGAGCAGGGACCCGCCCACAAACTCGGCGACAACCTTCAGGGGCCTAACCGTGGCCGAGAGGGCCAGGCGCTGGAATTCTCCGGAGAGGCGGACCAGACGGTCGACGGCCGTGATCAGGTGGGTCCCCCGTTTGCTGCCGATCACTGCGTGGATCTCGTCCAGAATGACCGTGACGATCCCCGTCAGCAGCTCCCGGCCGCTCCGGGAACTCAGCAGGAGATTCAGGCTCTCCGGTGTGGTGATCAGGATTTCCGGGGGCCGGCGCCGCATCCGCCGGCGCTCCTCCACCGGGGTGTCCCCGCTGCGCGTCAACAGGCTGATAGGCGGGAATACTGCTCCGGCCTGCGAGAAGGTAGCGCGCAGCTCTTCCAGGGGGGCGGCCAGGTTGCGCCGGATATCGTTATTCAGCGCCTTCAGCGGCGAGACATAGAGGACGCGGGTCCGGCCCGGGCCCCAGGCGCCGGTGAGCAGTTGGTTGATGGCCCAGAGAAAGGCCGTCAGCGTCTTGCCGCTGCCCGTGGGCGCCGTCACCAGCACGTGCCGGCCCCGGGCAATCTCCGGCCAGGCCCGGGACTGGATGTCGGTGGGCCTCCCCACTTTCTCGGCAAACCATTTCCGGATGAGGGGATGAAAAAGGGAAAGGGGATCGACTGGATCGTTTTGACTGACCATTAAATATAAAAAATCCATGGTCCCATAAAAAGTCGTCATTGCGAGCGGAGCGAAGCAATCCCCCAGCTAAACCCGATGAATCCTGGGGATTGCTTCGTCGCTTCTCTCCTCGCAATGACTGCTTTGAGGACTTTTTGAGAAACCATCCATGTTATTGACGTTACTAACCGGTTAAAATTTACCACA
>JACRCK010000077.1 GCA_016219065.1 Deltaproteobacteria bacterium
GAAACCGCCGAGGACATGTCTGCTTATTTGGAAGCGGCGCTTGCCGAAGGCGACCCGGCATTGGTGGCAGCCGCTTTGGGGGATATCGCCCGGGCCAAGGGAATGGCCCGGATAGCCCGGGAGACAGGTCTTGGGCGTGAAAGCCTATATAAGGCGCTATCGCCCGAAGGTAATCCGGAGTTTGCCACCATATTGAAAGTTATACGAGCCCTTGGGCTTCGTTTGCACGCGACAACAGCAACTTCCTAAATTATTTGTCAAATGGGGTTCACCCACTCCCGGCCCTTGGAGCCTGTCCCGCGGTAGGGCAGGATTGAAGGGGGGAGGTTGTTGTTATCTTTCCCAACCCCTGAAGATCTTTTAAAATCAAACGTTCGGGCAGGAATTGATTGATCACCCACAGATTGGTTCGCAGGTGCGAGGAAACGCCCTGGACCAGGAGCGTGGAGCGGCCCGGGGCGAGGGCCAGATAAGGCAGGAGCTGATCGCCCAGGTGTCCATCCACGGCGGCGCCGGAATCCAGGAAATCCAGGAAGGCCTGGGCCGCCTCCTCGGCGACCTGCTCCGCCGGTTTTCCTTTGGCTCCCAGGGCTGAAAACCCGGATGCGACCGGTCCTTTCCGGGCGGTGATAAAGACCAGGTTTCCCTGGCCGACGGCCGGACCTTCCTCCAGGTCATAGACGGCCTCGATTTTCCTTGTTTCCAGCATTTCCTGGATCCGTCCCCTTTCCCTTTCCCGGATGTGCCCGGGAAGGTTCGAGGTGGCGCAGCGGACTTGCACCTGGTCCGGCTCCCAGGGCTGGTCCAATACCAGGGGCATCAGCCTGGAGGTGGGCTGAATGGCAATCTCCACCTCGCCCCCGCCCTTCGGGTACCAGCCCCACTTTTTCAAACGGAGATCGGTTTGGATTCCCATTAAAGCCACCGTGGGCAGGTAAACTTCAGACAGGTAATGGTAAGGCGGGCTCCAGGGGACATGCGTACCGCCCCGCAAAATGATCCGGGAAGGGCCGGCGGCCAGGGCCAGGGGCAGCAGCAGGGCCTGGACGATCAAAGTGACCGCTCCGGCCGTGCCCACATCGAAAAAATAAGGTCCCGGCTTTACCCGCCCGGGCCGGAAGACGATTCTTCGGGAGCCGGCGGCCAGCCCCTCCACCTCGGCGCCGCAGATCTCCTGGAGGGCCTTCACGGCGGTCAGATGCTGAGGGCGGAGGCCGGATTTCGGTCGGTTGGCCCGGATATTTTCGATGGTTACCGGGACCGTTAGGAGGGCGGAGAGGCTTAAGGCCGTTCGGAGGATCTGCCCGCCGCCTTCTCCTTGGGAACCATCGATGGCAATCATCGTTCCGAAGGGTTCCTTTTCCCCTCTTACCCTGAGCCTATTTCCAGGTCACCCGAGGCTGATTGCGGACCGGGATGCGCTGGTACTTGAATTCCGGATACCCGATCATCACGGCTCCGAAGGCGAGATGATTCTGGGGGAGGCCCAGGGCCTCAAACAGGGGGGGATAGGCATTCACCGTTTTGTACAGGTAGCCGGCCCAGCAAACCCCCAACCCCAGACTTTTTGCGTACAGGTCGAGCAGGCCCAACGCCAGGGCCGTATCCTCGGGACCGAAAAGCCAGTTTCGGTCGGCATGAACGATTATGAGATGGGGTGCCTCCCGGCAGACCCGATCCAATCCCGTGTCCCAGGCGGCGACCACCCGGTGGTAGCCCATGGTTTTCCCGGCTTCCGGATTCGATTTCAGAACCGCCCGCATCGCCTCCACGACCATGCCGGCCAGCCGCCGGACTTCTTGGGGTTCCTGAACGACGATCCAGTGCCAGGGCTGCTGGTTCTTGGCTGAGGGAGCCGAACAGGCCACCTCCAATAATTTTTCCAGGGTCTCCCGTGGGACCCTCTTTTCCTTGAACGTCCGGATCGAGCGCCGGCCCCGCAGAAACTGCTCGGCCTGTTCGGGGGTCACGGCCAGTTCCTTCTTCAGTGCCCGGCAATTTTCCGGATCGAGCCAGTCAAGGCGTAGCGCCTCCACCGGGCAAACGGCCACACAGTGCCCGCAGCGCAGGCAATACTCCTCAAAATCCGAACTGGGAACGGGATACCCTTCCTCTTCGTCCATCTGAATGATACGGGTGGGACACTCGCTGATACAGACCCCGTCCTGGTTGCATTTTTCGCGATCTATGGTAATCAGGCTCATTGGTTCCTCCTTCTTTAAACGGGAGTGTTCCCGTCTTGCCCCGATCGACAGATTCCATTTACATTATAACAAATTGCCGGTTGAAGTTTTTCTTTTTTCTACTTAATATGGTTTTCCATGAATTCGGAATCCTATGAAAAATCCATCGAGGCCCTGACCCTGATCAGCAAGGCCATCACCTCCGACCAGTACCTGGAGGACATCCTGCGGCTGATCGTCATCGTCACCGCCCAGGTGATGGGGACCAAGGTTTGCTCCCTCTGGCTGCTGGACGATAAAACCAACTCCCTGACCATCCGGGCCACCCAAAGTCTGAATAGCGAGTACCTCAAGGAACGTTCCCTGAAGGTCGGTGAGGGGATAGTGGGTACGGTGGCTCAGCAGAACCGGCCGTACATGGCCTTGAACGTCCTGGAAGCCCCCCTTTTTAAAGAGAAGGATTTGGCCCGGAAAATGGGACTGGTCTCTATATTAAGCGTGCCCATGAGCATCCGGGACCGGGTGGTGGGAGTCATCAACACCTACACCTCCGAACCCCATGAGTTTACCGAGACCGAACAGAACATCTTTACCACCGTGGCCAACCAGGCCGCCGTGGCGATCGTCAATACCGAATTGATGGTCAAGACCAAGGTCATCCAGGAAGAACTGGAAACCCGCAAACTGGTCGAACGGGCCAAGGAGGTTCTGCTCCGCCGCCGGAACCTTTCCAGCGACCAGGCCTTCCGCTGGATTCAGAAACGCAGCATGGATTCCCGAAAATCCATGCGGGAAATCGCCGAAGCCGTTCTGCTGTCCGAAGAGATTTAACTCCCCCCTTTCCTGCCACCTTCCCCTTTGGTTATTAAACGCCCAGGTAGGGCCTAAGGCGTCACACCCACGAAACCTGAAAAAATAACTCCCAAGCAAGGGTTTTTCGGAGGGAGGGGTTTTATACCCCTCCGCTCCTAGCCGACCCGGGAATCCGAAGGCGGGTAGAGATTAATCCCATATTTAGATTAACTAATTATTTTAATTTTTTTTAAGTTATACATTGACATTATTATTTAGTTATTATAAAAAAATATGCTTGTTTACAGTTTAAATTAAATAGACCGCACAATGAAGTGCGCGTCTTGAAAAAATTAAACGGTTTTCGAAAAGACAAAGGCGTCTTGGCCCTCACGGGCAGGCGCCTTTTTTTATTTTCAAAAGCCAAAAATTTTTTAAATTTTTGGCTGAAAATTTAAAACGATGCTCGAACGGGATTCTTGGGTCAGGATTAAAATAAGTTCATAAAAATAAACCAATTAATCTAAAAATCACCTAAAGGAGGAAAGATTATGAGTCTGTCACAACCCAATTCCAATGAAGCCACCCGGACTTTCAACCGGTCGAAGAGCGTGGCCCCCATGAGCGGGATCTGCTCCCGGTGCATCGACGGCTGTCGGGGTAACTGCGAGGTCTTCAAGGCGACCTTCCGGGGCCGGGAGCTGCTCTACCCCGGTCCCTTCGGCAGCATCACTGCCGGTGGGGATAAAAATTATCCCCTCGATTATTCGCATCTGAATATCCAGGGCTATGCCCTGGGCGCCAAGGGCCTGCCAGCCGGAGTGGTTGGCGATCCCGACACGGCCCGGTTCCCGTCGGTCAACACCGAGACCGAATATGGCTGGGACCTGAAGGTGAAGATGAGCAACCCGGTTTTCACCGGCGCCCTGGGCTCCACCGAGATCGCCCGGAAAAACTGGGAGCATTTCGCCGTGGGAGCGGCCATCACTGGCGTAACCATCGTCTGCGGCGAGAATGTCTGCGGGATCGATCCCGGGCTGGAACTGGACAAAAACAATAAGGTCACCAAGTCGCCCGACATGGACCGCCGTATCGAGACCTACCGGCGTTACTACCGGGGGCTCGGCGAGATCCTGATCCAGATGAACGTGGAGGATACCCGGTTGGGTGTTGCCGAATACGTGATCAATAAACACGGCATCGAGACCATCGAGCTGAAATGGGGCCAGGGCGCCAAATGCATCGGCGGGGAAATCAAGGTCGATTCCCTGGACCGGGCCCTGGAACTGCAGCGCCGCGGTTACATCGTCACCCCCGATCCTTCCAGTCCGATCAACCAGGCGGCCTTCAAAGACGGGGCCATCAAGGAATTTGAACGACACAGCCGCCTGGGGTTTATCGACGAAGCCGGGTTCTACGCCGAGTGCGACCGCCTGCGGAAATTAGGCTTCAAACGGATCACCCTGAAGACCGGAGCCTACGGCCTCCGGGAGCTGGCCATGGCCCTCAAATGGAGTTCCAAGGCCAAAATCGATCTGTTGACCATCGACGGCGCCCCCGGCGGGACCGGCATGAGCCCCTGGCGGATGATGGAAGAGTGGGGGATGCCTTCTCTGTACCTCCATTCCGCGGCCTACGAGTTTGCCGAGATCCTGCACAAGCGTGGCGAGCGGGTGCCCGACCTGGCCTTCGCCGGCGGCTTCAGCTCGGAAGACGGGATTTTCAAAGCCCTGGCCCTCGGGGCTCCCTACGTCAAAGCCGTCTGCATGGGTCGGGCCCTGATGATCCCCGGCATGGTCGGGAAAAATATCGAAAAATGGATGGCCGAAAACGATCTGCCCAAGACGGTCAGTGAATTCGGAACCACGGTGGAGGAAATCTTCGTCAATTATGAAGACGTGGCCAACCTCGTCGGCCGGGAAGAGATCAAAAAGATCCCTCTGGGGGCCGTCGGGATCTACAGCTATGCCAACAAACTGCAGGTCGGTCTGCAGCAATTGATGGCCGGGGCCCGCTGCTTCAACCGGGCCGCCATCACCCGGGATGAATTGATGTCCCTCACCGAGGAATGCGCCGCGGTTACGGGGATTCCCTATCTGATGGATTGTTATCGGGATGAGGCCATCGCGGTCCTGCTAAAATAACCGCCGGTCGTTTAAAGCGCTGTATCCGGAGGCCCCGGGATTCAACCCGGGGCCTCTCTTTTTTTACTTGATTTTCAACCAGAGCAGTCGGGCAGGTTCCGGGCCGGGATTGGACCATTCACCGGGTAGCTCCAGGGTCAGATAGATGCTGTCCCCCTCCCGCAGTTCCGCTTCACCGCCGGGCAGCCGGAGCTGCAGCTTTCCCGACAGCAGGTAGCCCCATTCGGCCCCTTTGTGCAAAAAGAAGTGGCCCGGCAGCGTTTGCTGCGGCAAGATCTCCACGAGAAAGGGTTCGACCTTGGCTTCCAGATCCAGGGGGGTCAACCGCTTGGCCTGAAAAGCGGTTTCCGTCAGTCCCGGAACCTTAATGGGGAGGGCTTCTCCCGCCGGGAATACCACCTTTTTTTTCTCTTCGCCCGGGGTTTTAAAAAAGGTGCTGCCATCCACGGCGAGCACTTCAGCCATTTTAAAGAGGGCGGGGAGGGAGGGGAAGATGAGGTTGCTTTCCACCTGGGAAATGGTGCTGGGGGTGACGCCGACCCGCTGGGCCAGTTCGGTCTGGGAGAGGCCCCGCTGGCTGCGCAATTCCTTGATCCGCTGGCCTAAATCCAACAACCCGGAGGTCCGGCCTTCCCCTTCCAGGGTTACCCCGCTTTCTTTGACCCAGTATTTGTACGGCCGTTGCAGGTTGTCGAGCTTGCGCTTCTCCGCTTTCAGGATGGTGAGCGAAGTCGTTCCCCGCTTGATGGACAGATCGATGGCCACCTGGGCGATCTGATTGATCTGGGCCCGGAGGCGGGTGGAGTGGGCCTTCTTCTCCATGACCCAGTAGGCGATGGTGTTCAATTCGTACAGGCGGGGGCAGGAATGGGAATAAAAATTCAGCACCTGTTCTTCGCCGCCCCACAGCTCCTGCATGCCGGTCAGGCTTTCAAAGACAAAGCGGACGTCCCCTTCCAGACCGGCGTGAATCCCGTAGAGGGCTTCCGTGACCCGGGTCATTTCCCGCGGTTCGTCGACCTGAACGATCCGGCCGGGGGTTCCGGTAGGGCGGGTTTCGTAAAATTTCAGGAAGGTGGAGGACCCGGCCCCTTTGCCGTAGGTGAAGCAGTCCAGAATGATCAGGAGGGGGGAGTCGGCCAGGGGGCCCAGCTTTTCCAGCAGGTTGCGGGGGGAGCGGTCAAAGGTCACATAGATCAGCGGTTTCCCCTCCGCCTGGGAGGCCCGGATAAAATGGAGGCAGAAGACGGCGGCCAGGCTGCCGGCATCGTCGTGCCAGACCACGTTATCGCCGATATAAAGTCCGTCGAGCAGTTGATCCAGTTGCTCAACGCCCGAGGTAACTCCCTTGGAAGTTGCTTCCAGCATACTTTTTATCCTCGTCGCGCCGGTTTCGGTCGAAGCAGGGGCGGCCCCTCAGTTTTCAACCTCGAACCTTTGGTTTTTTTTCTGGGCCCGCTGCCGCAGGAATTCGATGACCCCCGGCATGACGGACAACAGGACGATGGCCACGATGACCAAAGAGAAATTTTTTCTGACCAGCGGTATGTTCCCGAAGAAAAAACCGCCCATGACGAACAGGCCGATCCAGAGGATCCCGCCGGCCAGGTTGTAAACGATGAAACGCCCGTAAGACATGCTGCCGACCCCGGCCACGAAGGGCGCGAAGGTCCGGATGATCGGGATAAAGCGGGCGATAATGATCGTCTTCCCCCCGTGTCGTTCATAAAATTCATGGGTCCGCAGCAAATATTCCTTCTTCAGGAAGCGCACCTGTTCCTGGTGGAAGACCCGGGGACCCACGAAGTGACCGATCCAGTAGTTCACCGTATCGCCCAGGACGGCGGCGACCGCCAGCAGCAGGAAAAGGAATCCGGGATCGAGAGCGCCCAGGGCCGAAAAAGTCCCGGCGGCAAAGAGCAGGGAATCTCCGGGCAGGATGGGGGTGACGACCAGGCCGGTTTCGCAGAAAATGATCAGAAAGAGGATCAGGTACGTCCAGAGGCCGTAATCCCGAATAATCTCGTGCAGGTGTTTATCCAGATGGATAAACAGATCGAAAAAATAGCTTAATACTTCCATGTCCGGCTAATCCTCTTGCTGGGTGAAATGAGGGGACGACCGATCAGGCCGGATCCCGGTGCGGGCTGTCCCTGTATACCATATCTGGAAAATAAATGACAGTCCCTGATGGAAAGTACGCGGGAATAGGGGAGGGGGAAAAACCAGTGGTCCGGACCGCTTCAGGCCAAAAAAAAAGGAAGGTAAATCGGGCATCCGCTTGCGGGAAGTAAATGCCCCTCCTCCCTTTTAAAAAGGTGAAGAAATTATTTAGACTAACCCGACGAACAACAACCAGTCGGCTACTTCTTTTTGGCCGGGGCTTTTTTGGCCGGAGCCTTCGTAGCCGCAGCCTTCTTGGCCGGCGCGGCCTTTTTAGCCGGGGCCGCCTTTTTGGCTGGTGCCGCCTTCTTGGCCGTTGCCTTCTTGCTGGGGCTCTTGGCGGTCTTGGCGGCTGCCTTCTTAGGGGCGGCCTTCGCCGTTTTCTTCGCCGGAGCCTTCGCTGCTTTTTTGGTTGCTGCCATGGTAATGCCTCCTTTCATAGATATGGTATTTGCCGCGATTTTAAGGCACTATATATAGTATGTCAAGAAAAAAATACAATTTTGGCATTCGCCTTTCATTTTTATTGAAAAATTTTTCAAGAATAAGGACCGCGCGATCGCCCGCTTCCCGAAAAATCCCGGGAAGGGGGCTGATCGCTGAAGCCCTTTATCCATGGGGTTTGGAGCGGATTCAGGAAAGGCCGACCCCGTCGAGCGGCGTTCGGCATTGCGGGCAGCCGCCGTCGACCAGGTCTTTTTTCAGAATGGAGAAGCCGTAACGGTCGATCAACAACCGGCCGCACTGATAACAGAAAGTTTTCTCACCTTGATCGCCGGGGATATTGCCGGTATAAACGTAACGCAGTCCGGCTTCCCGGCCGATGGCCTGGGCCTGCTGCAGGGTTTTGACCGGGGTCACCGGCAGGTGGGTCAATTTAAAGGTCGGATGAAACCGGCTGATGTGCCAGGGCGTCTCCGGGCCCAGCTCCTGGCGGATAAAGAGGGCCAGGTCCTGCAATTCCCCGGGGTCGTCATTCAGGGTGGGAATGATCAGCGTGGTGATCTCCAGCCAGATCTCCTGCCGTTTCATCTCCTTCAGGGTTTTCAGGACCGGCTCCAGTTTGGCCCCGCATTGTTGGCGATAGAAATCGTCCGTAAAGGCCTTTAAGTCCACGTTGGCGGCGTGCAGCAGCGGGTGCAGGGCGTTCAGGGCTTCGACCGTCATGTAGCCGTTGCTGACAAACACGTTCTTCAGCCCCCCGGCGTCGGCCGGGGCGGCGATGTCCTGGGCGTATTCCAGGAAGATGGTCGGTTCGGTGTAGGTATAAGAAATGGAAAGGCACCCGGCCTGCCGGGCGGCGGCGACGATCGCCTCGGGCGCCGCTTCCTCCCCCGGCACATCCGGCCGTTCCTGGGGGAGTTGGGAGATATCGGCGTTCTGGCAGAAGAGGCAGCGAAAATTGCAGCCGGCGGTGGCCACCGAAAAGGAAGTGGAACCGGGCAGAAAATGAAAGAGCGGCTTTTTCTCGATGGGATCCACGTGGTGGGCGATCAGCTTGCCATAGGAAAGGGAATAGAGCGTCCCTTCCCGGTTCTCCCGGACCCGGCAGATGCCCCTTTTGCCGTCCTTGATGATGCAGTGATGGTTACAGAGAAAACAACGGACGGTTTTTTCCTGCTGCTTTTCGTAGAACCGGGCTTCCAGCATGGCCGTTCCCCCTCCCCGGTTAATCATGAAGATTTAACCATTGATTATTGATTATTAACAAATTTCTTTTTTCAGGTCCTCCCTGAGGATGGCCCCGGTACTTCCGGAAGTAACCAACTGGGCGTAACGATAGGCATAGCCGCTTTTGATCTTGGACGGTTGGGGTTTCCAGGATTTCCGCCTTTTGGCGAGTTCTTCCCGGGAGACCAGAAGCGACAATTTTTTCCGCGGAATGTCGATCTCGATCAAGTCCCCCTCCCGGATCAGGGCGATGGGTCCACCGGCCGCCGCCTCCGGGGAGACATGCCCGATGGCGGCCCCCTGGGTCCCGCCGCTGAAGCGCCCGTCCGTGATCAGGGCCACGTCCTGGCCCAGCCCCAGACCGATGATGGCGGCGGTGGGTGAAAGCATCTCCTGCATGCCCGGGCCCCCCTTGGGGCCTTCGTAGCGGATGACGACCACATCCCCTTTCCGAATCTTGTTTCCTAAAATGGCTTTCTGGGCGGAGGGCTCGGAGTCGAAAACCCGGGCCGGTCCGCGGTGGGTCATCATTTCCGGGGCCACGGCCGATTGTTTGACCACGGCGCCCTCGGGGGCCAGATTGCCGAAGAGGACCGCAATCCCGCCTTCGGCATGGTACGGCCGGCCGGCCGGGCGGATGACTTCCGGATCCAGAATTTTCTTGCCCTTCAGCAGGGCGCCCAAGGTTCTACCGGAAGCGGTCAGTACCCGGGTATCCAGGGCCCCGATTTTGGCCAGCTCGGCCATGACCGCCGGGACTCCCCCGGCTTCATCGAGGTCCTGCAGGCTGTGGGGACCGCCGGGTATCAGGCTGCAGAGATGCGGGGTTTTTTGGCTGATCTGATTAAACAGCTCCAGCGGGAGCTGCAGCCCGGCTTCATGGGCGATGGCCGGCACATGGAGCACGGTATTGGTGGAGCAGCCCAAAGCCATATCCACGGCCATGGCGTTGCCGAAGGCCGCCGGGGTGGCGATCGCCCGGGGCAGCAGGTTCCTTTTCAACAGGGACATCACCTGGATCCCCGCCTGCTTGGCCAGCCGGAGACGGGCCCCGGAAACGGCCGGTATGGTCCCGTTGCCCGGCAGGCCCAGACCGATGGCCTCGGTCAGACAGTTCATCGAGTTGGCCGTAAACATGCCGGCGCAGGAACCGCAGCCCGGGCAGGCGCAGTCCTCCAGTTCCTGCAGTTCCCGGGCGGTCATGGTGCCGGCCTTGACCTGGCCCACCCCTTCGAAGACGCTGACCAGGTGGACGTTCTTGCCGCGCCAGCGGCCGGTCAACATGGGACCGCCGCTGACCATGATGGCCGGGATATTAACCCGCAGCATGGCCATGAGCATGCCGGGGATAATTTTATCGCAGTTGGGAATCAGCACCAGGGCGTCGAAGGGATGGGCCCGGGCCATGACCTCCACCGAATCGGCGACCAACTCCCGGCTGGCCAGCGAATATTTCATCCCTTCATGGTTCATGGCGATGCCGTCGCAGACCCCGATCGTGGAAAAGGAGACGGGGGTGCCGCCGGCCATCCGCACCCCGTCTTTGACGGCCTGGCAAATCCGGTCCAGGTGTACATGTCCGGGGATGATCTCATTGGCCGAATTGGCGATCCCGACCAGCGGCCTCGCGATTTCCTGATCGGTGTAGCCCATCGCCTTGAATAACGAGCGGTGGGGGGATTTTTCCATTCCTTTTTTCATGGCATCGCTGCGCACGGTGTCTCCTCCTTGCTAAAACCCGAAAGGTGCATTAGATTTTTACAGCCATTGTTTTGAGCATTGGTCTCCAACAATGGCTGTAAAAATCTAATATAAAAATATATAAAAATACTATAATAAATTTAAAGGAATGAAATCAAGCAAAAGGAACCCGAGGTCTGGATTCCGGCCTTCGCCGGAATGACGGAAAAACCTCCAGCCAAGCATAGAATCGTCACCCCGGCCCCGCTATTACAGCGGGATTAGCCGGGGACCAGGAACATGGGTGAGCTTGGGATGATGTCGTTTTAATTAGGAGACCGTTAATAATAAGCGCAGCTGGAACGTAAATCCGATGCGGAGGGAAGAGTCTTGATCATCAAACAAATGACGGTCGGCCCGATGGCGGTATTCTGTTATATCGTCGGTTGTGCAGAAAGCCTGGAAGGCGTATTGATTGATCCGGCCGGCAGCGAGGAACAGATCCTCCGGGTACTCGACCGGAAAAAGTTAAAAACGCTCTATATCATCAACACCCACGGCCACCCGGACCATACCTGCGGCAACCAGATCCTGAAGGAACGGACCGGGGCCCGGATCGTCATGCACGCAGCCGAGGCCCGGATGTTCGACACCCCTTCGGCCCGGATCATGGCGCAACAGATGGGGTTTAGGCCTTCGCCGCCGGTGGACTGGACGGTCCGGGACGGCGATCTGATCTCCTTCGGCCGGGAAACACTGCGGGTGGTCCATACCCCGGGTCATACGCCCGGGGGTATCTGCCTCTACGGGCGGGGCAACCTGTTCACCGGCGATACCCTGTTCGTCGGCGCCGCCGGGCGCACGGACCTGCCGGGCGGCGCCCTCGATACCCTGATAGACTCCCTCCGGAACAAAATCGGGCCCCTGCCGGATGAAACGGTGATCCGGCCCGGTCATGATTACGGAGACCGGCCCACCTCCACCCTGGGCCGGGAGAAAAAGACCAATCCGTACTATACCGATTTTTAACAGGTAAGGAGAAGACAAACAGATGAACATCGAACATCCAACGCTCAACATTCAATGTTGGATGTTGGACGTTCGTCTTTAGAAAAGGGGTTACCGAATTTCCCGGAAAGACTCCTCCGCTGCCGCCAGGGTCTTTTCCAGGTCCTCCCGCGAATGGGCCAGGGAGATAAAGAGCGCTTCGAAGGCCGAGGGGGCGAGGTAGACGCCGCGTTCCCGCATGGCCCGATAAAATCGGGCGTAGGCCTCGGCCGAGGCTTTTTGCACAGAGGCGAAATCCCGGATTTCCTCCCGGCTGAAAAAGATGCTGCCCATGGATCCTAGGCGGGTAACTTGCAAGGGCAGGTTTTGGGCCCGGGCCAGGTCTTTTAACCGCTCAAAGAAAAAGGCCGACTGCTCCTCCAGTCGCTCGTAAAGGCCCGTCTCGCTCAAGATCCGGAGTGTGGCCAATCCGGCGGCCGCGGCCAGTGGATTGCCGGACAAGGTCCCGGCCTGGTAAATCGGCCCCTCCGGGGCGATTTGGGCCATAATATCCTTCCGGCCTCCGTAGGCCCCCACCGGCAACCCGCCGCCGATGATCTTGCCCAGGCAGGTCAGGTCGGGTTGCAGACCATAGTATTCCTGGGCCCCGCCCCGGGCGACCCGAAATCCGGTAATCACTTCATCGAAAATCAGGAGGGACTGATACCGGGCGGTGATTTCCCGCAACCCGGCCAGAAAACCCGGTTGCGGCAGAACCACCCCCATGTTTCCCGCCACGGGCTCTACGATGACGGCGGCAATCCGGGGACCCTGAGCCCGAAACAGGTCGGAGACGGCCTGGAGGTCATTATAGGGCAGGGAAAGGGTCAGGGAGGCGATCTCTTCCGGTACCCCGGGACTGCCCGGGATGCCCAGCGTCGCCAGTCCCGATCCGGCCTTGACCAGGAAGCTGTCGCCGTGGCCATGATAACAACCATCGAATTTAACCAGCAGGGAGCGTCCCGTGAAGCCCCGGGCCAGGCGGACGGCACTCATGGTGGCCTCGGTCCCGGAGTTGACCAGGCGTACTTGGCCGATCGCCGGCATCCGGGAAACGATCTCTTCGGCCAGTTCCACTTCGATTTCCGTGGGCGCGCCATAACTGGTTCCCCGGCCGGCGGCCTGGATGACGGCCTCCAGCACCTGCGGATGGGCGTGCCCCAGGATCATTGGCCCCCAGGAGCCGACGTAATCCAGATAGGACTGTCCGTCGGCATCATAGATTCTCGAGCCCTCGGCCCGGGTTATAAAAAGAGGGACCGCGCCGACGGCCTTGGCCGCCCGTACCGGGCTGTTGACGCCACCCGGAATAACCTGCCGGGCCCGCTGAAAAAGCTTTTCGGAGTTGACGATGCGGTTAGCCATGGAAAAAATACCTCATGGTGGTTTTTTTTAGTTCCTGAAGGCTGAACAAAAGCCGGAATTGTTCCACCCCGACGGCCTGGGCTATTTTTTGGGCCACTTGCCGGCAGTGATCTTCCGTGGGCCCGTGGATCATGGTGTACAGGTTGTAAGGCCAGTCGGCCTGGGGCGGGCGCTGATAGCAATGGGTGACTTCCCGGAAGGCGGCCATGGCCCGGCCCACCTCTTCGATTCGTTCCAGGGGCACCTGCCAAACGGCCATGGCGTTGGCCTCAAAGCCGGAATTGCGGTGGCGCAGGGTGGCACCAAATCTCCGGATGGTCCCGTCTTTTTTTAACCGCCGGGCCAGCCCCAGCACTTGGCGCTGGGAAACTCCCAACCGGTCGGCCAGGGGGAAAAAAGGCTCCGGAATGATTTCCAGGTCCCCGGTCAACTCAAAGATCAGGGCCTTTTCCAACGCGGTCAAGCGGTCTGCCGCTGAGTTCTTCAAAACAGTTTCTTCTCCAGTTGAGCGACTAATTGTTCCAGGGCCTGGTGGACCGTGCGGTATTTTTCCAGCATTTCCCGGCCCTGGGCCGTTAGACGCAATCCGCCCCGTTTCCCCAGAGCCACATCTTTTTCGGTCAGTGGAAATCCCAACCGGTCCTCGGAGGCCTTCAGGCGGCCCCAGGCCGCCCGGTAGGACATCTCCATTTTTTTGGCCGCCTGCGCCAAGGAACCCTGATCGACAATGGCCTGCAGCAACTGCAGGCGCCCTTCCCCGAACAAGACCTGGGAATCGTTTTTTTCGAACCAGACTTTGAAGTGAATCTTCATGGCCGGTCCTTTCTTAATTCTTAACCGATTTGATCCGTCAAGGCCAGTTTATGATACCCCTTATCCCTGGCCCAGAGATCCAAGTGGGTAGTTAACAGGTCATCCAGTAGCGGGAGCGGCTCCCCACCGACTTCCCGCAGGTCAATGGTTTTCAGATAATGGCGGCAGCCGTCGCAGACCTCCACCCGGAAGCCGTGCTCCGGTTCGGTGAAAAAATAACGCAAGCGTTGCGGATCCGAGGTCTCGCATTCGGGACAAAGGAAACGGGGCAGATTCCAACTGAACTCACAGAGAGAACAGACCCCCCACCGCTTTCCGTCCTGCTGGAGATAGGCCAGCAGGGGCGGGCCGCCGCAGACCGGGCAAAAGCCTTTGCTCCAGACGGTCCAGTCGAAACCGGGGGTTTGTTTCAGGGCCAGGGCCTGGGATTTCAAAAAAGGTTTCCAACTGGCCAGGAACAGGAAGAGCAATATTCCCGGATCCAGGCCGTTGGCTTCGGCTTCCCGGATAAAGGCCCGGCCGTCCTCCCGGAGCACCAGTTCCCGCCAGGTTTGAAAATCAGGGCCGCTGTTCGCCAGCCAGTCTTCCAGCAGGGGCAGTTGAGCGGAGATTTTCGGGTTGACCGGGTCCAGGGCCCGGAGAATTTCTTGAAACAAAGCCCGCATCCGTTCCGGGGGCACGGGGACATCCTGAAAGGGGCTCAAGGGGAACCCTTCCCGCAACATCATCTGGGTGCGGGAGTCCGGCTGGGGAAAAGAGGCCGGCTCGTTGGCGGAGATAAAGCGGGATTGAACCTGCAGAATCTTTTCCCAGAAATCAAGGAAGGGACGGTAGCGGGGGGATTGATCCCGGCTTTCCTGAAAACGGCGGTTCAGCAGCTCGACAGTTGAATTGAAATTCATGGTTTTCCCGGATAAAGTGCAATGATTAATGGATCGATTGGGGTATCTTGTCAATTTTTGTTTTCAATTGCAAGGTTTTCCTTGATTCTGTTATGTTACCTATGGGTAGAGCCGGTTTTAATTAACGAAAGGAGGAGGCAGCATGTGGAAAGAATTTAAGGAGTTCGCTTTAAAGGGCAACGTGATGGATATGGCGGTAGGCATCATCCTGGGAGCGGCCTTCGGCAAGATCGTCAGCTCCTTTGTAGCCGATGTCATCATGCCTCCCATCGGGCTGCTGCTGGGAAAGATGGATTTCAGCGAGCTGTTTATCAACCTGTCCGGCAAGTCGGTAGCCACTCTGGCCGAAGCCAAAGCGGCCGGGGTGCCGGTCATCAAGTACGGGGTTTTCATCAACACCATCGTTGATTTCGTCATTATCGCCTTCGCCATCTTCCTGGTGGTCCGGCAGCTCAACCGCTTGCAGAAAGCTCCCCCGCCGGCCCCGCCGCATACCAAGGATTGTCCCCATTGTTACTCGGCTATTCCGATCAAGGCCACCCGTTGTCCGCAGTGTACTTCGGAGTTGAAAGGATAGAAACAGCGATAAACCCACCGGAGTATTGGAGTAATGGAGTGCTGGAGTAATGGATAAAAAAGCAATACTCCAATACTCCACCACTCCATTACTCCAGACCCCTACATTTTTCCCACCTCCTCCAACACCAGCTTTTTCAGGACCGGTATTTTTGCGGCCACGGGAGCCGTCAGGCCGATCTCCCATTCGATTTCCTGGGGCTCGACCCCGAAAATAACGGTCCGGGGTTCCAGGTCGTCGCCCAGCATTTTGTTCATTTTCAAGGCCTGGAGGAAATCGATGTGATGGAGGGACATGGGGGCGTCCTCGGACGGGATCAGGTCGGAAGGACGGCAGCGGTAAATACTGCCCGGCTCTCCGCCGGCCTTCATGGCGTCAATCACGATGATTTTATCGGCCTCCTGGAGCAGCGGCAGGATATCCAGCGTGGAAGTGCCGCCGTCCACCAGCTCCACTCCGGGAGGCAGGGTTTCCTGCTCCAGGAGTTGGATCAGTTGAATTCCCACGCCTTCATCCTTCAGGAGCAGATTTCCGATTCCCAGAATTACTACCTTTTTGTTTTCCTTCATCAGGGATCCATAAAAAAAGGGGCCGGGAAATCCCGGCCCCTGGTAAGGAAAAGGTTGATCAACCGATTTTGAATTCCCGGACCTGCTTGGTGTCAACGTGCATCACGTGCACGGCACAACCCAGTCAGGGGTCAAAGGCGCGGACCACCCGCACCACATTCAGAGGATTGTCAATGTCCGGTACCGGGGTCCCGATCAGGGCCTGTTCGAGGGGACCGGGGACCTTCTTGTCGTCCCGCGGGCAGGCGTTCCAGATCGTGGCCGAGCAGACCTGGTAATTGGCGACCTTCTTGTCCCGGATGGTGATCCAGTGGCTCAGGGCCCCGCGGGGGGCTTCGGAGAAGCCGGCCCCTTCACCGGATACCGGCACCTTGACCTCCTGGGCCCCGGAGACGCCCGGCTTCAGTTCGGCCACCCATTTTTCCATGGCCGCCGCCACGATAGCCGCCTCTTCCGCCCGGGCGGCGTGCCGGCCCAGGATAGAAAAGGCCTTGTCGCCCAGATCACGGAAACGGATTTCTTTGTCCGCCGGGAGGCCGAGGAACTTGTTCGCGTTTTTACTCAAGACCGGATTGCTGATCCAGACCCGGGCCAGCGGACCCGCTTCGTGGGGTAACCCCTTGTAGCGGACGGCTTTGACATAAGAGTAGGCATTCTTTTTACCGGGGGCGGGAATGGTTTTACCGACCCGGGGATTCAACCCGGTGGTTTTATCGTCAAACCAGGAATACTTGACGAATTCCCGGATTTCCTTGGGATCGAATTCAAAATCCTTGCCCTGGGTAAAGGTGCCCGGTTTGAGCAGGAAGGTCTTGTCGTCGTCGTCCAGGGGGAAGACCCCGTGGGAGATCAGGTTCTTGCATCCGGCGCCGACGCCGAAGAGGTCCTTGTAGGCCCCGGCCACCAGATACACGGTGGGGACGTAGGTTTGGTCGACGAACTTTTTGACGACCGCCAGTTTCTTTTTGAAGGTTTCGATTTCTTCGGCCGTGGGGGTGGCGGTGCAGCCGCCGACCACAAAGCCGGCTACGTGGGGCATCTTGCCGCCCCAGGTGGCGACCATTTCCTGGGCCAAGGCCCGCATCTTCAAGGCCTCCAGGTACTGGCCGACCGCCACATCATTGGTGGCCTTGTCCAGGCGGTAATCGCCTTCGTAGCGCGGGATGAAAGGTTCGGTCTCCGGGCCTTTTACGTAGTCCAAGGCGGCCAGGTGGTAAAAATGCAGGATGTGGCTCTGCAGGTAGTTGGAGGCAAAAACCAGGTTCCGCAGCAGGCGGCCCTGGGTGGTGGGCTTGACTTTAAAGGCGCTGTCCAGACAGCGGACCGAGGCCGTGGCGTGGGCCGTGGGGCAGACGCCGCAGATGCGCTGGGTCAACTGGGAGGCATCCCGGGGGTCGCGCCCGTTCAGGATCATTTCGAAACCGCGGAACAAGGCGCCGGTGGAGCGGGCGTCCACCACCTTTCCGTCTTTGACTTCCACTTCGATCTTGAGGTGTCCCTCAATACGGGTAACCGGATCAATCACTAATCGTGCCATGGTTCAGCTTTCTCCTTTCCTAACCCGTAGTCTGCTCATAGAGCGGGGAAACCCCGTCCGGAAAGGTCGGTTCCACGCAGCCGATGCAGATGGCATTGTCCACGCACCAGTTCACCCCGTTGTTCCAGATCTTCTTGTAACAGTCGGCGTTGGTGTCCGGCCCCTTGCAGCCCAATTTGACCCGGCAGGCATCTTTTTCGCCCCAGGTCTTGGCGAACTTCTGGGCGTCGTAATGCTTCAAGTAGGGACAGTTGTCATGGATATTGTTGTTGAAGAACAGTTTGGGTCGCTTGTAACCGTCCACTTCGGGAAGACCCTTGGTCAGGATATGGGCGATGGTGCCGACCATCCAGGTGGGATGGGGCGGGCAGCCGCCGATGTTGATCAGCGGAGTCTTGATGCCGTTGTCCTTAAAGATCTGCTGGACGGATTTGACGCCCGTCGGATTGGGCTTGGCCGCGGGAATTCCCCCGAAGGCCGCGCAGGCCCCGACCGCCAGTACGCCGGCGGCCCGGTGTCCCAGGCGCTTGGTCAAATCCAGCATGGTCACGTCCTTCCCCTTATATTCCCCGACCATACAATAATGGCCGTTGGCCCCGGTAGGCACACCACCCTCCACGACCAGGAAATACTTCCCGTCGTAGGTCTTGGCGGCGTCATAGAGTTTGGCCATGGCCATTTCGCCGGCGGCGGCCATTACGGTAGGGTGAAATTTCAGGCTGATGATCTCCAGCAGGACCTTGGCGATATCCGGATCCACCGCGTTCAACAGCGATACCGAGCAACCCGTGCAGCCGGCGCCCTGAATCCAGAGGACAGCCGGTTTTCCTTCCTTGGCCTGGGCCAGCGCCTCCAGGACCTGCAGTTTGGAAAATCCTAAAAAGGTCGCAGTTCCTCCGCAGACTTTCAAAAAGTCGCGCCTCGTAACCGTCATACGGTTCCCTCCTTCATTTTGTTGTTGAATAAGTGAGTCAAAACGAAACCGGGGAAAATTTCCCCCCTCCTTCCTTTTTGGATCTATAAGGCATTTGTGAATTTGGTTTTTGAGGAAAGGAATGCAAATCGCTAAAATCAAAGACTTATAGCTTACTCCGGCAGGGAATTATAGTCGGCAAAGTCTTATTTTTTTGTAGGTATAATAAAAAAAATACTGAATATTGGTTTATAATAATTGTAGGATAAATTGAAGTACTAAGAAAATAATCGTCGTGGGCTGAGGCAATGAAAAGGCCGGAGGACGGCTAAACCAAATTGTTCTGCAGGGCGTACCGAATCAATTCGGCATTATTCTTCATCTTCATTTTGTCCATAATACGGGACCGGTAGGTGCTGATGGTCTTGATGCTCAGGGACAGTTCCTCGGAGATCTCCTTGAGCCGCTTGCCGGAGGCAATCATGAACATGACCTGGTATTCCCGGTCGGAAAGATTTTCGTGGAGGGGCTTTTCCGCATTGATCTCCAGGTCGGAAGCCAGTTTTTCCGCCAGGTAGTTGCTGACGTATTTGCGCCCCCGGGCCACCTTACGAATGGCCGCCACCAGTTCTTCGGGAACGCTTTCCTTGGTGAGATAGCCGGACGCGCCCAGTTTCAAAACGCGAACGGCATACTGGTCCTCCGGATAGATGCTCAAAACCAGGACCGGAAGTTTTGGTTTTTTGCTCTTCAATTCCTTCAGAATATCCAACCCGTTTCGACCGGGCATGGAAATGTCGAGCAAAACGATATCGTAATCTTTTTTGGCTACCTTGCTCAGAACTTCCTTCCCGTTGCCGGCTTCGTCGGCGACTGTCATATCGGGGTATTCGGAAAGGATTTGTTTGAGTCCCTGACGGACGATGGGATGGTCGTCGGCTACTAAAATTTTAATCATGGTGTGACTCCTTTTCTAATGAGGGTATTTGTCTGGCAACTTCGGTTCCCTTGCCGGCCGGACGGCGGATGATTATTCGGCCGCCTCTGGCGTCTACCCGCTCCCGCATACCTAGATACAGAAGGACCGGGATGGTTGCTCTGGGCTTCGGTGAGGCCCCAGCCGTTATCCCGGACTTTGAATGTTACCATATTATGGCCCTTTTTCAATCCAATTTTGAACCGCGGGGCCAGCGCAAAATTCTTTGGGCATTGCCCCCCAGGATGGCCAGGCGGTCCGGTTCCTCGATCCGGGCGGCTGCCATTTCCTTTAAATAGCGGTCCACCGGCAGCAGCGGGTAGTCGCTGCCGTAAAGGATTTTATGGGCGCCGAAAATTTCGATGGCGTAACGGTAAATTTCGGGCCGGTACAGGAAGGGGGAGGCCGCCGTATCCACGAAAACGTTGTGCAATACCTCCCGCACCTCCCGCTTCAGGAGCTGATACCACCACAACCCGCCCCCCCAGTGGGCCAGGATAAACAGGGTTTCCGGAAAGGACCGGATCAGGTCATACAGCTCCCAGACGGGGAGGCGTTCTTTTCCCGGGTAGCAGTGCCCCACCGGTTCGTTGGTATGGAGCAGCAGGGGGAGGCCCCGTTCACCGGCCAGTCCGGCCAGGGGGCGGAAGCATTCCGACCAGTTTTTTACAGCCGGAGCAGCATATAAGGCCAATTCCCCGATTCCCTGCAGGCCCGCTCCGAGGCAGCGTTCGGCTTCCGCCACTGCGTCCGGAAGTTCGGGATTGACGCAGGCAAAACCACGCAGGCGGTCCGGGTAGCGGGCCACGGACTCGAGGACGTAATCGTTGCCTCGGCGGATGAGGTCCGGTTGCCTCCAGGGGAAGCCGAAAGTCACCGCTCCCGCCAGGCCCGACCGATCCAGGGCGGCGATCAGGTCTTCGGCGGTGGCCAAGGGGGACTTTTGGGGGTTTTCGTAGAGGAGCCGGAAGGCCGGTTCGCCCGGAAAAAATTTTTCCCTTTCCGCCACGATCTCGGGGGGGAAAATGTGGGTATGGAGATCAATGATAACCGGGTGGGCCGGCGGTTCCATTACTCCGTTGATCCTTCGGGCGGTTGATGGTTGGTGCGCGGGGAACCCGGTTCCGCCGCTTCTTTTTTGATGAAATCCAGGTGGCCTTCTTCGGGCAGGACGTCCGGGCGGCCCTCCAGCAGGATGCTGACTTCATGGCGGGTTTCCAGGCGGAACAGGTCCTCCCGCTTCCGGTTCAATAAATAATTGGCCACTTCCAGCGGTAAAACCCCCTGGACGGTGGCCACGGTCCCCTTGGAGATCCCCAGCCAGATTTTGCGCAGATAGGAAAGGGCCAGGGTCTCGACCGACCGGACCTGCCCCCGCCCCCGGCAGACCGGACAGGTATAATAGGAGCCGAACTGAATGGGCGGCCGGATCCGCTGTCGGGAGATCTCCAGCAGGCCGAATTTGGAAATGCGCCCCAACGAGGTCCGGGCCTTGTCGCTTTTTAAATGATTTTTCAGGGTCTTGACCACTTCGTTGCGGTGCTTGGCCTCTTTCATGTCGATAAAGTCGATGACGATCAAGCCCCCCAGGTCCCGCAGTCGCAACTGGCGGGCGATTTCCTCGGCGGCTTCCAGGTTGGTCTTATAGGCCGTTTCCTCGATTTGCCGCTCTTTCACCGAACGTCCGGAATTGACATCCACGGCCACCAGGGCTTCCGTAGGGTCGATCACGATCTGGCCGCCGGATTTTAAATTGACCCGGTTTTGAAAGATGGTTTCGATCTGAATTTCAATCTGGTATTTGGAAAAAATCGGGCGGGTTTCCTTGTACAGTTTTACCCGGTTGCCGTATTTGGGGTTGATGATTTTCAGGAAGTCCAAGACCTGTTTATAAATCTCTTTGTTGTCGATCAGGACTTCCTGGATATCCGGAGAAAAGTGATCCCGGACGCTGCGGACGGCCAGATCGATTTCCTTGTAGATCAGGGACGGCGCCGGTTGTTCAATGGCCCGGTTGCGAATTTGTTCCCAGAGCCGCAGCAGGTCCTCCAGGTTCTTGGCCAATTCCCGTTTGGTTTTGCCATTGCCGGAGGTGCGGACAATACACCCGATCCCCTCGGGGATCTTTAACTGGGCGATGATTTCTTTTAGACGGGTCCGCTCCTCTTCACTCTCGATTTTACGGGAAATGCCGACCTGGGGATCGCCGGGAGTCAACACCAGAAAATTGCCGGCCAGGGAGAGATAGGTGGTCAAGGCCACCCCTTTTTTCCCGGTCTCCTCCTTGGTGACCTGAACCAGGATCTCCTGGCCGCGGTTGATCAGGTGTTGAATGGGGGTTCGATTTTTGGTGTCCGGTTCCGGAGTGGCGGGGCATTGTTGAAAGTAATCCGGGTGGATTTCATCGGCCTGGAGGAAGCCGTTTTTTTCAGCCCCGTAATCGATAAAAGCCGCCTGTAAGGCCGGTTCGATATGAGCAACCACCCCCTTGTAAATATTGCCCCGGATCTGCTCCCGGGCGGCGGTCTCGATGTAAAATTCTTCCAGCAGCCCATCGGCGATCAGCGCTACCCGGTACTCTTCCGGATCGATGGCGTTTACCAGCAGTTTTTTGACGGGGGCCATGGTTAGTCTCCGATCGGTTGCCGGCGGCGATACTGTTGTACCTGATACATGAAAGCCTCCAGCCGGGTCCGGGTGTTGGTTTGTTCCTGTCCGTCATAGGATAGATTGAGAAAAGGGATGTTCCGGTGATCTTCCCGATACCGCTTGAGCAGCGCGTTGACGATGGTGCCGGGCATGCAGGTGAAGGGCATGATGTTGATCAAACCGGAGGCCCCCTTCAGGAGGTAGTCCGTGGCCTTCCCGATGCTCAGGATGGCCTCTCCTTCGAAGGAAGGATCCAGATAGGGTTTGGCCCTTTTCAGGGTTTCGGAAATGGAGGGTTCTCCGAAATTGCGTAAAGCCCCCTTGAACGTATTTTCCAGTTCGTGCTCCAGTTTGGTCTGCACGTGGTGGGTCAGCAGCAGTTCCAGCAGATTGGAATATTTTCGCAGCCGGATCGCCCGCCAGATGGCGGTATTGTTGGTATAGAGGATCCACTCGGCGATGGGCGGCATCCAGGCCTCGCCGCCCAGGGCTTCGATTTCCAGGATCACGTTTTCATTGGAGAATTTATTGGCGCGGGTATAAATTTCCCCGACCAGCCCGATCACCGGTCTGGAGCCCGGGTCGGAGACCGGGATTTGTTCAAAGGTCCGGCGGGCTCCCTTCAGCAATTCCACCAGATCCCCCCGGGAGGTGATGGTGTCGGCGATGCGCTGCAAATAATGGCGGTAAACCTTTTCCGTCCGCCCGGGGAGGACTTCGTAGGGCCGGGTTTCCCGGAGTTTTTTCTCCAGCATATCCACGGCCACCACCCCCTGCCAACCCAGGCGGGCGAAATCGTTGCCGCCCACCATGCCCAGTTCTGCGTAGAAGGTCTCGCTCTGGTCCGGGGCATAAATGGGGACTTCGGGGAGACCCAGTTCGTCCAGGACCAGCCGGTGAAAGCGATGGTATTGACCGAACCGGCAGGGACCGGTCCCGGAGGGCATGAAAAAGGCCGAGTGCCGGGGATCGAAGTCCGAACGCTGGGTCAGTTTGACCATGTCGCCGGTAGTCAGGGTGCAGGGATAACATTCCTTGCCCGAGGTCAGTTTCCGGCCCAGGATCAGGGTTTCTTGGTCGGAGTCGGGCAGCACTTCGGCCGCTACCCCGCAGGCCTGAAAGGCGGCGGCTACGGCCAGCGTGTGGTCGGTCATGGGCGGGATGAATATTTTGCGGCTATTGCCCCCGGGGATCCGGCTCACCGGAGGACGCGGGGCGGTTTTCCGGATCCGGCCACGGGAATTTTTTAGGCTGTCCAGAAAGGCTTCCAGCCGGGTTACCACTCCGGCATCGGCGCTGTGTTCGTCGATTTCGATTTCCAGGTAGGGTTTTCCGGCCAGGGCCTGGCGGAAAAAGTGTAGGATAAAGGAATCGGGGCCGCAACTGAAATTGGTGATGTACAGGCCGTAGAGATTTTCGTGCTGTCGGAGGACATCCGCCGCCCCCATGATTTTTTGACCAAAACGCCAGTAGTGGTTCTTCGGTTCTTCGGGATCGACCGGCGCGTCCAGGGGGAAAAAATCCATGGGGATGGCCAGGACGCCCAGTTCCCGGAGTTTTTTGGGTATATTCAAGTTGATCCCCGGGTCAAAGCCGTTGTAGGGACGGGTAACCACCACCAGGGCGATTTCTTCCGGACTCAGGGCTTCCATGATTTCCCGGCCCCGCTGGAGCAGCCGGTCATAGAAGTCCTCCTGGGCCGCCAGGGCCCTTTCCATGGCGATCTGGATCGTGAAGGGATTGAGGCCCAGCTCCCGGGCCAGTTGGACCAGCCCTTTTTTGAGGGCCTTGTGGCCCCGTCCGAAATAGAGGACCGGTTGAAAAACCCGGACCCCCCGGGCGGCGAAGTTGATGCTGGAATGGACGGTATAAGCCAGGCTCTGGGCGTAGGGGCAGATCACCCCCTGGGGGTATTCCGGGTTTTTGGTTTTTAAATCGATGATGCTGGGTAGTAAGATCCGGTCGACCCCTTGGCCGATCAATTCCAGGATATGCCCATGGGCCACCTTGATCGGCAGGCAGGTCTCGGCCGCCATGACTTCCACGCCCCGGTGGATAACGGATTTATTGGTCGGCCCGGAGAGGACGACTTCGAAGTCCAACTCGGTGAAGAAGGTCCGGAAGAAGGGCAGCAATTCCCGGAAAAACATCATCTGCGGGATGCCGATGCGGCCCCGGCGCCCTCCCGGATTCAGATCTTCGGGCCGTCCGACCAGTCCGTTTTCCCGCTCGACAAAGAGGTCGGGCAACGTTCTCCCCACGGGTTTCTTCCGGCTGTCCAGATCATACTTGTCGCAGCGGCTGCCGTAAAACAACGGCCGTTCCCCCTCGATGGTGACCTTTTTGACCTCGCATTGGTTGGGGCAGCCCTGACACTCGAAGGAGGAGATTTGATAGGCGCTTTGGGCCAGATCAAACCCTTTGAACCGGCTTTGTTCCCAGTTTCGCTCCCGCAGGGCCAGGATGGCCACCCCGATGGCCCCGGTGACGTCGTTATGTTCCGGGACGGTGATCGGTTTGCCGACCACCTGCTCGAAGGCGGCTACGATACCCTGGTTGGAAGCGGTGGCGCCCTGATAAAAAATACGGCGGCCGATGCGCCGGTCCTCGACAACCTTGTTCAGGTAATTTTCCACAATGGAATAACTCAAACCGGCCACCAGATCGGGCTGGTCCATGCCCCGTTGCTGATGATGGACCAGGTCGGATTCCATGAAGACCGTGCACCGTTCCCCCAGCCGGACGGGTTCCGGGGAGGCCAGGGCCAGGTCCCCGAATTCCCCGCGAATCGAAATCCCCAGCTTTTCGGCCTGCTCTTCCAGAAAAGAACCGGTCCCGGCCGCACAGACCTTGTTCATCATAAAGTCCACGATGGCCCCGTTTTCCAGACTGATGTACTTGGAGTCCTGCCCGCCGATCTCGAAAATGGTGTCCACCTCCGGGTCGATGGCCGCCGCCGCCGTGGCCTGGGCGGTGATCTCATTGCGGACGATGTCGGCGCCGATGAAATCGCCGGTCAGATACCGGCCGGAACCGGTCGTGCCGGCCCCCCGGATAATGACCCGGTCGCCCACCTCCTGACCGGCGGCGGCCAGTCCCTGCCGGATGGCCTCCAGCGGCCGGCCGGCGGTCATCAGGTATTGTTTGGACAGGACCCGCAGGTCCCGATCGATTACGACCACATTGGTGCTGATCGAGCCCACATCGAGGCCCAGATAAGCCTCGATCTTCTCCCCCCCCCCATCCGGGGACCCGTCGACTGTGGTGAAGGGTTGCTGGTAATCCGCCCGGAGGGCCAGCGGTTTTAACCGGCGGGCTTCGGGGGCGAAGGAGCGGATATAGTCCTGCAACGCTTCCAGACCCCGAAAGTCTCCCCGGCGCCGGGGATCTTCCTGAACCACCAGGGAAGCCCCGATGGCCCCCATGGAAAAGAAGTGCCGGGGGATAATCAGTTCCCCGGCCCCCAAGCCGAGGACTTCAGCAAAGGCCCGGCGGACCCCGGCGTTGGCCGCC
>JACRCK010000089.1 GCA_016219065.1 Deltaproteobacteria bacterium
CTGGGGCAACCTGTTGCGCCTTTTCCCCCACAGCCGGATCGAGATCTATTTGCGCAGTCTCAAAGACCTGCTCGGTGATACCCATCCCTCCGGGACACTCCGGCATATCATTCAAAACCGCAAGGCCGGCTCTTTCGCCTTTTACCTTGCCAATTTAAAGGGCCTGTCCCGGCTGATGATTCCCGAAATCGTCGCCACGTTTACCCGTTTCCGGGAGGACGAGGATTGGGAGGCGGTGGAAAAGATACGGCGCCTCCTGCGCCGGCGCCTGACGGCTCTGGCCCGGCGCCTGCGGGCTTTGGACGCCGAACTGCTCCCCGACCACCCCGAAGCGTTTCAGCAAGCCTGCGAGCAGGAGTTTATCAAACCTTTAAAGCTTTGACGGGTTAGAGGATCGTCCGGATCAGCCTTTCCATTTCCGGCTTGGGCAGGGCGCCCACCTGCCGGTTGACCAGTTTCCCCCCCTTGAAAAAGAGCAGGGTCGGAATGCTTTGGATGGAATAATTCCGGGCTGTCTGTTGATTCTGATCCGTATTCAACTTGGCGATTTTTACCTTTCCGGCATATTCCCTGGCCAGTTGGTCCAGCACCGGGGCCACCGAACGGCAGGGGCCGCACCAGGGGGCCCAGCAATCCAGCACCACCGGTCCCGGGTGCTGCAGGACCTCCCGGGTGAAACTCTGGTCCGTCACTTCCACCGGGTGATCCAGCCGGGAGCCGCCGGTCGTGAAGGGCCGGCGGCATTTCCCGCAGATGGCCTGGTCTCCCCGGCGGTTCCAGGGAATTCGATTTTTCGTACCGCAGTGCGGGCAGGGTATGATCAGATCATCGGGGGTCATGGCGGGGTTCGACTCCTTTAACTTCAATAATTAATTATTGTATTTGGCAGGTCTTAAATTCGAAAATAAGGATGCCCACCCGGGAAATCAAGCCGGGCGGCTATCTTTTATTCACCCAATAAATGCCCAGGGAAATCAGGACCAGGGAGACCAGCAGGGTAAGGCTCAAGGGTTCCTGGAGCAGCAGGCTGCTGATAAAAACCCCGGAAATGGGGGTAATAAAGGAGAAGGCGGCCAGGCTGGTGACCGGGTAGATATGCATCAGGTAAAACCAGGCCCAGTAACTCAACCAGGCCACGATGACCGCCTGGTAAAAAAAGGAGATCCCGATCGTCCAGTCGACATAACGGATCGGGTTCCCTTCCAGAAGAAAACTTAAAACAAACAAAACCGGCGCAGAAAAAATCAGTTGATAGATCAGCGTCTGAAAGGCCCCGCAGGAGCGGACCAGAAAAAGCTTGACATACAGGGTGGTGGCAGCCCAACCCAAGGCCCCCAGCAGGACCAGGAAGTCTCCCCAGAGTACCGAACCGGAAAACCGGGTTAACCCTTCCGAAAAGGCGAAGACCAGACCGCCGAAGGCCAGGAGCAGGCCCAGGAAGCGCCGTCGAGTCAACTGATCTCCCGGGATCAGGTAGTGGGCGCCCCAGGCCACCCAGAAGGGGTGCGTGTACAAAAAAATATAGGACCGGCTGGCCAGGGTGTAGTGCTGCGAGATGTAAATGAAGGCGAACTCCAGTCCGAACAGCACCCCGACCATGACCGCGTGTATCTTGCGCAGCCCGGGCGGAAAAATCCGCTCTCCGCGATAACGCAGCCAGAGGTACATCAAGCCCGCGGCCACCAGGGACCTGAGACCGGCGGTGAACATGGGCGCCAGGCCTTTATTGCTGAATTTGATGGCCGCCATGTTCCCGCCCCAGAGGGTGCAGAGAATCAGCAGGATAATGATCGCCTTGAGGTCGAGGTAATTCTTGGTTTGATAGGAGTTGGGCATGGGGGGATGGACGTTCGGCGTTCAGTGTTCGGCGTTCGGCGTCTTAAGCTCCGCTACCTTCATGAAACGATTCCAAAAAAGTCACGGGCATTCTGATTGGTTCTAAACGCCACCTCCTCCGGATCCAGCCGCTTGATCCGGGCCACCTCGGCCAGACTCTGGGCCACGAAAGCCGGCCGGGACTCCAACCCCTGATAGCGGACCGGGGAATCCGTTTCCAAGAGCACCTGTTTCAGGGGCGCCACAGCCAAAGCCTCCTGGTGTTTGGGGCTGTAGGCCAGGGCCGGAGTGGCGGAAATGGAATACCCCTCCAGCAGCAGGCGTTTCAGCACCTCAAGGGGTCCGCTGTACCAGTGAAAAACCGCCCTCGGCAGGTCGTTGCGCCGCACCAGTTCATAGGCGTCTTCATGGGCCTGCCGGGCATGGATAATGACCGGCTTTTTTTTTCGCCAGGCCAGGTCCAGCAGGTCCTGGAACACCAGGTGCTGCAACTCCCGTTCCACCGGCACCTTATAATCCAGTCCGATCTCCCCCAGGGCCGCGGCCTCGTCCAGATGCTCTTGTAGAAAGCCCAGATTCTCCCGGACCCCCGATAGGCTGATCTTCCAGGGATGGTAGCCGATGGCCGGATAGACGTAGCCGGGGTAGCGGCGGGCCAAATCCAGGATCTTCGTATTGGAAGGAAGATCCATGCCAACGGCCACAATAGCCAGGACACCGGCCTCCCGGGCCTCCGTTACGGCCTGATCCGGATCGGACAGTTCGTCCAGATGGACATGGGTGTCGATAACCGGTATATTCATTCGTGATCCGCAAGGATTTGGTTAATGGCCTTTCCCTTTCCCCGAATGGCCTGGAGGTCCCCCGCCGTCCCCCTTATCCCCTTTACCGGGATGACCGGGAGGTCCTCCGCCGTCCCACTTGTCCCCTTTTCCAGGATGGCCGGGAGGTCCCCCGCCATCCCACTTGTCCCTCTGGCCGGGATGACCGGGAGGTCCCCCATCCCATTTATCGGGTTTTGGTCGACCTCTTCCATAGCCATCGTCCCGGTATTTCGGCGGTTTTCCACGCCAATAATCCGAATTCCAGTCATGATCCCGGTACCAGTAGCGGTCCCGATCCCAGGTCCGCCAATTTTTCTTGAACTGGCCATAGGGGATATGACGATGCCCCGGGGGAATATTCCGGTAGTCCGGCGGCAGCGCGATGATGGCCCGGGGAACCCGCTGGGGTTCCACGAAAATCCACGGCCCGTTGTAGAAACTGGCCCGATACCAGTGATCCCGGTAGGGGCGATACCAGTAGCCGCCGAAAAACAGGATATCCACTTCGACGGTCGGCGCGAAATACACGCTGGTCCTGGGGATCGGGAGAATGGGCGGCGGCACCGGGATCACCAGCGGCGGCGGCAAAGGGATGCCGATCCCGATATTGACATTCACTTCGGCTGGAGCGGGAACCGCGGCCGCGGTGCTGATCATAAAAATCGCCCCCAGGCAGGCCAGTCCGATTTTTAACTTTTTCATGACGGATCTCCTTTCCTCTTTCTGGATCACCCTTGTTCTAAGGATAATACCATGTCAGGCTTCGAATTGAAACGCCTTCCGGGAAGAAAATGAAAATCGGAGGGAGCAATGATCCGGCGGTCAGGGTTAGCTGCACCGCGAAAACCCGCAGGACGGGCAGTTCAGGCAACCGTTTTCATGGACGATCTGGCCGCCGCAGTCCGGGCAGGAACCCATGCCGGAGGCGGTGTCCGAGGTTTCGATGTGGGTGTAGCTGCTGATGACTTTGCTGATGGCGTCGGGGCAGGAGAGGACCTGGTGACCGTTCACCCAGGCCGGCAGGGGGCAACGGATGCCGGAGAGCTGGCGGATGATGGATTCCATGCTGATGCCGGACCGGAGGGCCAGGGAAATCAGGCGCCCGGTGGCTTCGATCTGGGAGGAGGCGCAGCCTCCGGTCTTGCCCATCTGGGCGAAGACCTCGCAGTACCCCCGCTCGTCCTCGTTGATGGTCACGTAGAGTTTTCCACAGCCGGTGTTGATCCGTTCCGTAACCCCCCGGGTCTGGTCCGGTCGCGGTCGGGGATTGATTCGCGGGCCTTCGACCAGCTTGGTCTTGGCCAGGTTGAGCACCTGGGCCTCCCGGCTGCCGTAGCGGTAAATGGTGACCCCCTTGCAGCCTTCGCGGTAGGCCAGCAGGTAAGCCGTTTTCACATCCTCCGGAGACGCCTCTTCGGGGAAGTTGATGGTCTTGGACACGGCGTTGTCGGTATGACGCTGGAAGGCCGCCTGGATGCGGATATGCCATTGGGGATCGATGTCGTGGGCGGTCACATAGATGTTCTTTAAATCGTCCGGTATATCTTCCCGCTGCTGGATGGACCCTTCCTTGGCGATCTCCTCCATAAGCTCCGGGGTGTAAAATCCCCGTTCCACGGCCGTCTCCTTGAAATAAGGGTTGGCCTCCACCATTTTAGTGCCGTCGAGCACCGTCCGGTAATAGGACACGGCAAAGAGCGGTTCGATGCCGGTGGAGGCACCTGCGGGAATGCTGATCGTCCCGGTGGGGGCGATGGTGGTGGTGGTGGCGTTGCGCATGAAGGCCGCCCCTTTTTTCCCCGGATCGTAGATGCTGCCCTTGAAATTGGGGAAATTCCCCCGCTCTTTGCCCAGCAGGGCCGAGGCCTGGCGGGCCTCGGTATGGATGAATTCCATGACTTCTTCGGCCAGTTCCACGGCCCGTTCCGAATTGTAGGGAATCCCCAATTGGATCAGGAGGTCGGCAAAACCCATCAAACCCAGTCCGATTTTGCGGTTGCCCTTGGTCATCTTCTCGATTTCCGGCAGGGGATACCGGTTCACGTCGATCACGTTGTCCAGAAAATGGACCGCCTCCTGGATGGTGGTGCGCAGCTTCTCGAAATCGACTTTATTCTTTTTGACCATGCGGGCCAGATTGATGGATCCCAGGTTGCAGGATTCGTAGGGTAAAAGGGGCTGCTCGCCGCAGGGATTGGTGGCTTCGATGGCTCCCAGGTGGGGCGTGGGGTTGTCCCGGTTGATGCGGTCGATGAAGACCACCCCGGGTTCGCCGCTGCGCCAGGCGGATTGGACGATTTTATTGAACAGGGCCAGGGCCGAAACGGAGCGTACCGCCCGACCCGAGTGGGGATTGATCAGGTCCACCTGCAGGTCCTTTTCCACGGCCTCCATGAAGGGGTCCGTGATCAGGACCGAGATGTTGAAGTTGTTCAGCCGGTCGGTCTGCAGCTTGGCCTCGATGAATTTTTCAATGTCCGGGTGGTCCACCCGCAGGAGCCCCATGTTGGCCCCCCGCCGGGTCCCCCCCTGCTTGATGGTCTCGGTGGCCACGTCGAAGACGGTCATGAAGGAGATGGGACCGCTGGAAATGCCGTGGGTGGACTTGACCATGTCTTTCTCCGGTCGGATCCGGGAAAAGGAAAAACCGGTCCCCCCCCCGCTCTTATGGATGATGGCCGTCTGCTTAATGGCCTCGAAAATGCTGTCGATCGCATCATCCACCGGCAGAACGAAGCAGGCGGAGAGCTGACCCAAAGACCGGCCGGCATTCATCAGGGTCGGGGAATTGGGCATGAAATCCAGTTCGGTCATCATCCGGTAAAAGGTTTCCTCGCTTTTCTTGACCCGTTCCTTTTTCCCGTACCGGCCGTCGGCCGAGGCGATCACCCGGGCCACCCGGCGGAACATGTCTTCCGGCTTTTCAATCACCTCCCCCTTGTC
>JACRCK010000082.1 GCA_016219065.1 Deltaproteobacteria bacterium
AAAAACCAAAACCAAGGAGGAAATGACATGGCTTTCACCGACGTAAAAGAAGTATTTGCCAAGATGACGGAGGCTTTCAACCCCAATGCGGCCCAAGGCTTGAGCGCGGTTTTCCCATTTGACATTACCGGCGATAACGGCGGGAAATGGAACGTGGCCGTCAAGGACGGCGCCTGCACGGTCAACGAAGGCGCCCACGACGTCCCCAGCGTCACCCTGAGCATGGCGGGAGAGACCTGGCTGGCCATGGTGAACAAGGAACTGAACGGCATGCAGGCCTTCATGAGCGGCAAGCTCAAGGCCACGGGCGACATCATGCTGGCCCAGCGTTTCGCCAGCATTTTCCCGGTGTAGCAAATTTATAAGGAGTGATGGAGTATTGGAGTGTTGGAGTATTGGGTTTATTAATGGCATTACTCCATTACTCCAGCACTCCATTACTCCAATCATGATGCACCATTTGATTTTAAAGGCAGTGTTCTAATCATGCCCTTTCAGGAATACTTCGGCGAAACCCACCGCCTGGTCCGCCAGACGGTCCGGAAATTCGTCGCCAGAGAGATCCAGCCCTTTGTCACCGAATGGGAGGAGGGAGGGGAATTTCCCCGGGACCTCTACCTCCGGGCCGGCGCCGCCGGGATCCTGGGTATCGGCTACCCGGAACAGTACGGAGGAACCGAGGGGGATATTTTTATCAAAGTGGCCGCTATTGAAGAAATCGCCCGGTGCGGATCCGGGGGAGTGGCCGCCGGTTTAGGATCCCTCGATATCGGCTTGCCGCCCATTCTGCGTCTGGGAAGCGCGGCCCTGAAAGAACGGCTGGTTCCCCCGGTGTTGATTGGTGAAAAGATCTGCGCCCTGGCCATCACCGAACCCAACGCCGGATCGGATGTGGGCGGGATACAAACCCGGGCGGTCCGAGAGGGGGATGTTTACCGGGTCAACGGCCGAAAAACCTTCATCACCAGCGGGGCCCGGGCCGATGTCCTCACCTGCGCCGTCCGAACCGGAGGGCCGGGGCCCCACGGCGTCAGCCTGCTGGCCATAGAAACCGATCGGCCGGGCTTTACTGTGACCCGGATCCTGAAAAAAATGGGCTGGTGGGCCTCGGACACGGCTGAGCTGGTTTTTGAAGACTGTTTAGTGCCGGTGGGCAACCGGCTGGGTGAAGAAGGGCAGGGGTTTTACGGCATTATGGCCAACTTCCAGATGGAGCGCCTGCAGTTGGCCTTGCTGGCCAATGTGACCTCCCAGTTGGCCTTGGAAGAATCCCTGAAATATGCCAAACAGCGGGAAGCCTTCGGACGGACCCTGGAAGGCTTCCAGGTAACCCGACACAAACTGGTGGACATGGCCACCCTGCTGGAAGCCAGCCGGGAATTCACCTACCGGGTGGCGGCCAAGATCGACGCCGGGCTGAACCCGATCAAGGAAATTTCCATGGCCAAGAATTTCGCCTGCCAGGTCAGCGACCGGGTCACTTATGACGCCGTTCAGATCCACGGCGGGTACGGGTACATGCGGGAATACCTGGTGGAACGGCTCTACCGGGACAACCGGATCCTGTCTATCGGCGGCGGGACCCAGGAAATCATGAAGGAAATTATCGGCAAGCTGATGTTATAAAAAAAAATTCGAAATTCGAAATTCGAAGCACGAAACAAATTCAAAATGATCTAATTTCAAAATTCGAAACTTGGTTGTTTTGGTCATTCGGGTTTCGAACCTTCGTGCTTGTTTCGGATTTCGTGCTTCGAATTTCGAATTTGGGGATTCCAAATTTTTGAAGAACCAAAATAACCATCATAATACTTTTTTAGAAAACAAAGAACGCAAGGAGACAGAACCATGGGAGTAAATTATTTCAACCGGAACGAAAGAGACACCAAATTTGTATTGTTTGAACACCTGAACATGGCGAACCTGCTGAGCTACGACCGCTACAAGGATTTCAGCCAGGAAGATTTCGAGATGATCATCCAGGAGGCGCTCAAGGTAGCCAAGGAAGTGTTGGGCCCCACCATGCAGGACGGCGACCGGGAGGGCTGCGGATATGACGAGGGAAAGGTGACGGTTCCGGAATCCTTTCATCCCTGCTGGAAAGTCATGGCCGAAAACGGCTGGATTTCCATGTCCGGCAACCCGGAACGGGGAGGACAGGGACTCCCGGCATCCCTGAGTGGCCTGGTCGGCGAGTTTTTTGTCGCGGCCAACACGGCCTTCATGACCTACCCCGGACTGACCTCGTCCAATGCAGACGTGATTGAACATTACGGAACCGATCTGGACCGGGAGATGTTCGTGGAGAAGCTCAATACCGGGGTGTTTGCCGGGACCATGTGCCTTACCGAACCCGACGCCGGGTCGGACGTGGGCTGGCTGCGGACCAAGGCCGTACCCGATCCCGAGGCCGGGGATCCGCGAATCTATAAGATCGAAGGGAATAAACGCTTCATCACCTGCGGGGACCACAACCTGACCGAAAACATCATCCACCTGGTCCTGGCCCGCATCGAGGGAGGCCCCAAGGGGACGAAAGGCATCAGCCTTTTCATCGTCCCCAAGATCTGGGTCAATCCCGACGGTTCGCTGGGCGAGCCCAACGACGTCTTCTGCACCGGCATCGAGCACAAGATGGGGATCCACGGATCCACCACCGCCTCCTTGAGTTTCGGCGAGAGCGGAAAGTGCCGCGGCATTCTGCTGGGCGAACCCCATAGCGGTATGGCCAATATGTTTCATATGATGAACGAGGCCCGCATGGCCTGCGGCGTTCAGTCCCTGGGACTGGCGGCAGCCGCCTACGATTCGGCCCTGCAGTATGCCAGGGAAAGGGTCCAGGGCCCGCCCTTTACCGACCGACGAGCCGATCGGGTCCGAATCATCGAGCACGAAGACGTCCGCCGGATGCTGATGAATCTGAAGGCCGGCACCGAGGGCATGCGGGCCATGATCGGGAAGCTTTTTTTCCTGATCGATGTGGCCTTGTCCGATCCCGATGCTGCTAAAAAGAAACAGGCCGCCAATCAGGTCGAGCTGCTGACTCCCCTGGTCAAGGCCTACTGTTCTGATTTCGGCTATAATCTCACCCGGGACGCCATGCAGGTCCTGGGCGGAGTGGGCTACTGTGCCGAGTTCCCGGTAGAACAGTACGCCCGGGACATCAAAATCGTCTCCATCTGGGAAGGGACCAACTACATCCAGTCCCTGGATCTGATCGGACGCAAGCTGCCTATGGAGGGTGGAGCGGTTTTCCAATCCTGGATCCAGAACATCTTCGACTTTACCAAAGCACACAAGGAGGACCCCGATTTTGCGCCGGATCTGAAGCTGCTCTTCAAGGCGGCCCAGGCTACCGGAGACTACACCATGCGTTTCATGCAGTATTTCCAGGGAGGGAAAGCCCAGCTCATCCCCCTGGCGGCCACCCGCTTCCTGGAATGCTTTTCCGAGGTTCTCATGGCCCACCTTATGCTGGAACAGGGGCTGATCGCCCGGGAGAAGCTGCAGGGGGTAGAGGGGAATTCCGCCGACGGGTATTTCTACAGGGGAAAGATCGAGACCGTTAAGTTCTTCTGCCGGAACATCCTGCCCAACGTCTTCGCCCGCTACACCAGTCTGCAGCAGGAGGATACCTCGGCGGTCGATATTCCGGAAGAAGGATTTTAACCTCGCGCCCATAACTATTTTGAGCTAAATCCGAAACTCGAAATTCGAAATTCGAAACAAATTCAAATGACCAAAATCCAAATCACCGAAACGCTCCCCCTCCCTCGACGGGAGGGGGTTG
>JACRCK010000086.1 GCA_016219065.1 Deltaproteobacteria bacterium
GGGAAGGGACTTAAGATCAACGAGGTTACCACCTGTAAGGCTACGGCGCAAATGCTCGCCAAGGCGGAACGGGATGGAGTGGAGACGGCCTTCCACCGGGCCGCCAGCATGAAGGCCTGCCCGATTGGAGCGGATTCGGCCTGTTGCAAGCACTGCGCCATGGGGCCCTGCCGGTTAAGCTCCAAGGATCCTTACGGGAAGGTCGGGGTCTGCGGGGCCACCATCGACACCATCATGTCCCGGAATTTCGCTCGTATGGTGGCTTCCGGAACAGCGGCCCACACCGATCATGGAATGAGCATGCTGGCACTTTTCCGGGAAGTTATCAACGGCCACATCACCGATTACGGTATCAAGGACCCGCTCAAATTGGAGGAGCTGGCCCGGGAATTGGGTATCGAGACCGAAGGCCGTGAATTGCAGGCCATCGGCAATGACGTCTACCGTGAACTGGAGCGGACCTTCATCCAGCTTGAAGGGGAGATTCCCTTCGTCAAACGGGTTCCGGCAAAGACCCTGGAAACCTGGCGCAAACAGGGGATCGTCCCCCGGGGGGCCATGCGTGAGGTCCTGGAGCTGATGGCCCGCACCCACATGGGGATGGACCAGCATTACGAAAATATCACCAGGCAGTCCAGCCGGACCGCGCTCGCCGACGGCTGGGGAGGGTCCATGGTGGCCACCGAGATTTCCGACATCCTCTTCGGGACCCCCATGCCGGTCACCGCCGAGGTCAACATGGGCGTGCTGAAGGCGGATGAGGTCAATATCATCATCCACGGGCACGAACCGAACCTGTTCGAGTCCATCCTGGCCTCGGTGACTGACCCGGCCCTCCTGGAGGAGGCCCGGGCGGCCGGGGCCAAGGGGATCAACTTGGTTGGCATGTGCTGTTCCGGGGCGGAAATGCTGGGCCGCCACGGCATCCCCCATGCGGGGAACTTCATGTCCACCGAGGCCGTGCTGGTGACCGGGGCCGTGGATGCCATGGGGGTTGACATTCAATGCATCAAACAGGGGCTGGCCAAGGTCGCCCAATGTTACGGGACCCGGCTGTTCACCACGAACACCCGCTGCCGAATCGAGGGGGCCGACCATCTGCCCTTCGTAGAACATGAACCCCGGGTCTGCACCGATACCATCGTCCGTCTGGCCATCGACCGCTTCAAAAACCGGAAACTGCCCATCGAGATCCCCCCGTTCAAGAGTATCGGCGTCCACGGCTTTTCCCATGAATATATCAATTACATGCTTGGCGGGACCTTCCGCGGTTCCTATCGGCCCTTAAACGACAACATCATCAACGGCCGGATTCGCGGGGTAGCCGGTGTGGTGGGCTGCACCAATCCCCGGGTTAAACAGGACTGGGTCCATGTGGAACTGGTGAAGGAACTCATTAAGAACGATATCCTGGTGGTTCAGACCGGCTGCTCCCAGGTGGCTCTGGCCAAGGCCGGGTTTTATCTGCCGGAGGCCGCCTATCTGGCCGGACCCGGTTTGCGGGAAGTCTGCGAGGCGGTTGGGATGCCCCCGGTCCTGGGCCTGGGTTCCTGTGTGGATAACAGTCGGATCCTGACCGCCTGTGCGGAAATGGTCCGCAACGGCGGCCTGGGCCAGAGCATCGCCGATCTGCCGGTGGCCGGAGCCGCCCCGGAATGGATGAGCGAAAAAGCGATTGCCATTGGCCAGTATTTCGTAGCCTCCGGAGTCTACACCGTCTTCGGGGTCACCTTTCCGATCATCGAAGAAACCAAATTCCACCGCCATCTTTTTGAGGACCTGGAGGGGCTGGGTCTGGGAAAATGGGGCTTTACCGCCGATCCCTATGAGATGGCCCGTCTGATGATCGCCCATATCGAAGCCAAACGGAAGGCGCTGGGCCTGGACAAGGGTCGGGAACGAGTCCTGGTGGATATGGCCGCCCGGCGGGAAATGGCCGCCGCCTGATCCGGCGCCTTTTGGGAAGAAAGATAAAAACCTCTCCAGCGGCCCGGTTCGTCCGGGCCGTTTTTTTATCAACCTCCGGAATACCGGGCTGCGATGACGGTGTCCAACCAGTCGATCCCCTTGACCCGCCGGATCTCGTCCAGGGAAATTGGAAAACAGTTGTAGGTCAGCACCACCGGTCCCTCCGCGGTTTCCCGGATTTCGGACCCCCGGTAAAAATCACGCCAGGCCTGGAGATAGCCTTGATAAAGCGCTTCGGGCGTCATATTCCGGGGCTGGAAAACCACGGACCCCGCCGTATATTCCGAGAAATCCCGGGATAAGAGCCGTCCTTCGCTTTCAATCCGCTGGTAGAGCCGGCTGTTGGGGTAGGGAGTGAGGATATGAAATTCCGCCTCCTCGATCCGATGCTCCAGGGCGAAGGCCACCGTCCGCTCAAAAATATCTTTCTGGTCGTGGTCAAAGCCAAAGACAAAAGAGGCGATCACCTTGATCCCCTGATCCCGAACCCGCTGTAGATACTCTCCGGCCCGGCGCACCTCCACCCCGTCGATGACCTCATTGAGACCGGCAGAGACCCAGGGGCTGAGTTCCAGGTACATGGCCCAGCAATGGCTCTTTTGGAGGAGCTTCAGGTAGCTCGCATCCCGGGCCATAGACAGCGAGGCCAGCCCCACCCACTCCCGGCCAATCCCGGAGAGGGTTTCCAATAAAGGCCCGGAGCGGCGTTTGGCCAGGTGAAGGTTGTCGTTGACCAAAAACAGGTAACGGTTCAGTTGCGCCAGTCGAGGCCAAAACTGGTCCAGATTTAAGGGCCGAAATTCCCGTCCGAAGGTCTGCGGTACGGAGCACAGGTCGCAATTCACCGGACAGCCTCGGGCCACCTGGACCGGCAGGACAGGAAGATAAGGGTCCCGGTCAAAGAGGTCCCAGCGCGGGAAGGGGATTTCCGCCGGTGGGGTCAGGCAACGATAGACTTTTTGCAGTGACCCCCTTTGAAAGTCTTCCAGCAGCCGGGGCCAGGACTCTTCGGCCTCACCGATGACGATGGCATCGGCCCGGCCCTCGGCCTCCTGAGGGAGGAGGGAAATATGGACGCCCCCCAGGACCACCGGGATCCCTCTTTTTCGGTAAAGGCGGGACAGCTCATAGGCCCTCCCGGCCTGAGGGGTCATGACGGAGATGGCCACCAGATCACAGTCCTCCTCGACCGTCACCGGCCCCAACCGTTCATCGGTAAAAGAGATTTCGATGTCCGGAGGGGTCAGGGCCGCCAGAACGGCCGGGGCTAGTACCGGCAGGGTCCGGCGGTAGACGAGGGGAAAGTGTCCCAGGTCCGGGAATATAATTTTCAGCTTCAATCCGTTTCCTTTCTCAAATCGGCCTCCCAGAAGGACCGGAAGGTATACCACTGGGTTCGGTATTTTCCGATATGTCGCTCCAAAACAGAGACTACCCGGGCCAGATTATCCTCGGTCCGGTCCTGGGCTGCCATTTCCAGCGGGGCCTCGATGATGATCTCATAGGACTTATAGCCCTTCATGGGAATGAAAATGGGAACTAGCGGGCTGCCCGAAAGCTGGGCCAGTCGAATCGGACCCTGGGGAAACCGGGCCGGGGAACCGAAAAAAGATACCGGGAGACCCCGATCGAAAAGGAGACGGTCGCCCTGGATGGCGACCAGTTCTCCGTCCGCCAGGAGCCGGTAAAGGGTCAGGGAAGTCATCCCGCCCGGTTTCAGAATCACGCTGTGGACGGCTTCGTCCCCGCGCATCAGGGATCGCCGGTGTTCAAAGAGATTGGAGCTGTCCGGGGCGTAGGCGACATGAATTTTCCGGCCGATCCCGGCCAGAGCCCTCCCGCCCATTTCCCAGTTTCCCAGATGGGAGGTCAGCAGCAGGACACCCGTTCCCTTTTCGAGGGCCCGCCACAGGTTTTCTCCTCCGGTAATGGTGACGCTATACTCCCGGGCCCGTTCCGGACCATGGCTCAGGTACATCATGTCGATCAGGTAGTAGGTATAATTTTTATAAACCGAACAGGCTTCGAGGGCCCGTTTGAAGCCGGATTTTCCCGGATCCATCCGGCGGAGATTTCCCCGGACCTCTTGAAAGTTGGTCCGGGTCAGGGGGATCGCCAGCGGCAAGACAATCCCCAGGGCAAAGAGACGCATGAACCAAACGGGCAGAAAACCCGAAGCCCGGACAAAGGCTTTGATCAGGCCGCGCCCCAGAAAGGTGTTTTGCAGCTCTCGGAACCGGCTGGGGGCTTCGATCGTGGTGGAAGGTGTGGTGGCCATAACTTGGATCGGCACCCGGGGCGACCGATCGTTCCCGTCGGCTATAACTATCCTTTTCCGCGACCAAGGCCGCTGCTCACTGAGTTGGGGTTCGAAACCGGGGACATATTACCACATCGACCGGCTATTGAAAAAGAGGGAAAAGGACGGATCGGCAAACCGGCATTATTTTCGGGCGGCGGCTGCCGGGGCTTGGAAAAAAGAAATCAGGGAAGTTCCCGGGTCGTCAC